>JBCBXA010000011.1:0-54708 GCA_039816825.1 Pseudomonadota bacterium | reverse complement strand
CGGATCGTGAGCGTAGAGGAATGCCCAGTCCTCAACGCTCACGATCCGTTTGGAGGCTGGAGCGTGGTAGCCGAAGATCAGACCGCTTTCAGTGCGTCTGGCTGTAAACTGCACACGGCGCCGCTCGCCTGGCCTACAGGCAAAGCAGGGTTCCACCGGTGCTTCAATGCCACGCTGACCCAGAGTGTCGATAACGACCTGGCGCTTCCAAATCAGATAGTCGGGCAAGGCCATATGCTGAAGCGAGCATCCGCCGCAGCTCCCAAAATGGGCGCAGCTGGGTTCGACTCTGGCCGGCGCGGATGTGACAATTGCGTAGGGCGCTTCTCCAGTAACCTCTTCACCAGGGAGGGTGAAGGGGTAGGCGTTTCCGTCTTCCCCGATGCCGTCACCTTTGGCACCGAGCCGGTCGATCCTGATCGTTGGCGCTTCGCTCATACCAAGCGGCTAACGCCTGTCTTTCATGCCGCCAAGCAAAAACTCTGTGTTACCGTCGGAACCAGTGATCGGCGAAGGAGCCAAACCCAGGCTGCGCCAGCCCTGTTGTGCATCGAGCCACTCGGACAGCCTCTCCGCAGTCGCCTCCGCCAATGCGGAGTCTGTGACGAGGCCGCCTTTGCCAATATGGCCGCGTCCAACTTCGAATTGCGGCTTGACCAGAAGAGCCGCAAACGCGCCGTGCGCTGCAAAGTCCAGCGCCTTGGGCAAGGCCAGACGCAGGCTGATGAAGCTGACATCGGAGACGATGGCCGTGATGGATGATCCGGAAAGCGGGCCATCTTCTGTGATGTCCAGGTCCCGCGCATTGACACCTTCAAGATTGGTGACACGCCCGTCCTGCCTCAGTTTCTCATGAAGCTGGCCGCTTCCGACATCCAGTGCGAAAACGTGAGCTGCACCCCTCTCAAGCAGCACCTGGGTAAAGCCGCCGGTGGACGCGCCGACGTCCAGGGCCGTTCGTTCGCTTGGATCAAGCTCGAAATGGTCGAGCGCCTTGATCAGCTTCAGGGCTGCCCGTGACACATAGCCAGCGGCGGGGTCTGATACCTCGATGACGGTGTCACGGGCGACCATCGTTCCGGGTTTGGAGTTTGTTCTGCCATCCACAAGCACTGTGCCGCGAACGATGGCATCGCGCGCCCGGGAGCGCGTTTCGAAAAGGCCTAGGGCGACGAGATGATTGTCGAGGCGACGCACGCCCACTCCTGACTGCAGCTCAGTTAGATGATGCGGGGCAATCTCTGGCTGGGCTTTTGGAAGCTGGGGGCGCTTTCAGCGTGGGATGGCCTTTGCGCCAGAGGCAGCGCGTCGTCATCGGCGCTTACGCCATCGCGCAATCCGGCGCCCAATTGCTCATGGAGCCGGTCCACGGCGAAGGCGCGCAGCGTCTCATCCACCCTTGGTGCTGTCGTTTGCTCAACCCGCTCAAGCTCCGGCAGCGCTTGCGGCGAAACAGTGGCGGCAACGCTCGATGCGGTTTCTGCACCCTGAGCGTGACTCTGATCGAAGGTTAGACTGCTGAGCCCCACAACTGCCATGAAGGACAGAGAGGCCGATGTGATTCCGACGAGAAAGATGTTTGCCATGTGCATGCCACGTGCCGCTTTCAGGTGATGCCCCAAAATAGCGGTTTGGCGGCTTCGCCGGTAGCGAAAGCTTAATGAAGGGTTAACGCGCGTGGCGTCGGCTTACGATCCGGCCCGTGATGGCCGTGCTCTGGCTAAGCGCGCTCTGCTTCCTGAGTGTGGGCCTGCTTGCCAAGGGCTTCGAAAACGGCGGCAACTATACCTTCGGCATCCAGCCCGGCATCGGCATACATTTTCTCTGGCTTGGCCTGATCGATGAAGGCATCCGGCATGACGAGGCTGCGGATCTTCAGGCCTTCGTCGAACATGCCATTGTCGGCATAGAGGTGCAGGACCATGGCGCCGAAGCCGCCTGTAGAGCCTTCCTCCACCGTGATCACCACTTCATGGTTGCGCGCAACGTCAAGCAGCAGGGCCTCGTCCAAAGGCTTGGCAAAGCGTGCGTCGACGATGGTGGCAGGAAGTCCATGCTGGTCCAGTGTTTCAGCGGCCAGCTGGGCTTCTTTCAGCCTTGTGCCGAGGGAGATGATGGCGACCTGGCCGCCTTCCTGAACCACTCGGCCCTTGCCGATTTCCAGCACTTCGCCACGCTCTGGCAGATCGACGCCCACGCCTTCACCCCTTGGGTAGCGGAAGGCGATGGGCCCGCTGTCATGGGCCGCAGCAGTGGCCACCATGTGCTTGAGTTCCGCCTCATCCGCCGCAGCCATCACCACAAAGTTGGGCAGGCAGCACAGGTAGGCGAGGTCGAAACTTCCCGCATGGGTGGAGCCGTCAGCACCTACAAAACCGGCGCGGTCGATCGGAAAGCGCACGGGCAGGTTTTGGATCGCAACATCGTGTACCACTTGGTCGTAGCCGCGTTGCAGGAAGGTTGAGTAGATGGCGCAGAAGGGCTTGTAGCCTTCGGTGGCCATGCCGGCCGCAAAGGTCACTGCATGCTGCTCAGCAATGCCGACATCGAAGGTGCGGTCCGGGAACTCGGCACCGAACTTGTCGAGGCCGGTGCCGTCCGGCATGGCGGCCGTGATGCCCACCACCTTATCGTCTTCCCGTGCTTCCTCGATCAGGGCCTGCGCGAAAACAGATGTGTAAGACGGCGCGTTGGGCGTCGGCTTGGACTGAGCGCCGGTGATGACGTCGAACTTGGACACTCCGTGATATTTGTCACGGGACTTCTCTGCGGGCTCATAGCCCTTGCCCTTCTTGGTCACGACGTGGACGAGGATCGGGCCGGTTTCGCTGTCGCGGACGTTGCGCAGCACGGGCAGCAGATGGTCCATATCGTGGCCGTCGATCGGGCCGACATAATAGAACCCAAGTTCCTCAAACATCGTGCCGCCGGTGAAAAAGCCGCGCGTATATTCCTCGGTCTTGCGGGCCTGGTTTGCGACGAATTTCGGCAGGCGCTTGGTGATCTGCTTGGCGGTCTCCCGCAGGCCGCGATAGGTGCCGGATGAGACCAGCCGTGCCAGATAGGCGCTCATGGCTCCGGTGGGCGGGGCAATCGACATGTCATTGTCGTTGAGAATGACGATCAGGCGGGCATCCATGGCACCCGCATTGTTCATCGCCTCATAGGCCATGCCGGCGGTGATGGAGCCGTCGCCAATCACCGAGATAACGTTGTTGTCTCCGCCTTTCAGATCGCGCCCCACCGCCATGCCCAGGCCTGCTGAAATGGAGGTCGAGGAGTGTGCTGCCCCAAACGGATCATATTCGCTCTCAGAGCGTTTGGTGAAGCCGGACAGCCCATTTTCCTGCCTAAGCGTGCGGATGCGTTCGCGGCGTTCGGTCAGGATTTTGTGCGGGTAACATTGGTGGCCCACATCCCAGATGATCCGGTCGTCCGGGGTGTTGAACACGTGGTGCAGAGCGACCGTCAGTTCCACAACGCCCAGTGCGGAGCCCAGATGGCCGCCGGTGACCGACACGGCATCGATCAGTTCCGCCCGCAACTCGTCCGCCACCTGGCGCAGATCCTGGTCGTCAATGTTTCGAAGGTCGGACGGCTTGTGGACCGTGTCGAGGAGCGGAGTGTCGGGTCGGCTAGGCGTATTGGCGGTCAACGTTTCGTCCGTACTCTGTGGCTTCTTGCTCGATGTCTTTGGGTCTTTTGGGCGACTTCTGGATGCCAGCTTCGCGCGTTGCGCGTCGGATGGCAAGTTTTGTGACAGTTTGGAGTGTAACTTCAAACTTACAGTGCGATCATCCGTCCAGGGGCTCGGTGCCTGCCGCCTGGCCATTGGCGTCGAGGCGGATCTTCTCGACGCGCCTTTCTGCGGCAACCAGCTTGTCCTGACAGTGCTTTTTCAGCGCTTCGCCGCGCTCATAGATGGCGATGCTCTCGTCCAGTGGCACATCGCCTTGCTCGAGGCGGCCGACAATGTCTTCCAGCTGAGCCAGCGCTTCTTCGAAGCTCATATCGTCGATTGGTTTGTCCTGCGCCATGTCGGCCCTCATGTATGTACTGTCGGGGCATTTGCACCGTCAGGGGATCTTCCCGTCAGGCAGTCATCAGCCTTCGTATATGGGCGCTGGCGGACTGCGCCAAGCCCTCAAGATGGTATCCACCTTCCAGCAGGCTGACGATGCGACCACCACACCGGGCGTCCGCAATGTCCATCAGTTTGCCCGTGGCCCAGTCGAAATCCGTCTCTGCCAGCTTCAGCCCACCCAGCGGATCCATATGGTGGGCGTCAAAGCCCGCCGAAATGAAGATGAAATCCGGGCCAAACGCGTCAAGCTGCGGCAAAATGCGGCTCTCAAAAGCTTCTCGAAATCGCTCGCTTCCATCGCCGGGAGAAAGAGGCGCGTTGACCGTCAGGCCTGCCGCCTTGTCTCCGCCCTCTTCCCGCAGCGCGCCGCTGCCGGGGAAAAGCGGCATCTGGTGTGTAGAAAGAAACTGCACTGTCGCATCGTCCCAGAAGATGTCCTGGGTGCCGTTGCCGTGGTGCACATCCCAATCCACCACTGCCACGCGTTCGGCGCCGTGCTGTGTTTGGGCATAGCGCGCGGCAGCTGCAATGCCGTTGAGCAGGCAGAAGCCCATGGCGGTGGTCTTCTCTGCATGGTGTCCGGGCGGCCGCGCCGCGATGAAAGCGTTGTTGGCGTCGCCGTCGAAAACGCCATCCACCGCATCCGTCAGCGCGCCGATGAGGTGGTGCAGCGCCGTGCCGGAGCCTGGGCTGATCACCGTATCGGCATCAATCGCTGCCATGGCATCCTCATCTTCCAAGCCCATGTCTGCCACCTGGCGGCAGGCACGCTCGATCTCGGCAACGAACTCCTCAGGGTGCACTTGCGCAAAAGGCGCCAGATCGCCAACCGGCGCTTCCAGCCGTTCGAGCCTGTCAAAATCCTCGTGCTCGAGTGCGCTCCGGAGCGCGGCCAGGCGCTGGCTGCGCTCGGGATGGCCTGTCGGCGTTCTGTGGTTCTCAAAGGCGTCGTGGGTGTAGAGGCGCGTCGTCATGACATGAGCATAGCGCGTTATCGGTTCAGCAACAGGTGCCCTTCGTCGCGCCCACGAGTTTCATGCCCCGATTTAGGCACCGGATATCGCTTGGGTTTGGCGTAGGAGGGCAATGCGAATGTCGACCCGTTCTTGAGTGGTACTTCAACGCGTGGCCCTGCTTTGAAATTTCCAGCCACCTCTGCTCCAAGGTCAAAGCTGCCCAACTCTTCCACGTCGCCATCGGCCAGTGTCACGACCTTAAGGCCTTTACGATTGGCCGTCGGGACCACCAGATCAGGCAGGCCGTCGCCGTTCCAATCCAGTGTTGCGCTCAGAGCCAGGTCGCGGGATCCGATGGCATGGTTGGAAAAGCCGCGCCGGGCGCCCGCCAGGTCCAGTCGGCTCGCCAACATGTCGTCGCCTGTGATGTAGCGCCAGAACTGCAGTTCGCCGCCAATGTGCGGGGTCTCGACGACCGCGATCTCCATGCGCCCGTCGCCATCATAGTCCGCTATGCCAGCCACGTTCAGCCAGCGATTTGGAGTGCCGATATAGGGCGTCTGCGCCAGCCGGGAGAGGCGGTGCGTGCCGTCATCATTCTCCAGCAAGCCATAGACAGCGACCGAGCCTCCGCCGCTCGGTTTGGACTGGAGAACAACGATCTCAAGGCCCGGGTCCCTGTCGGCATCGAGCTGCACGAGGCGCGGGTCGATGTCCTCATACACATCGCGGTTCAACTGAACGCTGACCAGTTCGTTGCCGCGAAGCTGTACGGCGATGCCCGACGCTTCGATGGCGTCTCCCAGCACGCCGTGGGCGTAGCGATCGGTTGCCTGAACAAAGGCGGCCCACTCAATCTTGCTGTCCCGGACAGGCGAGAAAACAATGCGCGCATCAGGCGGCGGGTTAAGTTTTCCCAGCTTGGTCAGCGCTGCCAGCGGTCCTCGCCGGCTTTCCTGTGCCAGAGCCGCGCTGCACCCAATTGCCAGCCCTGCAGCGAGGGCGGTCACAAGGGCGAGGGGTCCAGTCAGTCTGCGCATGGTGGGCCTATACTATTTCAGTGTCCACGATCTCGATATCGAAGCCGGACAATCCGACATAATGACGTTCGCGCGAGGCGAGGAGCCGGATGGAGCGTACGCCCAAATCTTTCAGGATCTGCGCGCCCAGACCGATCTCCAGCCATTCCTCATCGCGCTCCTGCTGCTCGGCATGGTCTTCGCGGTCAGAGGTGTCTGCTCGTTGCACCCTGCCCTGACCGCCGACGCCCACGGAGCCCTGCCGCAGATAGACGATCACACCGCGGCCTGCGTCGGCAATCTTCTGGCGGATGTCATGGATCGCAGGCTTTGTGCCGAACACGTCTTCGGCCACATCTTCAACGTGGAGCCGTACGGGCACGTCTTCGCCATCCCGGATGTCGCCATAGACCACGGCGAGGTGCTGCATCGGTTCCCAGGGCAGGGAGTAAGCGAAGGCTTCCGCCGGGCCGTGGGGGCTGTCGATGGAGAAGGTGGCGTCGCGGCTGACGAGCGTTTCCTTGCGCTGGCGGTAGGCGATCAGGTCCGCCACCGATACCTGCTTGAGACCATGCTCTTCGGCAAAGTCGGCCACCTGCGGGCCACGCATCACAGTGCCATCATCGTTCACCATCTCGCAGATCACGCCCACGGGCGGCAGACCAGCGAGCTTGCACAGATCGACAGCAGCTTCGGTGTGGCCGGAGCGCATGAGCACGCCGCCCTCGCGGGCTACCAGCGGGAAGATGTGGCCCGGACGCACAAAATCCTCTGCCCCGGCGTTGGGGTTGGCTAGGTTGCGCGCCGTCAAGGTGCGGTCGTCGGCAGAAATCCCGGTGGTGGTGCCATGCTTGTAGTCCACGGTCACGGTGAAGGCCGTCGCGTGGGGCGCATCATTGTCCGCCACCATGGCCGTGAGGTTCAGGCGCTTGGCCTCCGAACGCTCCATCGGGGTACAGACGATGCCGGACGTGTGGCGCACGATGAATGCCATCTTCTCGGGCGTGCAATGCACGGCGGCGATGATCAGATCGCCTTCGTTCTCGCGGTCATCATCATCTGTGACGACAACGATCTCGCCAGCTTCAAAAGCACGAATGGCGTCCACGACGCGGGTTTGGTTGTAGGTCATGATATAGTCATCCGCCAATACCTAGGAACTTTGAGATGTCGTCGCCAAAACCCCACAGAAGAGTTCCGGTTATTGCATACCCCAAGGCTATCCAGTTCAACGTCCTGCGACGCTCTAGAACTGCATCAATTCTGTCCATCTTCTCGAGGCATATCTCGCCTAATTCAGCAGCCGTTCGCAGTCGCGGTGACCGGCCCTCATCAAACCCCTCATGATGTTCATGTCCCAACTGCAAAAGTTGCTCCAGGAAGATTTCTGATCGGTCGAAGTTGAAACGCATCCATGACACACGGAGTAGTCCGTCATGTCTTGCAATGAGCCACTGAAGTAAAATCGCAAACGAAACGGCTAGCGCGCCGCCTTTGCTCAGGCTGCCCAGAGTAAACGTCTCTGCGAACAAACCCACCGCTATCACTATGGGAGGCAGAGTCGAAACGATCAGTTCAGAGTTTGGGTGCAGTTCACGAATGCCGATCCGGGGTGGATCATCTTCCGCGGGGCCGGGAACTATAGCTACCACCCAACCTGCCCCCGATGCCGCAACCAGTGATCGGCCAGCACACACGCCATCATGGCTTCGGCAATCGGTACAGCGCGGATGCCCACACACGGGTCGTGCCGGCCTTTGGTGCGCACATCGACTTCCTGGCCATCGGCGTCGATGGAGCGGCGCTCTGTGAGGATCGAGCTTGTGGGCTTCACGGCGAAGCGCGCCACGATGGTGTCGCCATTGGAGATGCCGCCCAGCACGCCGCCTGAATTGTTGCTCAGAAACTCCGGTTGGCCATCCGCGCCCATGCGAATCTCGTCGGCGTTTTCTTCGCCGGTCAGCGACGCCGCCTCCATACCGTTGCCGATCTCAACCCCTTTGACGGCGTTGATCGACATGAGGGCGGACGCGATGTCCTGGTCGAGTTTGCCGTACACAGGCGCGCCGAGACCCGCCGGAATGCCCTGGGCCTGCACTTCGATCAGCGCGCCAACCGATGAACCAGCTTTGCGCACCTCTTCGAGATAGGTCTCCCAACGCCCCACTGCTTGGGCGTCGGGCATGAAGAACGGGTTGCGGTTGACCTCGTCCCAATCCCAGTTTGTGCGGTCGATGCTTTGGGTGCCCATGCCCACCATGGCCGCGCGGATTTTGACCATCGGGAAGCTGGCTTCCAATACTTTGCGGGCGATCGCGCCGGCTGCCACGCGGGCCGCGGTTTCCCGCGCCGAAGACCGCCCACCGCCGCGATAATCACGGATGCCGTATTTGGCGTCATAGGCAAAGTCGGCATGGCCGGGGCGATATTGGCGGCGAATCTCGCCATAGTCCTTGGAGCGCTGATCCTTGTTCTCGATCATCATCGAGATCGGGGTGCCGGTGGTGATGAGTGTCGTCGAATCGTCCGGCTCGGTTTCATCAACGAGCGGTTTCGGCATTACGCCGGACAGCACCCGAACCGCATCGGGCTCGCGCCGTTGGGTCACGAACTTGCTGGTGCCGGGCTTGCGGCGGTCCAGATAGGCCTGGATTTCAGCTTCGCTGATCTCGAGCCCAGGCGGGCAGCCATCCACCACCACGCCCAGGGCAGGCCCGTGGCTCTCGCCCCAGGTGGTGAAGCGGAACAAATGTCCGAAAGAATTGTGAGACATGGGTGACTACCAGGCGCGAGAACTTGTCCATTCGAGGGGTTCTATGGTCGTTGCGTGAGCCGGTCAAACCCACTGCGTGCGGTGATGTGTCGAGCCCATCAGGTCCCGGTAAATCGCTCCTCTGACCACGATCCACCCTTATTGCTCCACTTGCTCCACTCAATAACCACACCCTGCGGGATCGCTGAGTTGGATGCTTCCTCGCCGGGGATGTTGAGCAGGACGTGGCGGAGCCCGCGGCATATGCCGCTATGGGAGAAGACCAGGAGAGGGGCGGCTGAGCTGGTTTGTTCAGACAGCCAGTCAGCGGCGCGCACTGCACCATCGGCATAG
Organism: Pseudomonadota bacterium; assembly: GCA_039816825.1. Lineage (GTDB taxonomy): Bacteria > Pseudomonadota > Alphaproteobacteria > Rhizobiales > Rhizobiaceae > JBCBXA01. The sequence goes on along the minus strand of JBCBXA010000011.1, from coordinate 45,543 downwards.
CTCTCTGCGCCTTCAACTCTGAAAGCCCAATGGTCCTTCGCGCGGGCCTCCGCCTGTTCGGGCGGCAGTTCGGCGAGGGTTTTGCCCTCCATGGGTCCGAATGTGATTTCCTTCAGACGGTCATCGAATGAAGGAGCAGGAAGGGGCGCGCCGAAAGCGGCGCGATAGGTCTCTGACGCCAATTCATAGGTGCGCTGGCATCGCATCAAAGGACTGCACCAGACGTCTACCTCATTGCCTGCTGAAAGAAGCCCCGCCAGAATCTCACCGACGGTGCGGGCCTGGCTTTCGCCCTTCTGGTTGAGCGGTACGTTGCGCTGACCCTGCATGCGCCGTTCGGCGTTCCAGTCGGTCTCGCCATGGCGCACAAAAAGGATGCGGCGCTTCAATTGGGTGAGTGGCGCCACAATCAGGTCAGCTCTTGTCGACCGATATGTCAGGGGCATCAACCGCCTTCATGCCAACAGCGTGGTAGCCGGAATCAACATGGATGACTTCGCCGGTGATGCCTCGCGACAAGTCCGACGCCAGGAACATGGCGGTGTCGCCGACTTCTTCAATGGTCGTCGCCCGGCGCATGGGAGCGTTGTATTCGTTCCATTTGAGGATGTAGCGGAAGTCACCAATGCCGGATGCAGCCAGTGTCTTGATCGGGCCTGCGGAGATCGCGTTCACGCGGATGCCGTTCTTGCCGAGATCTTCTGCCAGATAGCGAACGGATGCCTCGAGGCCGGCCTTCGCCACACCCATCACATTGTAATGCGGCATCACCTTCTCGGCGCCGTAATAGGTCAACGTGAGAATGGAGCCACCCTCGGTCATCAGTTTCTCGGCGCGCTGGGCAACAGCCACCAGCGAGTAGACCGAGATGTTCATCGTGCGCTCAAAGTTGGGTGCCGTCGTGTCGATGAACCGGCCGTCCAGTTCCGTCTTGTCGGAGAAGGCGATGGCGTGGACGACGAAGTCGATCGTTCCCCAGGCGTCTTCGACGGCCTTGAAGGCTGCATCCATGCTGTCGGGATCGGTCACATCACAATGGCCGGCAAGCACCCCATTGAGCTCATTGCAGAGCGGCTCAACCCGCTTCTTCAGCGCGTCGCCCTGATAGGTAAAAGCCAGCTCGGCCCCCGCCTCGTGCAGGCTTTTGGCGATGCCCCAGGCAATGGAGCGATTGTTTGCCAGACCCATGATCAGGCCGCGTTTGCCGGCCATCACGCCGTTTGCAGATGGCTTATCGCCCATCGGTTTTCCCCTGTCGTATTGTTGCGGTCGATATGCCACAGGGGCTGTGAGCGGGCAACATATCGCGTCGTCGCCACGGGGCGTCTCGTTCAGGGCGTGCGGCCAGCATAGTGAGTGGTCAAACCGTTGAAGAACGCCACTGCACGGGCCATCGCGCCGCGCTGCCGGAAGTTTCGATCACCGGATGTTTTCACGATGACACTATTCGTGTTGCGGTCGATCCAGATGAACTGGCCGTAGACGCCCCGCGCGAGGATGACGCCCTCAATGCCCTCGGGAATCCACCATTGGTAGCCATAGTCAAAGCCATCATTGCGCGTTGCTGTTGGCGCTGATGGGGCCGTGGACTGCTCGATCCACTCTTCGGGCACCACCTGAACGCCCGCCCATTGGCCGCCATCCAGAACCATCTGGCCGAAGCGCGCATAATCCCGGGTCGTCATGTTCATGCCGCCCAGCGCGAAGGCGACACCATTTTCATCGGTTACGTAATAGGGCTCGCGCTCGAGGCCGATCGGAGAGAAGATAGTCTGGCCAATATAGTCCGGCAGGTCCTGTCCGGTCGCGGCTCGCAGCACCATCGCTGCAACATGGGTGTCGATGGAGATGTACTGCCGTGCGCTGCCAGGCTCGCGATCCCGCTCGTCTACCTCGGCTGCAAAACCGTCCATGGATCCGCCGATGGCCAGCACGCGGCCCATTTTGTTGATGTCGGACCAGAAATCCAGATAGTCCTCGTTGAACCGCACGCCGCTTGCCATGTTCAGCACGTTGCGGACGGTGGCGCCTTCATAGGCGCTTCCCGCAAGAGACGGGACGTAGCTGTCAACGGTCCGGTCGAGGTCAATGAGGCCATTGTCAACGGCCACTCCAATGGCAACGGACAACATGCTCTTGGCCATGGACCACGAAATCCGCAGATCCTCTTCTCCGGTCCCCAGATAGTAGCTTTCATGCACGATAGCGCCGTCGAGAATGACAATCAGAGACGTGGTGGTCGTCGATTGCAGATAGGCCTGAACGTCGAGGGGTTGGCCGGAGGTTGCGATGACTTCTGGCAGCGGCGCCTCGTTGCGTGGCCAAGCCTCCACTTCGCCGGAGACGGGCACCGAGCGGGCATGGAACATGGTGTCCATGGACGAGAAGTTTGAAACGATATGCTCCGCCGAGAACAGGCTGTTGACCGCCAGTAAACGCCTGATGTCGTCCGCGCGCCAGATGGCGAGCGCAGCGACGAGAACGCAGATCGACAGAAATCCAAGACCAAGTTTTCGCAGCATGATTGTGTCGTTTCCCCTGTCTTTCTGCATGCTCGTTTCTGCAATGCCAGTGTGCTGCAGTGTTAGTGTGCCGTCGTCCCAGCGTGACCACCTGAAAGGCTGCAACTCTGGGACCGTGACTGCCTGAAACGTAAACGTCAAACACCTTCAAGCCTTGAAGCCGAAAGTGGAGGTGGCCTGTCTTGGCATCGCGTGTGCAGATGTTTGGTGCGGCTCCGGACTGCCAAAGCTTCAACCCGAGCAACTGGTGGCGCCTGAAGGACCAGCATCCGGCGCTATACGACCCTTAGATTCAATCGAAATTTTTGGCTGACTGATCAACGGAGTGGTGCTGGCCAGCCGCCATTTTGGCTAGCTCTGCCTGATAGTATCAGCTTTCTGACATCCGCTTGAGCAGGGTGGCCAAAGCGTCTGGCTGACCTTCCGGCAGTTTGATGTTCATCGTCAGGATCATGTCACCATTTGTGGTCCGGCTGCCTTTCTTGGCAGGCAGGCCTTTCCCTTTGAGGCGAAATGTTTTGCCGCCATCGGTCCAGGGGGCAACGGTCAGAGCCAGTGTTCCGCGAGGCGTCTTCGCCCGGGCCTTTCCGCCATTTACGGCGATATCGAGGGGCGCGTCGAAAGTCCCCAGCAGGTCATCGCCCCTGATCGACCAGCCCTTTTCCGGTTTGATCGTAACCTCAAGCAGCAGATCGCCCTGTTGGCCGTAGGCGTCTGTCTGGCCCTGTCCGCGCAGGCGAATGGTATCGCCGTCACGCGTGCCTTGCGGGATGGCCACGGCCAGCTTTCGGCCATTGCCGGTGTCAACATTGACCTTGTCACTGCCCAACACATCGCTGATGGACAGGGTAACACCGGCACGAGTTTCTGCGGCGGCGGGCTTGCGCCTGCCTTGGCCATCCGCGCCAAACCCGGCTCCACCGGAGAACATGCGCCGCAGAATATCTTCTGCGCCCGTTCCGGATGCCCCGGCACCCATGTCGCCAAACGGGCCGCCGGCTTGAAACGGGTCGTGTGTTCGCTGTCGACCGCCACCAAAGCCCTGGCCAAATCCCTGCCCGAACCCTTGGCCAAACCCGTTGAAGGTGGCCCGTTCGGTCCCGTCCGCATCGATCTCACCTCGGTCGTAGCGTTTGCGTTTGTCGCCGTCGCCAAGGATCTCGTAGGCCTGATTGACCTCTGCAAAGCGCGCCTGAGCCCTTGCCTTGGCACGTTCATCGCTGCCTGCCGTGTCCGGGTGATGCTGTTTGGCCAGTTTTCTAAAGGCGCTTTTGATCGTGGATGCGTCGGCGGACTTCGCCACGCCGAGAACTCGGTACGGATCCTGTGCCATCGCTACAAACCTGTGGTGTTATGCCGTGTGTCAGGCATATGTATGTTGCAAATTTGCAACATACATATGGATGGATCGGATGTGTTTCAAGAAGCCTGAACGCCGAGGAAAGCCGGTCAGGCCGCTGATTTCGGCTTGAACAGAGACAGCACCCACTGGCCTGCACTCATCTCGCACGCCTTACCGTCATAAAGCGAGATGCCTGTATAGTTTTCGAGCGTCGTCAGAAAACTGAAGCAGCGCTCGCCATCGTCTGTGACGGCTTGTTCGATGGCCGTGATGGTGCCGGAATTGCCCGTTTCCTCATTGGCCCAGGACAGAACCATGAGATCGCCGCTGGTCTTGCCTTGCGTTTTCGCTCCGCCAATCGTGGAGGCGATGACGGCTTTGTCGGACGTGGCCGTTTGTTCGTCGGCAATGCTGGCGGTGGTCGTGGCATCGGTTGCGGCGGGGGCGAGCTCGGCAATGTCTGTCGTGCGGCTGCACCCGGTGATGGCCACAACAGCGAGCAGTCCGAAGGCGTATCCGAAAGTGCGGATATTGCGACGGCTCACGCTGTACAGCTCGTTCTTCACGCTCTTACGCCTACATCTCAACTCTGGCCACCGGATCGATGGCCCTGTATCACCCTGCCGTGCGCTCAAACGTTGAGCATCTCGCGGATGAAGTGTGCTTCCTTAATCTCGTCTGGAGCCAAGGATATGGCCGAAACCTTAACGTTTGATACAATGTGTAACGATGAGGCTAGGCGGGCCCTCAGCACGGACCAGCTGAACCCACTATTGCTGGCTGAAACATGGATTTCCGAGGCGCAAGAGACCGAGCCTGAGGATCACAATGCCATGGCACTGGCGACTGCGGACCAAGCCGGTCTTCCCGATGTTCGCATGGTTCTGCTCAAGGGCTTTGAAGCCGACGCCGAGACCGGTGGCTTCATCTTCTACACCAACATGACCAGCGCGAAGGGAGGCCAGATCCTGGCCAACGGACAGGCGGCGATCAATTTTCATTGGAAGAGCCGCCGCCGGGTTCTGCGGGCGCGAGGTCAACTGGTGCGGGTTTCCGAAGGTTTGTCGGATGCCTATTTCCAGTCCCGCAGTCGGGGCAGCCGCTTTGGCTCGACGGCGTCTGACCAGTCGTCGCCTTTGGCGAAGCGGCAGGACCTGATGGACCGGGTGGCCGAACTTGAGGCGCGCTACGGCGAGGACGATGCAACCGGCCAGCACGTACCGAGGCCCGATCACTGGTACGGGCACAAGCTGATTCCGAGCTCAGTCGAGTTCTGGCAAGATGGCCAATACCGCCTGCACGACCGCTTCCGGTTCGAGCGGATAGGGGGCGGTTGGACGGTAGAGCGGCTTAATCCGTAACGAGGTCGAAGACGGAAATACCGTCCTTTCCGCCGGCGCTCATGGCAACTAGGTCTGCGCCAATGGCCTGATGTTCAGCGTCCGTCGCGTAGACCGCCAGATCATCGGCCGTGTTGAACTGGATGATGAAGCCATGGGTGTAATCCGGTGTCGATTTCTCGAAGTCAGCGTTGGGACCAAAGCGAAGATCGGACGCACCGTCCAAGCGGTCCACCACCGACCGAAGGCGGAGCATGGCGGGCTCAAAAAGATGTGCGTCCGAAGGACTTATTTTTAGAAACACGCAGTGCTGGATGGAGGAAGCCACCCTTTAGGCCTGTGTGCCGCCAATGGTGATGGCGTTCATGCGAAGGGTGGGCTGGCCCACACCGACAGGCACCCATTGGCCGGCCTTGCCGCAATTGCCGACGCCTGTGTCCAGCGCCATATCGTTGGCCACCATGGTGACGCGCTTCATGTCGTCCGGACCATTGCCGATCATCATCACGCCTTTCAGCGGTTCGGCGATTTTCCCGTTGCGCAGGCGATAGGCCTCGGTGCAGTCGAACACATATTTGCCAGACGTAATGTCCACCTGCCCGCCGCCGAATGAGACGGCGTAGATGCCGTCCTGCACGCTCTCGATCACTTCTTCCGGGGTGTAGCCGCCGCTTTCCATATAGGTGTTGGTCATGCGGGGCATGGGCGCGTGGGCATAGGACTGGCGGCGGCCATTGCCCGTAGCCTCCATGCCCATCAGCCGCGCGTTCTGACGGTCCTGCATGTAATTCACCAGCTTACCGTCCTCGATAAGAACGGTGCGCCCTGATGGCGTGCCTTCATCATCGACTGAGATGGAGCCCCGCCGGTCGTCAAACGTGCCCTGGTCAACGACGGTTACGCCCTTGGCTGCCACCTGTTCCCCCATCAGGCCGGCAAAGGCGGATGTGCCTTTGCGGTTGAAGTCACCTTCCAAACCATGGCCCACCGCTTCATGCAGCATGACGCCGGGCCAACCCGGTCCGAGCACGATGTCGAATTCGCCGGCCGGCGCGGCGACGGCATCAAGATTGGTGAGGGCCTGTTTCAGCGCATGGTCGATGCCGTCATTCCAACTTTCCGGCGTCACAAAGCTCTCGAAGCTGGTGCGCCCGCCAATGCCGTAGCTCCCACGTTCCTGGCGGTCGCCTTCGCCCACCACGACGCCGATCCGCATGTTCACCATGGGTCGGATGTCGCGGATCAAATGGCCGTCCGCTCGCAGGATCTCGACGATCTGCCAGCTAGCACCGAGTGAGCAGGACACCTGCCGGACGCGCGGGTCGCGGGCACGGGCGGCGGCATCGATTTCCTGCAGCAATTCGGCTTTCGCTTCAAAGCTCATGCCTTCAAGCGGGTTTTCGTCACCATAAAGCTTCTGATTGGTCTGGGCGGGAGCGGCAGCATAGGTGCCGGAATGGCCGCCTCTCACAGCGCGGACAGCATCGACCGCCCGCTTCAGCGCACCCGTGGAAAGCTCTCCAGAGTGGGCGTAGCCAGCGGTTTCGCCCGCGACCGCCCGAAGGCCGAAGCCCTGACCGGTGTTGAAAGAACCAACTTTCAGGCGGCCATTGTCAAAGGCCAGACTTTCGGACTGGGAGTATTCGACAAACAGTTCGCCATCATCACACCCTTCGGTGGCGGAGGCCACAAGCGCCCGAAGGCCATCGCTATCGGTATCAAAGCGGTCCAGTAGAGATGGTACAGCGCTGTCCAGCTTGGATTGAAAGTCTGCGTTGGCCGCATCTGTCATGGCGATCTCCTTTGCACCGATAGATAGGTATCGGCTTGCTTGAGAAAACCATGCACCACGATTGTGTGACTGGGCCCTTACGGCAGGGCGGCGAAACCGTCGCTGAAGCCCGTGAGATCAACCGGTATGCCAATGCCCTCCTCAGGTGTCTGAAAGACGGAGAAGGTCGCCGTCTTTCCCGCTTGCAGGACTTCGAGAAGCTCGCCCTCAAGCTCGACTTCGGCGTAGCAGCCGTCTTGGAAACAGCGCACGAAGTAGGCGCGGCCAATATCCTTGCCATCAATGTTGAGACGCAAACCCACTGGCAGAAGAACGCCCAATGGCGCCAACACCCGCAACAAGCGTCCCTGGCGGTCTGCGGTTTTCAAGACGACGACTGAAAGACCCACCTCATCCCGTTCGGCGGAGACGACATTTTGCATCAGGGCGCATTGCTCACTGGCTGCACCCGGTGGCACATCGCACACCACGGCCCATGCTCCATGGGAGGAGCGGACACCGCCCGACGCTGCGCTTTGCGCCCAGGCATTGACAGTTGGAGCGATGCAGAGGCCGCTTAGGGCGGCCAGAAGCGAGAGTTTTCTAAGGCCCCGGGCCAGTGAATTCGACAAAGCTTCTTCCTTCACTTCTGGGCGGCGCGTTCGTCGCGTTGCCCAAATCGCAGAAACAATCGCACTGCGAATCATCTTTTCGCATGGTTGCGTGGTTAACGAAATGCTCCTGCGCCTCCACGATGGTTTCCCGCAGGGTGTCAGCCGGAACGGGCTGCCATTTGGCGGGAAAAACCACTTATCGCAGGCAATGGGGCACCATCTTGGCACGCCCAAGGGTTTTGTTGCCGTGCGCTTCTTGTCATAAGCGGCAAAAATAGCGCCCGTCTTACCAAAAGGTGCGACTCCGCCGCGCTTGTTTCTGCAGGCGGGGCATGGTTCTAGAAACCCTATAAGTTGTAGCGCCTTGGGCGCTGAATGATTGTGAGAGAAAATATGCAGCTTCGTGCCGCGCTGGGCGCTTTCATCGCCATCGCATTTACCATGCTGACCACCGTCGCGGGCTTTGCCCAAAGCGCACCGCACCCGAGCGGTGAGGATATTGGGTTTGGTGCCCCGACGCCATACGGCCTCGGCTTTCAAACCGCCGTCACCGACATCATGGCCCAGATCGAGTGGTTTGAGATCTTTACGCTCTGGATCATCATCCCGATCACTCTGTTCGTGCTGGGTCTGCTGGTCTGGGTTGCCGTGCGCTACAACGCCAAGGCCAATGCAACGCCTTCCCGCACAAGCCACAATACGACCATCGAGGTGATCTGGACGCTCGGCCCTGTGCTCATCCTGCTCGTTCTGGCGATTCCGTCCTTCCAGCTTCTCTCGGCTCAGTATGATCCGCCCGAGGAGCCAGCGATCACGATCAAGGCAGTCGGCTACCAGTGGTACTGGGGTTATGAATATCAGACCGAGGACGAGCTGGTCTTCGACTCCAACATTCTTTCCGAGGACAATGACGAGCGCGCTCGCTACGGCAAAGAAGATCGCGCCGAATATCCGCGCCTCCTGGCCGTCGACAATGAGATTGTTGTGCCGGTCAATAAAGTGGTGCGCATGCTCGTCACCGCTGATCCTGAAGGTGTGAACCACGCATTTGCCGTCCCGGCCTTTGGCGTGAAGATGGACGCCATCCCAGGCCGCAACAATGAAATCTGGTTCAAGGCAGAGAAGGAAGGCCTCTACTATGGCCAGTGCTCTGAGCTCTGCGGCGCTCGTCACGCCTTTATGCCCATCGCCGTACGCGTGGTGTCGGAAGACAATTACAACGCCTGGCTGACCGCCGCTGCCGATGATCTCGACACGGCCAACCAAAATCTGATTGCCAGCATTGAGGCCGAACGGGCCACGCTGGTCGCAAACAACAACTAATCGGGGAAGCAAAGATTATGGCCAACGCCGCAGCAGCCCACCACGATCACGGTGTTCCGCAGAGCTTCGTCAAACGCTGGCTCTTCTCGACCAACCACAAAGACATCGGAACGCTCTACCTGATTTTCGCGATCATCGCGGGCATCATCGGCGGCGCGTTCTCCGTCCTTATGCGCATGGAGCTGCAGGCCCCCGGCCTGCAATATTTCGCCGACCCGCACACCTATAACGTGCTGACCACGGCCCACGGTCTGATCATGATCTTCTTCATGGTCATGCCCGCTCTGATCGGTGGTTTCGCCAACTGGATGGTGCCGATCATGATCGGCGCGCCTGATATGGCGTTCCCGCGACTGAACAATATTTCGTTCTGGCTTCTTCCGCCGGCGTTCCTGCTCACCTGCATGTCGCTCTTCGTTGAGGGCCCTGCCGGTGCCAACGGGATGGGTGGCGGCTGGACCATGTATCCGCCGCTGTCGACCACGGGTCAGCCAGGCCCAGCCATGGATCTGCTGATCCTGTCGCTCCACATCGCCGGTGCATCTTCGATCCTGGGTGCAATCAACTTCATCACGACCATCTTCAACATGCGCGCGCCGGGCATGACCCTGCACAAGATGCCGCTGTTCGCTTGGTCTGTGCTGGTGACTGCGTTCCTTCTGCTTCTGTCCCTGCCTGTTCTGGCCGGTGCCATCACCATGCTGTTAACGGATCGTAACTTCGGTACGGCCTTCTTCACGGCGGAATACGGTGGTGACCCGATCCTCTTCCAGCACTTGTTCTGGTTCTTCGGTCACCCTGAAGTGTACATTCTGATCCTGCCAGCCTTCGGCATCATCAGTCACATCGTCTCTACATTCTCCAAGAAGCCGATCTTCGGTTATCTCGGCATGGCCTACGCCATGGTCGCCATCGGCGCAGTTGGCTTTATCGTGTGGGCACACCACATGTACACTGCCGGTCTGAGCCTCAACACGCAGGCCTACTTCGTGACGGCCACCATGATCATTGCGGTGCCGACCGGTGTGAAGATCTTCTCCTGGATTGCCACCATGTGGGGCGGTTCGATCACGTTCCGCACACCCATGCTCTGGGCCTTCGGCTTCATCTTCCTGTTCACCGTGGGTGGTGTGACTGGCGTGCAGCTGGCCAATGCCGGCCTCGATCGCGCCTATCACGACACATATTATGTGGTGGCTCACTTCCACTACGTACTGTCGCTGGGTGCCGTGTTCGCCATCTTCGCCGGCTGGTATTACTGGTTCCCGAAAATCACGGGCTACATGTACAACTCGTTCGTCGCCAAGACCCACTTCTGGGTGACCTTCGTGGGCGTGAACTTGATCTTTGGCCCGCAGCACTTCCTCGGTCGCCAGGGCATGCCACGCCGCTATGTGGATTATCCAGACGCTTATGAGTTCTGGAACTGGGTCTCGTCCATCGGCTCCTACATTTCGGCCTTTGCAGTGCTGATCTTTCTGTGGGGCGTTGCCGAAGCCTTCATGCGCAAGCGCGTGGCTGGCGACAATCCTTGGGGCGAGGGCGCAACGACACTGGAATGGAAGCTGTCTTCGCCGCCGCCATTCCACCAGTGGGAGCAGTTGCCCCGCATCAAATAGGGGCAACAGCCACCGATTTTGGAAGCCGCCCCAGGCCGGGCGGCTTCGTCATATCCGGTTGAAGGCGGCACGAGCCGCAACTCGGATGATTTGATTAGAAGAGACCGATGAGCACGGCACACGACTTTGAAAGCACCGCACTGGACCGCGCCGGAGACGGCGCAGGACTGAGCCTTGGAGAACCCGTCGACTATTGGCGTCTCCTTAAGCCGCGGGTCATGCGACTGGTTGTGTTCACCGCCCTTGTGGGCATGGTGCTGGCCCAGGTCTCCACCGGTGCCGGGCTTCACCCCGTGCTGGCCGCCATCGCGCTTCTTTGCATTGCTATCGGTGCTGGTGCCTCCGGCGCGCTGAACATGTGGTATGATGCCGATATTGACGCCGTCATGACCCGTACGGCCAAACGCCCTGTGCCCGAAGGCAAGGTTGCCCCGCAGGACGCGCTGTTCTTCGGTTCGTTCCTGTCCATCACCAGTGTGATGACGCTTGGCGTTACGGTGAACTGGGCTGCCGCCGGGCTGCTGGCTTTCACCATCTTCTTCTACATCGTCGTCTACACCGCTTGGCTGAAGCGTTCGACACCGCAGAACATCGTGATCGGCGGCGCCGCCGGGGCCTTTCCACCGATGGTGGGCTGGGCTGCGATTTCCGGCACGGTGTCTTGGGAAAGTGTGGTGCTTTTCGCGATCATCTTCATGTGGACGCCGCCGCACTTCTGGGCTTTGGCGCTGTGGAAGATGGGTGACTATGATGATGCCAATGTGCCTATGATGCCCAATGTGGTTGGCGCTGCTTTCACCCGTCGCCAAATGCTCGTCTATTCCGTGCTGCTCGCACCTGTGACGGTGGCTCCATACTTCTTGGGCTATGCGTCTTGGGTCTATGGCTTGGCGGCCGCCGCTGCCTCAGCCTGGTTCATCTGGCTCACCTATAAGGTTGTCCGCGACGCCGGGTCCAATGGACTGGCGGCGGAAAAGAAGCTTTTCTTCTACTCGATTGCATTCCTCTACGGCGTGTTCGCCGCATTGCTGATCGATGGAGTGGGTGCGCTTCTGGTGGAAAGGTTCTCGGCATGAGTGACAGCGCTGGCAAACCCAAGGTGGAAACCGTTGATCTGACCGAAGCCGAGCAGAAGGCACGTCGCAACCGCTCCAAGGCCATTGCGCTTGGGCTGGTGGCCTGGGTCGTCATTCTGTGGGCTGCGACTTACTTCAAAGTTGGCTCCAATCTCGCTTTGGTCGATCGGGCTCTCTGATGCGGCTTGGCTTCATTCCGGAGAAGGGCAGCAATGCCCGCACCGCGCTGTTCAGCGCAAGTTTTGCCCTGGGCATGCTCGGCATGTCGTTTGCCGCCGTTCCGCTCTACCGGCTGTTCTGTCAGGTCACCGGTTTTGGCGGCACCACGCAGCGTGTCGAACAGGTGGCGGAAAGACAGTTGGATCGCACCATCAAGGTGCGCTTTGATGCTCAGGCTGCAGGCTCTCTGGGATGGCAGTTCAAGCCGAAGGTCCGTGAAGTCGAGTTGAAGCTCGGCGAAGCGACCACGATGGAATATTTCGCGAAGAATCTGGGCTCGCTGGCCACAACGGGCGAGGCGACATTCAACGTCACGCCCAACAATGCGGGCGCTTACTTCAACAAGCTGGAGTGCTTCTGTTTCACCGAAACCGAGCTTGCATCCGGCGACAGCATGGACATGCCGGTCTATTTCTTCATCGATCCGGACCTTGCTGAAAATTCAGACCTCGACAATCTGACGACAATCACGCTGTCTTACACCTTTTTCCCCGTGGACAAGGCGGGGGATCAGGTGGCAAAGGCTGAGCTGGAAAACGAAGGCGCGGCCACCGGACTGTAGGTTGGATCGCTGAACGCCAGTTGCGGCTGGCGACGAATGGAGGCCATCATGGCGGGCACCAAGAACCACGATTATCACATCATCGATCCGAGCCCGTGGCCTCTGATCGCCTCTGTTGGCGCTTTGGTGATGGCGATTGGTGGTGTCGTCTGGATGCGCTCGCTCAACGGCCAGGACTTCATGGGCATGTCGGGCCCTTGGCCGTTCCTGATCGGTCTGAGCATCGTTCTATACGTCATGTACGGATGGTGGGCTGACACGATCAAGGAAGCCAAAGCCGGCGACCACACACCGGTTGTGCAACTGCATCTGCGCTACGGCATGATCATGTTCATCGCGTCGGAAGTGATGTTCTTCGTCGCGTGGTTCTGGGCGTTTTTCGACGCTTCACTGTTCGCGGACGAAGCGCAGCAAATCTCACGTCTTGAGTACACAGGCGGCGAGTGGCCACCCAAAGGCCTAGAGGTGCTTGACCCTCTGCATCTGCCGCTCTTCAACACCATCATTCTTCTGCTGTCAGGCACCACGCTGACATGGGCACACCATGCGCTCATCCATGATGACAAGAAGACCCTGAAGAGCCTTCTGGCCATCACGATTGCCTTGGGCGTCCTCTTCTCCGGCGTGCAGGCTTACGAATATGCGGTGGCTCCGTTCCCGTTCTCGGGCAGCCTCTATGGCGCGACGTTCTACATGGCCACAGGCTTCCACGGTTTCCATGTGTTTGTAGGTGCCGTCTTCCTGTTTGTCTGCCTCATCCGCGCGCTGCGAGAATCCTACGACTCCAAACAGCACTTCGGGTTTGAGGCGGCTGCCTGGTACTGGCATTTCGTGGATGTGGTCTGGCTGTTCCTGTTCTTCGCCGTTTACATCTGGGCATCCTGGGGCGCTGAGTTCCACCATTGATGCGCAACTGAAGCTTTTGTGCGGGCGGCGGGCATGGGTTCGCCGCCCTTTTTGTTTGGAGCCTCCGAAATGCCAAACCTCTCCCCGACGCAGACGCCGCCACCGTTCAGGACAGCGCTTTCAGCTCGGTGCCCGCGGTGCGGCATTGGGCATCTCTATGATGGGCTGCTCAAGCCAGCGGCCAGCTGTACGGAATGTGGCCTCGACTACAGTTTTGAGGATGTGGGCGATGGCCCCACCGTATTCGTGATGCTCATCGTCGGCTTCGTTGTGGTGGGCGCTGCTATCTATGCCGAATTCGCCCTGGGTGTTCCCATGTGGGTGCATTTCCTACTCTGGCCTCCACTTCTTACGGTGTTCGGCCTGTGGACCCTGCGGGTCACGAAAAGTCTGCTGATCGTTTTGCAATATCAGAACGACGCCCATGAGGGCGACCTGGACACATGAGCAGCCGGACCAGATCGGGATCACTGGTTATTGCGACCATTGCTGCATTGCTCGTCCTCGCAGTCTTGATCGCTTTGGGCACGTGGCAGGTCATGCGTCTCGAGTGGAAGCAGAACCTGATTGCCGAAACCAATGCCCGCGTGGAGGGTCAGCCGGTTGCCTTGGCCGACATTGAGCGACGCTTCGCCCAGACGGGTGATGTGGACTATTATCCCGTGCAGTTGGAAGGCCGCTTCCTGTCTGGAGAAGCCCACTATCTCAACACGCTGGACGGGCTCTCCGGCTGGAACGTCTATGCGCCCTTCGAGTTAACTGATGGCCGGGTGATCATCGTCAATCGCGGTTTCGTGCCCGACACGCTGAAGGATATCTCGCTGCGCGAACCCGCTCCTGAAGAACGCCTGACGCTGGAAGGTCTGAGCCGGAATGCGCCTTCAGAAAAACCATCTTCTATTCTGCCGGACAATGACCTTGAGAAGAACCAGTTCTTCTGGCGCTCTTTGCCGCAAATGGCGTCAGTGCTTGAGCTGAAGGAAGGGCCATTGCTGATGTTCTTCGTTGATGCTGGAGAAGCCGCCACCCCTGAAAGCGGCTGGCCGCGCGCTGGCACCACCCGCATCAGCTTCTCAAACAATCACCTGCAATATGTGATCACCTGGTATGGCCTCGCGCTGGCGCTGGTTGGCGTCTATATAGCGTTCGTGCGCAAACGGCTGAAGGAGCGACGCGATGGCTGAGAACGGGGCGGTCAAGCCACCACTGACGCTCGCGCTTTGCGAACCGCGCGGCTTCTGCGCAGGTGTGGATCGCGCCATCCAGATCGTCGTTCTGGCGCTCAAGAAGTATGGTGCACCGGTCTATGTGCGCCATGAGATCGTGCACAACAAATATGTCGTCGGCGGTCTCAAGGCGAAGGGCGCGATCTTTGTCAAAGAACTCGATGAAATCCCCGAGACCGACCAGCCGGTGATTTTCTCAGCCCATGGGGTTCCAAAGTCGGTTCCGGCCAATGCCGAGAAGCGGAATCTGCTTTACCTCGACGCCACCTGTCCGCTGGTTTCCAAAGTCCACAAACAGGCCCTGCGCCACATCCGCAATGGCAGGCATGTGGTCCTTGTGGGCCATGCCGGCCACCCGGAAGTGGTGGGCACCATGGGCCAGGTGCCCGAAGGCACGATGACTCTTATCGAGACGCCAGAAGATGCGCGCACGTTACAAGTGCCGGATGGCCTTGGGCTGGGTTATGTGACCCAAACCACCTTGTCGGTTGATGACACGGCAGACGTTGTGCGGGCCCTCGAAGAAACCTTTCCAGAGATGGAAGCGCCTGCGGGAGAGAGCATCTGCTACGCCACCACCAACCGCCAGGAAGCTGTGAAGCTCGCGGCTCCGGGCTGTGATATGTTCTACGTTGTCGGCGCTACCAACTCGTCCAACTCAAAACGTCTGGTGGAGGTGGCCAAGCGGGAGGGCGCGTCTGACGCCGCTCTGGTGGCCGACCACAGTCAGGTCGATTGGGACGCTGTGGCAGGCGCAAAGCGCATTGGAATTTCGGCAGGCGCGTCTGCCCCGGAACTGCTGGTGGATGAGTTGATCGCCAGTTTCCGCGAGCGCTTTGACGTCACCATTGATATCGCCATGTTTGCTCAGGAGAATGAGCTGTTCCCCGTGATGCGCTCGATCCGCGACACGCCGCTGACCACTGAAGATATGGCGTTTGTGAACGGGGACGTGGCTCCGCGTCCGCAAACCCGCGCCGCGCTCGCCGACTAGACGTCAAAGTGGCCGTTTACACCGACATTGCCGAAGACGAACTGCGCGCGTTCCTCGCCGAGTATGAGGTTGGAGAGTTGCTGTCCTATAAGGGCATAGCCGAGGGCGTTGAGAACTCCAATTTCCTGCTGCACACCGCATCCGGCAGCTACATTCTGACCCTCTATGAAAACCGTGTGAATGCGGCAGACCTGCCGTTCTTCATCGGTCTGATGGAGCATCTTGCGGAGACGGATGTCACGGCGCCGAGGCCGCTGAAGAGAGCGTCTGGGGAAGCGCTCGGGCACCTGGCCGGACGACCTGCAGCCATAGTCACGTTTCTTGAAGGCATGTGGCCGCGCCGCGCAAAGGCTCTGCACTGCCGTGAAGTGGGCATTGCCCTCGCCAAGCTGCATCGCGCGACGACAGATTTTTCACTGGAGCGTCCCAACGGTCTCGCGGTTGCCGACTGGCGAGCCCTTTCAGATGCCTCCTCCTCCCGGGCCGACAGCGTCGTGCCCGGCCTGGCGCAAGAGATGACTGAAAGCCTCAATATTCTGGAGGCGCAGTGGCCCAACGACCTGCCGCGCGGCACGATTCATGCTGACCTGTTTCCGGACAATGTGTTCTTTCTGGGCGATGAACTGGCTGGTCTGATCGACTTCTACTTCGCCTGCACGGACCTGCTGGCCTATGACCTCGCGATCTGTCTGAACGCATGGTGTTTCGAGACAGACCATATGTTTAATGTAACGAAGGCGCGGGCCCTTTTTGAAGGCTACCAGTCGGTGCGCCCTTTAGAGTCGGTTGAGATTACCGCGCTACCATTGCTGGCGCAGGGCGCCGCCATGCGGTTTTTGGTGACGCGCCTCAATGACTGGCTCAACGTTCCGCCGGGTGCGCTGGTTGTACCCAAGGATCCGCGAGAATATGTGGTCAAGCTGCGCTTCCACAGCGCAATAGATGATCCGTCCGCCTATGGGCTTGATCTGTGAGTATTCAGATTTGGACCGATGGCGCCTGTTCCGGCAATCCCGGCCCAGGCGGTTGGGGCGCCGTTCTGCGCTCTGGCGAGCACGAAAAAGAGATGAGCGGGGGTGAGGTCCTCACCACCAACAATCGGATGGAGCTTACGGCTGCCATCGAAGCGCTCAACGCGTTGAAGCGGCCCAGCGACGTCACTCTATGGACCGATAGCACCTATGTGAAAGGCGGCATCACCGGCTGGATTGAAGGCTGGAAGCGCAATGGTTGGCGCACCTCAGCCAAGAAGCCGGTGAAAAACGATGACCTGTGGAGGGCGCTCGATGAGGCAACCCAGCGCCACACTATCGAGTGGCGCTGGGTGAAGGGTCACGCCGGACACCCGGAAAACGAGCGCGCAGACGAGTTGGCGCGCATGGGCATGGCTCCCTACAAGCTGGATTGAGTTACGCCGTTACAATGCTGGTATCCAGCGTCGGGTTGGTGTTCAGGCGTGGCCGATTTGAGCCGATAGCAGGGTCGCGTCGACCCCGATGGCAGACAATGCCAGCCGATAGCGGTCTTCCGGTGCGGCCGAGAAAAGAACATCGGGGTCTGCGGGACAAACCAGCCAGCCATTGTCGGCAATCTCTTCTTCCAGCTGGCCTGCGCCCCAGCCGGAATAGCCCATGGCGATCAGAGCCCGAGACGGGCCTGTGCCGCGCGCGATCTGCCGCAGAACGTCGAGCGTTGTCGTAAGCGCCACGCCACCGCTGACAGGCACCGTTGTGGATACGAAGAAATCGTTGGAGTGAAGAACGAAACCGCGGTGCTGCTCAACTGGCCCACCACTGAAAACGGTGATGGGGCCATCACGATTGTTGCTGACAAGGTGGCTTGCAGTGCCACCTTCCTCACCGGTCAGAGAAAGCTCTCTGAGGAGCTCGTGGAAGGCGAAATCGTCGTGCCGCTGGTTGGCCACCAGACCCATGGCTCCCTGCGAACTATGAGAGCAAATATAGATGAGAGTGTGCTGGAAACGCGGATCCGGCATGCCGGGCATCGCCACCAAAAAGCGGCCCTGATACTCGCTGTCAGACTGGAGGTTTCCAATGCTCATGGAGAAAGTGTTGCGCAGCCAGTATAAGCTGGCAAGCACCGTCCCGGTTGAACTTCCGCTCGATTGCCTCCTGAAACACATGACGCACGCCGCTTACCTGTCGGCATAAGGCTGAAGTAGCAAGGGAATCACAGGTTTATGACCTGGCGTGCGCAGTTTTGGGTTTCCCGCGATGGTGCCTCGCTGCAGTCTGTTTGCATGAAAAAACACCATTTGAGCGCCCTGTGTCTGGCGTTCGCTGCAGCACTTTTCTCATTTGATGAGAGTTTCGCCGAGGGTGCCTCGACCAGTGCGCACATTGAACACGCCAGCGCCACGCTGATTGTCGGCCCCGAGCGCTCCGATGGAACGGTGCGCGCAGCGATCAATCTGGAACTTGCGGAAGGGTTCAAAACCTATTGGCACGTGCCCGGGGATGGTGGGATTCCGCCCATCATCAAGGCACAAGGCGAGCTCGTTTCAGTGCTCCTGCCCCCACCCCAGCGTTTTCAGGATCAGTATGGCGAAGCGCTTGGCTATGAGAAGACAGCTTCCTTGGCCATGGTGTTGCCAGCACCAGCCTCTAGGGAGCTGGAACTCGACATGATCGTTGGGGTCTGTGCCGAGATCTGCATCCCTTTCATCGCGACACTCAAGGCCGATGTGCCCGACGCCCTGATGCCTCGAACCCAGTTTGCGCTTGATGATGTGTTTGATGCTTTGCCTCTTCCATTCTCTGACGAACTGAAAGTGGTCAGTGCCCAACTTGCTGATGACACCGAACATGGTGTCACGCTGCGCGTGGAGCTGGATGTGGCCAAAGAGTTGAAGGACGACCTGGCAGTCTATGCACGGCTGCCGGATGGTGAAGAATTCTTCCCCCGTGCAGCGTCATTCCGGCAGATCGGCACTCAGACCGTCGCGCGTTTTGAGGTCACGACACCGCTGACGGCGGAGGAGTTGGCCGGGCGCGACGCTGTCTTCACGCTGGTGGCGCAAGGCGATTCTGGAACTCGATCTGTTGAAGGTGTGGTGTCTCTGCGCTAGCTCCCTTCTCGGCGGTGCGCAGCAGCACCCCGAGCCCTTTACCCAATTCAGTCAGCAGGCCAGCTACAATGACCATTTCCGTAGGCAACACACTGCCCGAGCACGCTTTTCCGACGCCCACGAATGATGGTCCGGGAGAAGTTTCCCTCAGTTCTTTGACAAAAGGGAAGACCCTCGTGCTGTTCGGGGTGCCCGGAGCTTTCACTCCAACATGCGACGCCAATCATCTTCCGGGTTATGTCGAGCATTTTGATACGCTCAAGGAGTCTGGAGCCGATGAAGTTGCGGTCGTCGCCGTCAATGACGTCTTCGTCATGGGCGCGTGGAGGGACCATGCGTCCGGCTCGGATCGCATTCACTTCCTCGCCGATGGCAGCGCCGAGTTTGTATCCAAGATCGGGCTTGAGCTTGATCTCGTGTCCCGTGGTCTGGGCATGCGCTCGAAGCGCTTTTCCATGATCGTTCGCGACGGCAAAGTTGTGACGCTGAACGAAGAAGAAAACCCAGGCGAGGTGGATGTGACGGGTGCCGCCACCATTATCGAGCAGTTGCAAGCTTAAGGCTCTGCTTTGGGGGTTTGGCGCACCACTCCAATCCGCTCGGTCATTTCCCTATTGGGCGGCGGTAGCCTGCTGTGACAGCACTGCCGCCGCTTCTTCAGCGGTCATCGGTTTTCCGAACAGAAAGCCCTGGGCGTATTCACATTGCAGCTGCGTCAGTTCCAGAAGGTCGCCTTCGAACTCTGCGCCTTCCGCAACCACCGACATGTCCAGATCATGCGCGAGAGTCACGATGGAGCGCAGGATCACCGGTGCGCCAGCGACTTCGCCTGACCCTCGCAAGAACGCCTTGTCGATTTTGATCGTGTCGAAGGGGAAGCGCGTGAGATAGGCGAGGGACGAGTAACCTGTACCAAAATCATCCATGGACAGGCCTGCGCCCAGCGCCTTGAGCTTGTGCAGCACGTCGCGGGCAAACTCAGGATTGCTCATGACCAGACTTTCCGTGAGTTCCAGCTTCAGGGTCTGTGGAGTCAGGGCGTGGCGCTTCATGACGGCTGCAACGTCGGAGATGATGTTCTGGCGCAGGATCTGCCGCGATGAGATGTTGACCGACATGAAGAGGTCTGGCCGCCCCGCGCTTTGCAGTTTCGCCAGTTCGCGGGCGGCAACTTCCAGTGCGTAAAGGCCCAGCGGGACGATGAGCCCGGTGCGTTCCGCCAGCGGAATGAACTCATCGGGAGACACATTGCCCAGTCTTGGATGCGTCCACCGCATCAGGGCCTCAAAGCCCGCGATGGACTGGTCCGACAGGCTGACAATGGGCTGGAACACCATTTCGATCTGCTGGCGCTCCAGCGCCCGGCGCAGGTCAGACTCGATCTGAAGGGAGTTGGTGCCTACAACCCGGAAGGCGGGGCGGAACGGTTCAATGCGATCACCGCCGAGGCGCTTGGCCTGATAGACCGCCAGTTCGGCATTCTTGATCAGATCCTCAGCCGTTTCGGTTCTTGCGGACTGGCTGACGAGACCCACTGACGCGGTGATGAAGACTTCCTCGTCGGCATAGTTCACCGGTGCACGGATGGCGCGCTTTAATTCATCGGCAAACTGGGCGATCGCGTTGGGCTCTGACGTCGATACGAGGATGATGCCGAACTGGTCTCCCGCCAGCCGAGCCAGCGTGTCCTGTTCGCTCAGGCAGCGGCCAATGCGGCGGGACAGGGTGAGAAGGATCGTGTCACCTCCCGCCATTCCGAAACTGTCATTGACGCGCTTGAACTGGTCGAGATCCACCACCAGGACGGTCGGCCGGAGCCCTTCCTTGCTGGACTTTGGACCCAGGGAAGGCGCGAGGGGCGTCCCGGCGCCGGCCAGGCGCAGAACGCTGGTGAGCCGGTCGAGAAAGAGCTTGCGGTTTGGCAGACCGGTCAGATTGTCATGGACGGCATCGTGCAACAGGCGCTCATATGCGCTGCGTTCGTCCGTGACATCCAGCAGAGTTCCGCAGCAGCGGATCACTTCGCCGTCTTCGCCGATCACCGGGCGGGCGCGCAACGCGAAGGTACGATAGTGGCCGTCATCCGTCTGCAGCTGGAAATCCTGACTGATACGCCCGCGCCGATGTTCGAGCACCGTGTCGAGCGTGGTGCGAAAACGGTCTCTGTCGTCAGGGTGCAGCAACTCCATCCATTTCAGTGGTGGCCCCTGCAGTTTGCCATTGGGCAGGTTCAGCCTTTGCGCCACGTCGGGGCCGGTGAATATCCGGTCCCTGCCGACATCCCAATCCCAGACGCTGTCTCCGGCCCCCATGAGGGCCAGTGCCTGCTGCTCGAGATTACTCATAAAGCCGTGGAACACCGACCCGCCAACAAAGGCGTGCTGCATCACAATGAAACCCAGAAGCATGACGATCAGTACCATGCCGCCTGCCAAGGCCGGCTGGATGATGTCGTTGTCGATGCGGCCTGAGGCTGTCAGGAAACCGCCCGTCAACCAGAAGAGCGCCAGGGCCCAGGCAGGCACCAGCATGATAGCACGATCATAGCGCTGAAAGACGAAGTAGGCGATCAGACCCGTGCCTGCCAGAAGGGTGGCTGCGAAGGAGAGGCGCGCAATGCCAGCGGCGATCTCAGGCTCGAACAGCGCCACTGCCGCGAGCGCTGCCAGCGCCGCCACCCACCCCGTCGCGAAATAGGCGAAGCGGATGTGCCACCGGTTGAGGTTCAAATAGGCGAAGATGAAAATCACCATGCCCGCCGACAGAAGAATTTCGGAGCCCGCGCGCCAGATGCGCAACTCGTCGCCAATCAGTCCCGTAATCCGGCTGACAAAGCCGAAATCCACGGCCACATAGATCAGCACGGCCCACGCCAGCGCCGCCGTGGCGGGGAACATGGCCGAGCCCTTAACCACAAACAAGATGGTCAGGAAGACGGCCAGCAGCCCCGCAATCCCCAGAACGATCCCGTTATACAGCGTGTAGGAGTTGACCGTTGCCTCATAGGCGTCCGGCTCCCAGACCGTCAGCGATGGCAGATTGGCCGTGTTCAACTCGGCGACAAATGTGATGGTGGAGCCTGGATCCAGGGTGACCAGAAAAACATCCGCTTCCGGACTTGGAACGCGGGTGAGGCTGAAACCTTCCGATGGTGTGATCTCGACGATGCGATCCGCCCCAAGGTCCGGCCATATGATGCCGGAGCCCGGCTGCCGATAATGCGGTGTGACGATCAGCCGGTCGAACTGCTCATCGGTCAGGTTGGAGAGCGCAAAGGCCGCCCAATGCCGGGTTTCAGTCTCGCCTTCAGTGTCTTCCTTTGTGGAGCGCACTTGAATGCGTCTGACCACGCCATTGGCGTCCGGCGCGGTGGATACAGATACGGCGCCTTCGGTTTCATATCGCTCGACCACCGGGCCGATGGCGACAGCACTTTGATCAACCGTCAGAGAAACCGGTTCAAGAGCGTGGGCCAATCTGGGTGACGTGAGGGCGATCGCAGCAAGCGTCAGAGCAATGAGAAGCGTCCATCTCAACAGCCAATGAGCAGGGCCGTGCGCTGTCCTGCCGGTCGGCACATGCTGAAAGTGCGCTTGGCTCACACATCCCCCGATCACCGCTTTGCCGACCATCTTCAGCCCATACTCAAACAACATTCAGGCTCATTTGATATTTCCGGCACGCGCCGGCTGATTAGTCCTAACCGCTTGAACAGGTTCCGCCAAGGTGACGCTAAGTCAGAGTTGGGGTCAGAGTTGGGGTCAGAGTTGGGTCTTCATCGCTGGCGCGCCGATGCGACCGCTGTCGCCACAAAGCTCTGCGGACCCTTTGCGGCAGCATTGCGGGATGCAGCGCACATATTTTCGCGTTGAGTCAGGGCGAAGAGCGTATGATCTTTCCACACGCCATTGATGCGCAGATAGTTTTTGGCGCGCCCTTCCTCCTCGAACCCAAGTTTCCGCAGAAGGCGGATTGAGGGTTCGTTGTCCGGCAGCGTTGCGGCCTCCACCCGACCCAGACCAAGGTCCCTCGAAGCGTGGTTGATGACCAGCCTGACCGCTTCGGAGGCGATGCCCTGGCGGACAAAGGGCGCACCAATCCAATATCCAATCGTGGCCGCCTGCATCACGCCATGGCGCAGGCCTGTCAGGGATATCCCGCCAACAAGCACTTTGTCGGTGCCGTCCTTGCGCCAGATCAGCCAGACGTGACCCAGCTTCAGCGCCGAGTCGCGCCTGTATCGCGCGAGGCGCCGGTACCAGGCTGCCGGCAGCAGGTCATCCTCGGGCCAGAGCGGCTCGTAGGGCTGCAGGAAATTTCTGCTGCTCGCCCGCAGGCTTGCCCACGCCGCGTGATCCATGTGCCGGGGTGGTTGCAGAACGAGGCCAGTGCTTTCAAGGGTCGCTGTGCGTGGTCGGGCGAGGTTGTCGAGAAGTCTGTCCCAAACCCAGTTGCCCAAGCTGCCCATGGCGACGCTCATTCTTGCTCCGTTTACTGAGCCGCTTCCAGCGAGCCTGCATCCGTCGTCAGCGCGTCGATAATGTCGCCGCGGGACGGCATGGCCTGAACCGGCCCAAACGCTGCAAGTGTCAATTGAGGAGACCGGAACGTCCGGTGCGCCAGATCGCGTAGCCGTTCCGGTGTCAATGCGTCGAGGCGAGCCATGAGTTCGTCATTGGTCACGATGCGACCAAACAGAAGCACCTGGCGGGCAATCTGTCCGGCGCGGGATGCCGGGCTTTCCATGCTCATCATCAGGCTCGCACGCACCTGAGCGCGCGCCCGGTCGATTTCGTGCTGATTGATATCCTCTGCTGCCCGGCGCAGTTCTCGCACGATCAGTTCCATGAGCTCGGGAATGTCTTCAGGGCCGGTAGCGGCGTGAACGCCGAAAACGCCGGTATCCGAGAAGCTCCAGTGGAACGCATAGATCGAATAGCAGAGCCCATGCTTCTCGCGGATCTCCTGGAACAGGCGAGATGACATCCCACCACCCATGATCTGCGCCAGAAGCTGCGACGCATAATAGTCCCGCACATGGTAGGCTCTGCCGGGGAAGCCAAGCAGCACATGGGCCTCTTGGGTGTCCTTGATGACAACGCTTTCGCCGCCGACATAGTCTGCCGGCAGGGGTGGCTCGTCCACCTCGGCCGTGACGTCGGAAAAACGGGCCTTCACCATCTCCACAAAGGCGGAATGGTCCACGGCACCAGCGCAGGCGACCACCATTTGCGGGCCTCGATAATGCTGATCGAGATAGCTCAGCATCTCATCACGACTGAAGCCGGAAACGGTTTTGGCAGTTCCCAGGATAGGCCGCCCGATAGGTTGCCCATCAAAAGCCGTCTCCATGAAGTTCTCAAACACCACATCGTCCGGATTGTCGTTGCTGGCTCCGATTTCCTGCAGGATGACGTGCTGCTCGCGTGTGACTTCTTCAGCATCGAACTTCGAGTTGAGCAGAATGTCGGCCAGAATATCGAGGCCAAGCTCAACATCATCGCGCAGCACCCGCGCATAGTAAGATGTGGTTTCGATGGAGGTTCCCGCGTTGAGATCTCCACCCACGCTCTCAATCTCGTCGGCAATGCCGCCTGCGGTTCGCCGCTCCGTGCCCTTGAAGGCCATGTGCTCGAGAAAATGCGCCACTCCGTGCTCGTGGTCACTTTCATTACGGGAGCCGGCCTTTACCCAGACCGAAAGGGCGGCGCTCTCGAGGTGCTGCATAGATTGCGTGACGACGGAAACCCCATTGGGCAGAACTGTAACTTCAACTGACATGACTAAACCTTGGCACGAACGGGCGGGGTGCGTCCATCAAGCTGAAGTTGCAGCCCTGGACCGGGCGCGGATGAAGGACTGCAGCGCGTCCAGGTCGTTTGGCAGAACGTCGAACCGCTCTTCGCGCTGCATCAAGTCACCCTGCCAGTGGGGCAGGGCCGGGCGCTCGCCAATGGCCTGCTCGACTGAATCGGGGAACTTGGCCGGGTGAGCCGTGCCCAGCGTAACGCGAAGCGTTTGTGCGGCTTCAGCCTCCTCGGCGACTTTCAGTCCGACGGCGGTGTGGGGATCGAGCATATAGCCCGCGTCTTCAAACACGCGCCTGAGAACGGCAAGTGTCTCGTCTTCCGAACAGGCACCGGCGGCAAACTCAGATCGGATGGCGGCCAGGGGTCCCGGATCGATATCAAACGCCCCGGATTGTTTGAGGCGATCCATAAGGTCACACACTTTCGCGCTGTCGCGCTCATGGGCGAAATAGAGAAGGCGCTCGAAGTTCGACGACACCTCAATGTCCATCGAAGGGGAGTGGGAGGTTTCGACCCCCAGCTTTTCATACCGCCCTGTGGCCAGGCAGCGTGCCAGGATGTCATTGCGGTTGGTGGCTACGGTGAGCGCCTGGATAGAGGCGTTCAGCCCCATGCGTTTGGCAACGTAGCCCGCAAAAATATCACCAAAATTTCCCGTCGGCACGGAGAAGGACACCGGCCTATCCGGCGCGCCAAGGTTGGCCGCTGCCGTGAAGTAGTAGACGATCTGGGCCATGATCCGCGCCCAGTTGATGGAGTTCACGCCCGACAGCCCCACACCATCGCGGAAACGATGGTCATTGAACATGGCTTTCACCAGGTCCTGACAATCGTCAAAATTGCCTTCAATCGCGACGGCGTGGACGCCGCTGTCGAGCACGGTTGTCATCTGGCGCCGCTGCACTTCCGACACGCGGCCATGGGGGAACAGGATGAACATGTCAGCCCGGTCACGGCCCTTGAATGCGTCAATGGCCGCGCCGCCAGTGTCACCTGACGTGGCCCCAACCACCGTCGCTCTGGCATCACGCTGACCCAAAACATGGTCCATCAGGCGGGCCAGCAGTTGCATGGCAACGTCCTTGAACGCGAGCGTTGGTCCGTGGAACAGCTCCAGGATGAAATCTCGCTCGCCGACCTGTACCAGAGGGCAAACCGCCGGGTGTCGAAACGTCCCATATGCCTCGTCGACCATGGCCTCGAAGGCCGCCCGCTCAACCTCGCCTTCCACAAAGGGCCAAAGCACGGTTTTGGCGACTTGCGAGTAGGGCATGCCGCGGAAACTGCGTATGGTTTCATTGCTCAGATGCGGCCATGTGTCCGGGACATAAAGGCCGCCATCGCGGGCCAGCCCGGTCAACAATACGTCGCAGAAGCTCAAGTCAGGGGCCTGGCCCCGGGTCGATACATATTTCAAGGCAGTTTGATCCGGCGCAGCATCGCAAAAGCGGGTTGTGGTGCATTCAAGCACTATTTTTTCGCCTCTAACACCAGTTTGCTCTTTTCGCCATATTGCGCCAATAAATCAGCCTTGTTGGCGTGGCTTGATGTTCCATCGGGCCTGCATTTGGTGAGTGGTATGGCGTACAAATCCAATCTTCGATCTGCATTTCTGGCCGGTGCGTGCGTGGCGGCGGCATTGGGTCTGGCGGCCTGCCAGTCGTCCGGCGGACGGGCGCTTGAGAACATTGCGAATGATGGTTCTCTGCAAAACAGCACCGACGGTCAGGTTGCCGTGGCATCCGCCCCGCGCGCGCCGCTGCAGGATTATTGCCCCCAGCTCGAACTGCTCGAGCCCTATTACGAAGATTTCGGCTCCGGTAAGCGAGGCGATCCCGAGAAACTTCGTTTCCAGGCCACCATGCTTGAAGCGGTTCGCTCCTGCCGTGTCGAAGGCAGCCAGATCGTGCTGAGTGTCGGCGCGCGTGGCCGGGTCATCACTGGGCCGACCGGTGAGCCGGGCACATCAAACCTGCCGATCCGCATTGCGGTGCAATCGAGCGAAGGGGTGCTGTTTTCGGAACTCTACAAGGAACCTGCCAACATAGCGCAGTCGAGCGGCACAACTCGGTTTCAATTCGTTCAGGATGTCCGCGTCCCCGCGCCGACCCGTCGGAACTACAAAATTCTGGTGGGCTTTGACTCAGGGCCAACGACCTAAGTCACTCTTGGCGCGTAGCTAAAGATCGCCATCCCAGCTCGTCATGGCTTCAAGCGTCGCTGGCAGGTCAGACATTTTGGCGATGACCGTTTCGGCCCCTGCGTCCATCAACTGCTCCGCATGGCCGGCATAGGTGTGGCTGGCACCGGTGAAGCCCACAACCCGGCAACCGGCAGCCCGCGCACCTTCGATTCCGTGGCGACTGTCTTCGATCACGACTGCATGACGGCCTTCAATGCCAAATTCCGACAAAGCGTGCCGGAACACTGAAGGCGAAGGTTTCGGCTGCTTGCTACCAACTGACTTGGCGGAAAAGATGTAGGGCTTGAAACGGTCGAGAAGACCGACCTTGCGCAGCTCCATTGTCAGGCGCTCGTCTGACGAGTTGGAGCATATGCAACGTGGCGCATCGAGACGGTCGAGGACTGCGTCGGCCCCTTCAATGATCTGAAGCTCGTTGGCCAGTTTCTCGTCAATTTCCATCTGAATGTCATCATACATGCCGGCCTCGACGGGCCGGTCCATCTCATCAGCGACGCTTTGCATGATGTCCGCGGTGGTCATGCCGGCAAACCGAGCAGCGAACTCCCGCCAGTCCAGCTCGTAACCCCAGTCAGTGAATGCCTCCGCCTCCACCCTGGCAGCGATCATCTCGGAATCCACCAATACACCGTCGCAGTCAAAGATGATGAGGTCGATGGAAGGCATGAGGATATCCGTATCGGGTGAGGGGTCGCGGTGGGCGTAACAGCTTGTTCACCCTGTTTCCACGGCAAACGTTAACCACGCTTCTGAACGCAGGCTTAACTGCGATGGGTAACCATGGCGGCGAAAAGTTCGGTATCAGTCACGAGTTCCGCCATGTCCGCCAGAACGGCAGCCAAACGCAAGAATGCAATTTCATCCCAGCTACAAGAAGTGGGTGCTGCGCCCTCCCTTCAAACGCCGCTGCCCAAGCAGGATTTGCCGCTTGATGTGATCCTGAAGGGCGACTGCGTTGCACACATGGCTTCGCTGCCTGAGGGCTCTGTCGACATGATTTTCGCGGATCCGCCCTACAATCTGCAGTTGCAGGGTGAGCTCAATCGCCCCGACCAGAGCCAAGTCGACGCGGTGGATGACGCCTGGGACCAGTTCGACAGTTTTGAAGTCTATGACGCTTTCACCAAAGCATGGCTCATGGCCGCCAAGCGCGTGCTGAAGCCAACGGGCACGATCTTCGTGATCGGTTCCTACCATAACATCTTCCGGGTCGGCTCCACCCTGCAGGATCAGGGTTGGTGGATCCTCAATGACATCGTTTGGCGCAAGACCAATCCGATGCCGAACTTTCGCGGGCGCCGTTTCGCCAACGCCCACGAAACCCTCATCTGGGCCTCCAGAAACCAGACGGGGAAGGGCTACACGTTTAACTACGAAGCCCTGAAAATGGCGAATGACGACCTCCAGATGCGGTCGGACTGGATTTTCCCTATTTGCACCGGTCATGAGCGCATCAAGGATGAGGCGGGGCGCAAGGCGCACCCCACGCAGAAGCCTGAAGCCCTTCTGCACCGCATTCTGATGGCGGCGTCGAACCCTGGTGACGTGGTGCTTGATCCTTTCTTCGGATCAGGCACCACGGGTGCCGTGGCCAAGAAGCTTGGTCGGCACTTCATCGGGATTGAGCGCGAACAAAGTTATATCGATGTGGCTAAGGCGCGGATTGACGATATCACCGCCGGCGAGGGTGTTGCGCTGAAGGTCTCCACCGGCAAGAAAGCCGCGCCGCGTGTGCCGTTTGGAGCTCTGATCGAGAATGGCCTGCTGGAAGTCGGCACGGTTCTTTCTGACAGCAAGCGCCGTTGGCAAGCCGTGGTCCGGGCTGACGGTTCCGTGGATGTGGATGGTGGCAAGACCACCGGCTCCATCCACCGCATGGGAGCCCATGTGCAGGGCTTCGACGCGTGCAATGGCTGGACCTTCTGGCACTATGCCGATGGCGATGCGCTGAAACCCATCGACGCCCTGCGGGATATCATCCGGGAAGGCCTTGCTGAGCACTCTGGCAGCGCGGGCTAGAAAAAGCCTTCGCTGAATCCATACAATCCAATTGTTTGGCACGGGCTGTGCCTTCCGAGAGCGAGCTGCGGTTTACCCGCAGCTTCTGAACTTCAGCCGCTGCGTGTTTTGAGCCCAAACCTACTGAGTTCGCTGGAGCTTCTTGAAGATCATCTCTGGATCATCATCGTCTAGACCGTCGATCTCTACGCAGAATTTCCAGCCTGAACTGTCCAGTAGGCTGCGCATCTCAGAGTTTGAACGATTGGTCGAAGTCCAGATCTCAGGCTTATGCAGAGCTGCGGCCTCAAGCAGGGTTCGCCCGATGCCGCGCCGCCGGAACTTTGCGTCCACAATCAGCAAAGAAATGAAAGCTCTTTCGAAGAAGTAGTTGTCATCAAGGCAGCAAAATCCGACGATCCGGTTCCGGTCGACGGCAAGCGTCAGACCGCCGCGCTCGGAAATTTTTCTGAGGTAGGAAGCTCTGGCATGCGTGCCGGACACGCTCGCATCAATCTGAGCCGCCGCGCTGACGTCATCTTCGTTTCTGCCAAGGCGAAGTTGCATCCGGCGAGATTAGCATAGGTTGTGACGGACCGCAGTTTCGTCCGCACAGCCCAGATCTCGGCAAGCGTTGCGAACTGGAGCTTAAAACCGGACTTGGTATAAAGGCACGCTCCTTCATGCTCCGGAAGATCTCAGCGCATACGAACAATAGGCGCCACCAGTAGGTTGAAGCTCAATATCGCTTTGCGAGATTGATCATCCCAAACGAGAAAGGCAGGCCTCAGCCCGCCTCTTTGGTTCCTCAAGCGATGGCCTGCATGTTCTTCAGTCCAAGCTCGTAGGTCTTGCCGAGCATCTTATCCATGAACAGGCCGAAGATGCGGAAGACGGGGTTGAAGCCCATGTCGGACGTGACGGTCCAGGTCACTTTCGATCCGCCGTTGGCGTTTGGCTCGGCCTTGATCGTCTGAACCGGCTTGCCCTTGGCACCCAGATCAATGAGGTGCGTGACGCTGTTTTCGGTGAGAGCCGTGACCGTCTGTGTGCCCTTGCCTTCCTTGCCCTCGAAGCGGAAGCCAGAGCCAACACCGGCGTCTGGGCCGAATGGCGTGATCTTCAGGCTGGGGTCTGTGGTGCAGTACGGGTTGAAGGTCTGGAACCCATCGGTTGAGGCCACGCGAGCCACGAGTTCAGCGGGAGTGATATCAACATGTGTGCTGCGTGCAACGACGACTTTGCGGGGGAGAAGCAGCGCTATCAGTGCGATGGCGGCGACGATGGCGATGGCTGTGTAGAGAATGGTCATTGGATTGTCCTTTGCTTGGTTGGTTGGTCATCTCAGTTTCAGTTGGGATTTTTTGTCCCCTCTGCCCCCATGACGAACCAGCCGCGCCTCAATCGACAACGCCTGCAAAAAAACTCAAAAAAAATCACAGCGCCAGATTTCGCGCCGCTTTCAGCTCCGGGCGATGTATCGATCTTCTCTGTGGTTGATGGCCAGGAAGCCGTTGAGCAGTACGGCGCTTCCGACCGACAGCGCCAGCAGATAGGGCTCCACCACGAAGACGGCCGTCGCGAGGATGCACAGGTCGATGACCAATTGTGTCAGGCCGGCGCGCCAGTGAAAGCGGTCTTGGAGATAAAGAGCCAATATGCCCACGCCGCCCAGGCTGGCGCGGTGGCGAAAGAGGGCCAACAGGCCGAAACCCAAGAGCAGACCCGCCAGAACCATGGCGGCGATGGGGTCAATCATTTCAAATGAGATCAGCCTTGGAGAGATGTCCACCAGGACCGAAAGGGCCGCGACACCGGCAAAGGTTTTTAAAGTGAAAGGCCAACCCATGCGCATGATGGCCAGGGCGTAGAAGGGCAGGTTGAGGCAGAAGAAAAGAACACCGACGGGCAGGCCCGTTGCGTAGCTGGCGACCAGCGCCATACCGGCTACGCCGCCAGTGACCATGCCCAGTTCCTGATAGATCGCCAGCGAGAGCGCCACCAGCACAACACCGGTCAGAATACCCTGTGCATCCTCCCAATGAGAGTGGTGGTCGGGCTTGGTGTCCCAATGGCCAAAACTCAGGCGCGCCATCAGTCTTCAAATTCCATCTTCGAGCTCCATGGATTTGAACATGATTTCCATCATGGCGTTCCCGTAGATTGTGGGATCGCCACCTTGGGCAATCGCAAGGGCAGCCCCGTCAAAGGCCGCGGCCAATATGTCCGCCAAGGCGTCGAGATGGTTGTCATCGGCTCCCGGCATGGCCCTGCTGAGGCCATCGCGCAGCTCTGCAGTGCCATTTGGCTGGGTGATGGCGCGTGCCTGCGCCATGCCGAGGGCGGCGGGTGCTTCGATCAAGAGGAGTTGCGCGCGGCCGGGAACCGCCATGGCTTCAAAATAGGCGTCTGAGCCGACCTGCATGGCCTCCAAAGGGTCGTCCAACGCGCGTGTTCGCAGGTCGATCAGTTCACCGATAGCCTCGGCTTCCCTTTGAAGAACGGCAGAAAACAGATCGGACTTGTCGCTGAAGTGGTGATAGAGCGCGCCCCGCGTGACGCCCGCCGCCTTCACAATGTCCGGGGTGGCCGTACTCCCATATCCCCGTTCGCAAAACAGCTCCCGCGCTGCGTCCAATAGCAGACCCTTGGTGGCTTCACGCCGTTCCGCCTGGGTTCGAGGAGAGCCGCTGGCCCTTTTGGCCCGAGGCGCTTGAGTGGATTGGTTCGCGGATGTGGTCATCCCTCAGCTCCTAAAAACAAACAGCTTGCATGTAAATATCATCTCTGTTACATACAAACTGTCTGTATGTAAAAGGAGAAGGAAATGCAGCTCACCCAATTCTACCCCGTCGTCCAAACCGATGATGTCGCGGCAACAACCTCATTTTTCGAAGATCATTTCGGCTTCCGCCGGGCTTTCGACAGTGACTGGTATGTACACCTGCAGAACCCTCAGCAGCCTGAAGTGAACCTGGCGGTGCTGGCCTATGATCATCCAACGGTGCCAGTTGAAGGGCAGCACATCACGCAGGGCATGATCATCAATTTTGAGGTTGAGGATGCCACTGCCGAAGATGCGCGGCTCCGTGGCGCCGGTCTTGAGGTGGTCAAGCCGCTGGTCGATGAGCCCTTCGGCCAGCGCCATGCCATCTACAGAGGGCCCCACGGCATTCTCATCGATCTCGTGCAGATCATTCCGCCGAGCCCCGAGTTTCTCGCAGGCTATGCCGAAGGCGCGCTGCCGGTTCAGTAGACGCCGTGTTGCCTCAGTGCGGCCCGCCAGCCATCGACACCGTCGAACTGGTGGGCCCGCCACCCATAAGCACGTGCTGCTTCCACATTTGCGGGGGAGTCGTCGACAAAGAGCGTGGCTGCCGGGTCCAGATCAAAAGTTGAGGTGTGGAGTTCGTAGATCGCGCGGTCCGGCTTGACGAGTTTCACATCACCAGAGACCGTGACGCCGCGCCCCAGCTTCAGAAATGGAAACATCTCCTGCGCCTGCCGGAAGGTGTCCGATGCGAAGTTGGTGAGCAGGGTGACGTCGTGACCCGCTTCCATCAGCTCTTCAAACAGGGTGACCGATGCCGCTATGCGGTCATGAACCATCAGGTGCCAGTTCTGGCGGAAGGCGCGGATGTGCGGCTCCCAATCCGGGTGCTCGGCTACAAGAAGTGCTTCGGCATCTTTCCAGCTCCGACCGCGATCCTGCTCCAGGTTCCAATCATTGGTGCAGATCGTGTCCAGGAACCAGCGGCGTTTCTCAGAGTCAGGGATGATATCCACGTAGGCCCGGTCGGGATCGTAGTGAATCAGCACCCGGCCGATGTCGTAAACGATGTGACGAATGTCACTCATGCTGGTTTCTTTCGTGTCTTGGCGTTCCGCTTTACCGGTGCTTTCACACCGGCGCGCTCGCCCTTGAACGTGTCTGGCATCGCCACTGAGATGGCTTTCACCATCAAGGTGGGCAGCGCTTCATCGCTTAAAGTTGCAATTGGCGACCACCAGCCCCCATCCGTTGGAGAGGCTATATCGGATGGGTCTATGACGGTTTCATAAACCTCTAGCTCGAGATGAAAATGTGTGAACGTATGCCGGGCCACGCCGCGCTTTCGGTAAGGCGCTTCAATCGGGCTGCCGGACGGGTCGGCAATGCCATCCTGTCGCGAGTTCCAATCTGTTGTTGGCACCTGCGCCATACCGGCCAGAAGCCCGCGTCCGGTCCGCTTCTCAAGCCAGATGGAACCGGCTCCGTCCCTGATGATGTAGGCCGCACCTCGCCGCGTGGACTTGGGCTTCTTGGGAGCCTTTATGGGGAAGCGCTCCGGTTCATCCGTGGCAGTGGCCTCGCAATCATCGCGCCAGACACAGATGGTGCAGGCCGGGCGCTTGGGCGTGCAGATGGTGGCCCCGAGATCCATCAAGGCCTGGGCAAAGTCGCCAGGGCGGTCTTTGGGCACCATGGGGGCCAGAATGGCTCCAATCTCGGCCTTTGCCGCTGGCAGCGGCGTTTCAATACGGGCGATCCGGCTGATCACGCGCTCAATGTTGCCGTCCACCACCGGGACCGGTTCTCCAAACGCGATGCTGGCGATGGCTGCTGACGTATAGGCGCCGATGCCGGGCAGTTTCACCAGCTCAACGGCAGTGTCTGGAAACTGGCCGTCATACTCGTCAACGACGGTTCTGGCGCATTTGTGCAGGTTTCGGGCGCGGGAGTAATAACCAAGCCCCGCCCATGCGGCCAGGACTTCGTCCTCCGATGCTGCGGCCAGGTCCTGAACCGTGGGCCATCTTTCAGTGAAAGCTTCAAAGTAGCTCTTCACCGCAGCCACGGTGGTTTGCTGCAGCATGATCTCCGACAGCCACACCCGATAAGGCTCCGTACGCTCCCCCAGCCTGGACCGGCTTGGCGGCATGCGCCAGGGCAGCGCCCGCGCGTTGGCGTCATACCATTCCAACAGATCGCCTGGATTCGCTTGCTGTATCATGATCGCTGGGTGCCTGAATTTGGCGGTGGGAAGCAAGCCGTAATCGGCTGTTTCATCGCTCTGTCAGGCGTGGCACATTGGTGTATGCGTTCCCATCGCTCTCCCTTGCCCCAATATGGCCGCACCCGCCCGGTGCAGCAAAGCAGCGCAAAGGCACTGCGTGACCTGACACCAAACGTGCTCGAGCCGGTCATCGGAAAGCGTGTTGGCATGCACACCAATCTGCGCCTTGCCTGGCCGGAGGTTGTGGGCGAGGACGTCGCCGGATGCACTGAGCCCCTGCGCATTGATTGGCCCCGTCGTGCTGGAGATGATGAGCCTTTTCGTCCCGGAACTCTGGTGGTGGCATGCGAGCCGATGCGAGCCCTGTTCATCGAAGCGGACTCCACGGTCTTGCGCGGCCGCATCAATGTGTTTCTGGGGTTTCACGCGATCGGGCGCCTAAAGATCGAGCAGAAGGCCGGTGCCTGTGGGCTCGGACTGTCAGACCCTCGGAACGGGAACGCAGACCGTCCAACGCCCGCCGAAGTTGCGCGCGTCAGGGATGGTATTGCTGGCCTGCCCGATGGCCCGCTCAAGGATTCCCTGGCCAGGCTGGGCGCTGCCGTTCGAAGCCGCCGATCGTGAAGCGCTCGCGAAATCGAAGCGCGGGGAAATGCAGGGCAGGCGGCATCATGCGAAACACGGGCAAGTTCGATCACAAGAGCTTTATAATGGGCGCCTTCTAGTCACGTTGCCGTTCCAGCGCCGTTTTGGCATGACAGACCCCAGTGACGAACCAGTATCCGCCGCCTTTGAGGACAGCCCCATGACCATCCAGACCCCCATTTCCGATATCACGCGCCGTCGCGCCGTTGCGCTGCTGGGCACGGCTGCTGCCGGGCTCGCGCTGACAGCCTGCTCCGAGTCCGAGGCTCAGACCGCGAGCGGCAGCGTCAATGCCGACACGCTGGCTTCCACCTCCCCGCTGGAAGACAAATGGCTGGGGCCGGACGATGCCAAGGTGACGATCATTGAGTATGCGTCGGCCACCTGCCCGCATTGCGCGACGTTCCACAACACGACGTTTGGCGACATCAAGGAAAAATATATCGATACGGGCATGGTGCGTTTTACCCATCGCGAATTCCCGTTCGACAATCTGGCGCTGGCTGCTTTCATGCTGGCGCGCTGTGCCCCGAACGATGGCTATTACCCCATGCTGAGCGTTCTTTATCAGCGTCAGCGCGCCTGGGCTCGTTCCGAGAACCCCAAGCAAGCCCTGTTTGACATCGCGAAACTGTCTGGAATGGATCAGGAGACCTTCGAATCCTGCCTCAGAGACCAGACTCTTGTGGATGGCATCAATGCAGTCCGCAATGCGGGTGCGCAGGAGTTTGGTGTGGATGCTACACCTACCTTCTTCATCAATGGCACAAAATATTCCGGTGCCATGAGCGTGGACGCCATGTCTGAGGTCATTGACAGCCTGCTCTAGCACCGGAAACAAGCAAGGGGGGCCGGGTTGAAGTTCGACAAACTCCGGCTCCTTGGCTTCAAGAGCTTTGTAGAGCCCACCGAGTTTCTGATTGAGAACGGCCTGACCGGGGTCGTGGGCCCCAATGGCTGCGGCAAGTCCAACCTTGTCGAAGCCTTGCGCTGGGTGATGGGCGAAAGCTCATACAAAAACATGCGCGCCTCCGGCATGGACGATGTGATCTTTTCTGGATCGGGAAACAGGCCCGCGCGGAACATGGCCGAAGTGGCGCTGTTCCTCGATAATGATGATCGAACGGCTCCCGCCGCCTTCAACGATGCCGATGAGTTGCAGGTCTCGCGCCGCATCGAGCGGGAAGCGGGGTCCAACTATCGCATCAATGGAAAGGACGCCCGGGCCAAGGACGTGCAGCTGCTGTTCGCTGATGCCTCCACCGGGGCTCGCTCCCCCTCCATGGTGGGTCAGGGGCGTATTGGCGAGCTGATTTCCGCCAAACCAACCCAGCGCCGGGCGCTGCTGGAAGAGGCAGCGGGTATCTCTGGCCTCCATTCCCGGCGTCACGAAGCTGAACTCCGTTTGCGGGCTGCCGAGACCAATCTTGAGCGCTTGGAAGACGTTCTGGCGCAGTTGGAAAGCCAGCTGGAAAGCCTGAAGCGCCAGGCACGCCAGGCGGCACGTTATTCCTCCATCTCCGAGGAACTGCGGGCCGCGCAGGCGACCGTTTTCTTCCTGCGGTGGCAGGCGGCAACTGAGGCTGAAGGTGCTGCCCAGAGTGCACTGGCGGAAGCAACGACGCTGGTTGCCGAGCGCGCCCAGGCGCAGACCGCCGCCGCCCGCGATCAAGCGGTCGTGGCAAGCAAGCTGCCCGAATTGCGGGATGCCGAGGTCAAGGCCGCGGCCACCGTTCAGCGCATCACTCTGTCCCGCGACGCCATTGATGCTGAGCTTGCGCGTCTCGCCAATCGCAAGCAGGAGCTTGATTCTCGCAAGGCTCAACTCGCTGCGGACCTGCAGCGCGAAGTCCAGCTTGAGGCCGACAATCAGGACGCCATCGTGCGGCTGGATGAGGAAGAGCGCGAGCTCAATGCCAAAGTTGCTGGGTCGGAAGATCGCGCGCGGGAATTGGTGGCCAAGTTCAACGAGGCCGAAACCGTCGCTTCGGCCTCAGATGCCAAACTGCAGACGCTGACCGCTGAGACGGCAGAGGCGCGGGCGGCCCGCAGCCAGGCAGAGCGCCAGGCGCAGGACGTGGCGGCTCGCCTCTCTCGCCTTGAGAACGATAAGCGTCGGACTGACGAACTGCTCGCCGGGGTCCATCAGCAGATGGCTGGACTGCCTGAGCCCGCCCGCCATATGGCCGCTGCCAGTGAAGCCGAGGCAGCCGTTGCTGCTGCTGAAGCGGCAAGGGCGGATGCCGAAGGCAAGCTCGACCTTGCGCGCCAGGCCGAGCAGACAAGTCGAGGGCCGTTGGCAGAAGCGCAAAATGCGCTGCGTGAGATCGAGACAGAAGCCCGGACGCTGGCGAAGATCGTCGGCGCCGATAAGGGCGATCTTTTTCCGGCCATCGTCGATGCCCTTTCTGTGGAGCCAGGCTTTGAGCGCGCCTTGGGCGCTGCTCTGGGCGAGGACCTTGATGCGCCCGCGGATCCCGGGGCCAAGGTGTTTTGGGCTGGGTCTTCCAACAGCCATGGCGATCCTCAATTGCCTGCGGGCGTGACGCCTCTGGCCAGCGTTGTGAAGGCACCCGATGTGCTGGCGCGCCGGCTGGCGCAGATTGGCATCGTGGACGCGGAGCAGGGAGCGGCTGTTCAAGCGCAGCTGGCGACCGGGCAACGACTGGTCAGCCGCGAGGGCGATCTGTGGCGCTGGGATGGTTTCCGCGCTTCCGCCGATGCGCCGACTGCCGCCGCCCAGAAGCTTGCCCAGAAGAACCGGCTGCTGGAGCTCGATGCTGCGGCTGAGAATGCGCGTGGTCGCGTTGCTGCGGCACAGGCGAAGGCCGATGAGGCCAAATCCCATCTCCAGGCAACCATCGACGCCGAGCGCGGAGCGCGCGAGGCGTTGCGCGAGCGTCAATCAGACCTGACGACCGCGCGCGAGGCCGTTCTGGCTGCTGAACGCGCGGCTGGCCAATTCGCCCAGAAGCGTGCCGCGCTTGAAGCCACAGCGGAGCGTTTGGCGTCCGAACTCTCGGAAGCGCAGGCGGCCAAAAGCCAGGCCGAGCAGGCACTGTCGGATGCGCCGGATATTGCGGCCCTTGAAGTGCAGATCGAGAGCGCCCGCGCCTCCATGCAGGCGGATCGTGGTGCTCTGGCCGAGGCGCGGGCCAATCGCGATGGCCTGACGCGTGAAGTTGAGATGTGGCAGCGCCGCAAGAATGAGATTTCCCGTGAACGGGACAGCTGGAACCAGCG
Source organism: Pseudomonadota bacterium (assembly GCA_039816825.1). Lineage (GTDB taxonomy): Bacteria > Pseudomonadota > Alphaproteobacteria > Rhizobiales > Rhizobiaceae > JBCBXA01. The sequence continues at coordinate 8,045 of JBCBXA010000011.1, read as the reverse complement.
CCTCGCCAACGCTGCCGAGCAGCGTGAGGCGCTTGGCCTGCGCATGGTTGAGACGGAAACCGAGCTCGCCAATCTCGATGAACGCCCCGGTGAGATCGAAGCCGAGCGCCGGCGTCTGAACGCTCAGATTGACGAAGCCGAAGGTCTACGCAAGCAGGCGGCGGACCGGCTGGCCGAGGCTGAGACAGGTCAGCGTGCCGCCGACCAACTGGCCACGGCGGCAATCTCATCCTTGTCCGAAGCCAAAGAAGGGCGGGCCCGTCAGGAAGAACGGCTGGATGCATCCGTCGCCCGCCGCCGCGATGTGGAAGGGCGCATCAGGGATGAACTTGAATGCCAGCCCACCGAGCTGTTTGAACGGACTGGGCTCGAACCTGAGGCCAAGATGCCTGACGTCGAGACCGTTGAGCGGCGGTTGGAGAAGCTGCGCGCCGGCCGCGAACGTCTGGGTGCGGTGAACCTGCGGGCTGAAGCGGAGCAGAAGGAAATCGCCGAAAAACGTGACACGCTGGTTTCTGAACAGTCGGAGTTGATTGAAGCCATTGCCAAACTGCGCGGCGGCATTGGTGCTCTCAACCGGCAGGGCCGCGAGCGCCTGCTGGCCGCGTTCGACGAGGTGAACGGTCAGTTCACCCGCCTGTTCACCCATTTGTTCGGTGGTGGCACGGCCGAGCTGCAGCTGGTCGAGAGCGATGATCCGCTTGAGGCCGGACTGGAAATTCTGGCCCGCCCACCGGGCAAGCGCCCGCAGACCATGACGCTGCTGTCGGGTGGTGAGCAGGCTTTGACTGCCATGGCGCTGATCTTTGCGGTATTCCTCACCAACCCCGCGCCGATCTGCGTTTTGGACGAGGTGGACGCGCCGCTGGACGACCACAATGTCGAGCGCTTCTGCAATCTTCTTGACGAGATGGTCTCGTCAACTGAGACGCGCTTTGTGATCATCACCCACAATCCCATCACGATGGCGCGGATGGATCGCCTGTTTGGCGTAACCATGGCAGAGCGTGGCGTCAGCCAGATTGTGTCGGTTGATCTGCAGGCGGCTGAACAGCTGGTTGAAGCTGTTTAACCCTCTGGTTCCCACAAGCGCGCCCAACTGTGCGCGGTTGGTCTCTTTGCAATAGCAAGGTGTTGGTCTAGGTCTGAGCCAACAAGGGTCGTGGATCAGGCACATGTTGGAAACCCCCTCACGGGATATGTGGGTTTTGCCATTTGGACGCGGGCGTCGTGGAACACCTGTGCCCAAGAAAACCGTGGCCGGCGCGCGCGGCAACCGGCTTGTCCGTATGGCTCAGCAGGGTCTGCCAGTGGCGCCTGGCATTATTCTCGGAACGGCTTTTTGCGAAGCGTTCTTTGACGATGGCCGCCAGTTCTCACCTCGTGCGCTCAAGCGCCTTCAGGATGAGGTTGCGAACTTTGAAGACTATCTGCACTCCGACCAGAAACTGACTTTTCCGATCAAGCTCGCCGTGCGCACGTCGCCCGTTGTGAAGGTGCCGGGCCTGGCGCCTGCGCGACTGGATGTGGCGTTGGACGGATCGAAGGCGGCTCGCGATCGGCTCATCCAAATCATCACTGAAGCATTTGACAGCTGGGGGTCTGAGCGGGCCGAACTATTCCAGCGCCTGAATGACGAAGCCGCCCGCACAGGCATGGCTGTGATCGTTCATGCCATGGGCGAGAACTTTGTGCCGGATGGCGCGTGGATGCGCCTTGAGACGCGCAACCGCGCCACGGGCGACCTGACCGAACTTGAGGGCACAGCTTCGCAGAAGGCCGTTCTGGCGGAATATCGCGACGAGCTGGAACGCCACTTTGGCGAAGCAGTGATCTTTGAAGCGGTGGTTTCGCCCCATGGCGGCATGATCGTGGATGCGGAGCGGCAGCGCATGCCGGGGGCGGCGAGCCTGCGCACGGCAGTGGACCTGGTGGGGCGGGGCCTCGTCTCCGAGCGCGAAGCGATCATGCGGATCCCTCCAGCCCTGATCGAGGAATTGCTGCACCCGACTGTTGATCCCAGCGCCGACGCGCAGCCCTTGGCCCAGGGCATCGCCGCGTCCCCCGGGGCGGTATCCGGCCAGATTGTTTTCAGTTCGGCAGCGGCACAACTCAGCAAATCGCGGGGTATGCCCGTCATTCTGGTGACGGCGGAAACGGGTCCTGAAGACATTGCCGGCATGAAGAGTGCCGAGGGCATTCTGACCACCCGTGGTGGGATGACGAGCCACGCCGCTGTTGTCGCCCGAGGGTTGGGCAAGCCGTGCATCGCCGGCGCGGTGTCCCTGCGGCTCGACAAGGCGTCGGGCACACTTCAGGTGGGGGATCATGTTCTGCGCGAGGGCGACGAGATCACACTCGATGGCGTCAGCGGCTCTGTTTTCTCGGGTCGTGTGCCGACACGTCGCCCGGAGCCCAGTGGGGACTTTGAGCGAGTGATGGTCTGGGCGGAGGGTTTCTGTCGCATGCAGGTGCGCGCGAATGCTGACACGCCTGCCGACGCCCAGGCCGCGATGCGCTTCAACGCCGACGGCATTGGGCTATGCCGCACCGAGCACATGTTCTTTGAAGAGGGCCGCATCGGCGCGATGCGACGATTAATTCTGTCCCACAGCGAGCAGGAGCGTGAGGGAGCGCTTGAAGAACTGCTGGAGATGCAGCGCGGTGACTTTCGCGAGATTTTCAAAACCATGGCCGGGCACTCCGTGGCCATCCGCCTGCTTGATCCCCCACTCCACGAATTTCTGCCGAGAACCGACAATGAGATTGCGGCCCTTGCCGGACAGATGAACCTGGATTTCACGCGGTTGAAGAGTCGTGTGGCTCAGATGACAGAGAGCAACCCCATGCTGGGGCATCGCGGATGTCGGCTTCTCATATCTCAGCCCGAAATCACCCGCATGCAGGCCCGCGCGATCTTTCTCGCCGCCGCAGAAGCAGCGGCTGAAACCGGTCGCACCGTGCGCCCGGAGATCCTGATCCCGCTCGTCAGTCTCAAGCGGGAGGTGGACTTTGTGCGCCGCGACATCGATGCCGTGGCCAAGGAGGTTGCCGATGAAAGTGGTCACCCGCTGAACTACACGGTGGGCTCCATGATCGAATTGCCCCGCGCATGCCTGCGTGCAGGCGCGATTGCCGAAAGCGCCGAGTTCTTTTCCTTTGGCACCAATGATCTGACCCAGACCGCCTTTGGCCTGTCCCGCGACGATGCCGGCGCCTTTTTGGGTGACTATGCCGACATGGGCGTGATGGAAGCTGATCCGTTCGTTTCGGTGGATGGCGATGGCGTTGGAGAACTGATGGCGATGGCCGTTGAGCGCGGACGGCAAGTGCGCCCCGATCTGTCTGTCGGCATTTGCGGTGAGCATGGAGGCGACCCGGCCTCCATCGCATTCTGCGAGGACCTTCAGTTGCAGTCGATTTCCTGCTCCCCTTACCGCGTGCCGGTTGCGCGTCTCTCCGCTGCGCAGGCCGCTTGCCGACAGGCGGCCCGCCGTCGTCAGGACGCCGTTTCTCTGGAAAATCTCCGACAAGGCCAATCCTGACATGGCCAGTCTTGGTGCCAAGGCCACCCCGCGCCTGATAGGGAACTTCTACCGCCGCCCAACAGCCCGCTATTCGCACTTGTGCAATCGGCTTGGTGCTCTGGCGCTGCTGCTGCTGCCCGTTGCCATGCTGGCCTTTCGGTTTGGCTATCTTTCGCCGGTCACCTTTTTGTGGGCGATGGGCGCTGTCGTCGCGTTGGGAGTGTTTGCGCTTTTTGCCGGACTGGCGGCCACCCGGGACATTTTTGACGATGATGCAGCGGGGGCCGGTGTTGCCATGCGAGGCGCAGTCTTTGCCATTATCGCACTTGCACCTCTGGCCTGGGCTGGGGCACAGGCGGTCATCCACCCCAAGATCAACGATGTCGCGACGGACCCGACGGACTTCCCAATCTTCTCCAAGCTTGTTGCAGAAAGACAGGGCACGCCCTGGCCCGCCGGCAAATTGTCAGCGGACGATGCAGCCCTGCTGCGAGACGCTTACCCGGGACTGGGGCCCCACGGCTATTCCACCGACCCGAACCGTGTGGCCCAAGCCGTTGCCAAACTTGCGGCTCTGAGGCGCTGGGAGACCATTGATGCCCCATTCATCGCGGGCGCTGAGCCCCAGCGGGAGGAAGGCGTCATTCCCCTGCCGCGCTCTCCCGAGCGGGATCTGCAACCAAGACCTTCAGACACTCTGTTCTTTGAGTTCACCGCCCGCTCGCTGGTGCTGAACGTGCCTACCGATATTGCCATCAGGCTCAGTCGAGACAATGACATCACGGTGGTCGATGCGCGAGCGGCGGGTCGTTACACGGCCCATGATCTGGGGCGTGGCGTGGCGCTTCTGACAGGATTTCTGGATGAACTGGACATTGAGCTTCTGGGCGTCACCGGGGAGGGCTCATTTGCAGATGATGAGGAGCCGGAAGGTGATGAGCCCGATGCTGCCGGTGTTCTTCCGGTCCCCCAGTCGAGCGACCCCCTACCGCTTCAGTAGGCCGGAGGAGAAGTTCGCTTGGCAATTCGCTTCGTGGTTCCGATCGCCCTTAGGGAAGTGATGGAGGAACTGCTCCCTCAGTTCCAGCAAATGAGCGGCTGCTCTGTTGACGTTCAGCATATGCTCAATCCGGAAGTTCCCGCTTATGCAACGTCGGGCAATGGCTGGGACATCGCCATCACAAATCCTATCCATGTGCAGGAGATGATGGCTGCGCAGACGGCCCGATGTGACGTTCATTTGCCCTTTGGGCGGTCACCACTGGCGTTTGGCAAACTTGGTTCATCGCCTGTCGCCCCTGCACGGGACCCGGAACGCACTGCCGAGATTCTCACATCTGTCGAGAGCATTGCCATCACGGATGTTGGCACAAGCGGTGACCAGTTTCGCAATCTTGCCGGGCAGTTGGAGATTTGGGAGCTGATTGAATCGCGTGTCGTCGGCCTTGAAGGCGGTGGGCCTATGCGTGCGCTTCTGGCCGGTGAGGTTGAGCTGGCAGGCCTGCCATTGACCAACATCGCCCCGGTGCCGGGTGTTCAATGTGTTGCCTCATGCCCGGAGGGGTGGAACGTCCATATCGACCTGTCCATTGCTCTGAACGACAGCGCCGATGCGGCGACGAGAAGGTTGGCCGATTGGCTGATGCAACCGGCCCTTGACGAACGTCTTGCTCAATTGGGGGCCAATCGTTTCCGTCTGCCGGCTTTGCAGGAAACGCTCTAGAGCCGCCCCGTCTCCACCAGATAGTCCAGGTGAGCCTGCACGTTGAGCGCTGCTGCGCCGATCAGGTTGGGTGCTATGTTGGGATAGAGGATGGCGGCGATCCCGTGGGGATCAGGATTGCCTTTCCTGGCCTGGGCGAGGATGGCGCGCTCCCGCATGATGCGGTGGTGGCGTATCGCCCGCACGAGCGTGTGGGCGTTCTCCACGCGCCCTCCATGACCCGGGAAGTAAGTGGATTCCGGTCGTTCAAGCAGCCTGTCCAGGCTTTCAATATAGTGCCCCATATGGCCATCAAACGGGGCGATGATGGTGGTGTTCCATCCCATCACATGGTCGCCGCTGAGCAGGAAATCCGTATCCTGCCCTCGTTTGCGCAGCGCGAGGCAGAGGTGGTTCTCAGTATGCCCTGGCGTGTGGATGGCCTCGAGCGAGTACATGTCGGACCCTATGGTCTGGTCATCCGAAAGCGTTTGATCGATGGGTAGGTCGTAATGGTTGGAGTTGGCGAGCGGGTTGATTTCGCCTGCCTTGAGTTCGCGGGCTGACAGGTGTGGACCGTACGCCATGATCGGCGCCTTCAAAATGTCTGCTATGCTTGGCGCAAGCAGTGTGTGGTCCTTGTGGGTATGAGTGATGACCACCCCGTCCACCGGTCGATCCGCTATGGCGCGCAAGAGCGCGTTCTTGTGCTCCGCCAGATCCGGTCCCGGGTCGATCAGCAACAGCCGATCGCGACCGACCAGATAGCTGTTTGTGCCTTTGAAGGTGTAGGCGCTGGCATTGGCGGCCACCACGCGCACGACGCCGGGAGCGACCTCCACTGCCTCGCCGTAGCGCGGTTCAAAATGGGTGCGGAATTCTGGACCAGAAGCCATGGGACGCTCTAGGCAATCTGAGCCTTGGAGGCAATCACGGACCGTCGTCTACGACAAGCTGCGGCCGGTGCTGCGGTTCCCATTGATGGTCAGTTGTTCAAACCCACCATTGTGGTTCTGGCGGCGACCAACCAGATCTTCTGTGACGGCTTGTTTCCAGCGATGGCCGAGGATAGCGCCCCGGGCTGTTCCGTCGATCATATTGTCCAGGATCATGGCTGCCCCGGCGCCATCGGCAACCGACACGGCGATGCCGGTGCCTGCGTCGCGGATGATGTTGCCCGAGGCAAGGACGTTGCGCAGATTGACGCCCCAGCCAAGGCTGAGCCCATAGAGCGGGGCGCGTTCGACCAGGTTCCCGGTCACCACAGTGTCTGCTTCGGCGTGAATGCCCCAGCCAAAGTCGATGGTCTCGTTGACGTAAGGCCCCCTGGTCTTGAGGTTTCGGACGATGTTGTCAGAGACCGTGGCCAGCCGCCCGCCATCGTTGAAATTAGTGCAGGAGATGCCGCCTGTTGCTCCGTCGATCATGTTTGCGCTGACGATGGAGCCCGAGAAGCCGAACTCTACGTAAATGGCGGTCTCGCCTGAGCGTAGGCAGGTGTTGGCGGCGATGCGGGAATTGTTGCCGGCGTTCACACGGATCGCGGAGAAGGCGCAATCCGCCATCCAATTGTCCGTGACTGACACCCCGTCTGCGCGGAAGATGTTGATGCCATTGCCGTGCTGGCCCGTACCACCCGATTTGGCGCCGATCCGCTCAACCCGGTTGCCGGAGATTTGGGTCCCGTCTTCGCCGGATGCCCAGCGCCAGACATAAATGCCGCCATCGGCGCAGTTGTGCACATGGTTGTCGGTGATGGCGAGCCGCGTGGCTTCGATGCTTTTGATGCCGGCATTGCCCGCCGCGCCAACCACTTCACACTTCTCGATACGCCCCCCCGAACGCTCCAGCGAAATGCCGATGGCTGATGAGCCGGTGACCAGGCAATTCTCAACATGAAAACTGCGCGTGTTGGCCACCGTCAGCAGACCGGGCGCGTAGGGCTGCAGAGGCAGATTGGCGCCGTCCAGCACCATGTCTGAAAGCTGGACATCATCGCCGCCCAACGATGACAGAAAGTGGCCGCCGCCGCCGTAGACCAGTCGCGTCGAGCCGGGAACGCCCATGAGCCGTGTGCGTGCAGGCAGTGTGATGTTTGACAAATTGTATCGGCCAGGCGGCAGAAAAACCGGGTCGCCACGGCGTGCAGCCTCGTCCAACACCTGTTGCAGAACGCGGCTCTGGTCATCGGCGGTTCCCGGTCGCATGCCGCCGTCCAGGGCATTGTACCCCCTTCGCAGCTGGGCGCTGGCCAGAATGTTGGGCGTCGCGGTCTGTTGTGCTGAAGCGGAGCTAGCCGTTAATCCGAATGTCCCAAAAAGAGACATTGCAAGCCCGCTTCTTAGTGCCTGTCGTCGTGTGTAGCGCGTCATGCTGAGTGCTCTGCATGAGATGTGCCACTTCAGCTGGTTCTTCGAACCGTACTCCGTAAACAAAAACGGCGAGCCCACCTTTGCAGTGCACCCGCCGTCATTAACTCTGAATGTCCCGTTCTAGACGAACTGGCTGAGACCCGGAATTTCATTGATGATCGCATCGATGGTGTCTTCGCCGGCTTTTTCCTTGGCGAAGGCCACGGTTTCCTTGGCAACGCCCGAGACTTCGCCCATGCCCATGCCCATACCCATGAGCTTCTGGCCGAGGCCCATCACGCCGCCACCCATCATGCCGGACATGGCGCCCATCAGGCCACCGGCACCACCTTCGGCTGCCTGGCCGATCAGCGTGTCGGCACCGGGCAGGGCTTCGAGCATCTGGTTCACCTGATCGGTGGGGCCTCGGCCAGAAGCTCATGGGTATGGGCATGGGCATGGGCG
>JBCBXA010000119.1:0-8329 GCA_039816825.1 Pseudomonadota bacterium | reverse complement strand
CATGTCGAACCATGATGTGATGCGGCACGTGACCCGGTGGGAAGAGTATGCCGTCGATCACGATCAGTTTGCCCGCTTCACAATGGGGCTGATGCTGTCGCTGCGCGGATCGGTGTGCATCTATCAGGGCGAAGAACTCGCTCTGCCGGAAGCGGACGTCGCCTATGAAGATCTGGTGGACCCCTACGGCATCCAGTTCTGGCCGGAATATAAGGGCCGAGATGGCTGCCGTACGCCGATGATATGGGAGCCGGGCCCAAATGGCGGCTTTTCGGAGGCCAACCGTACATGGCTGCCGGTGGAACCAAGTCATCTGGATCGCAGCCCGTCTGCGCAGGCCTCCAACCCGGATTCGGTCTATCACGCGTACAAGAACTTTCTTGAGTTTCGACGCAACCACCCTGCCCTCGTGAAGGGGCAGATCGAAGTGATCGACACGATGCACAACGTCTTGGCTTTCATTCGGAGGAGTGAAAGTGAAGACATTCTGTGCGTGTTCAACTTCAACTCAGAAGACGCCAAGTGGGACGCATCGCGCTTCCACGGCAACTTCGAAGCGCTCACCGGTCATGGCTTTGAGGGCCACCACTATGAGCACATCGTAAACCTGCCGGCTCAGTCGGCCTGGTTTGCATCCTTGCAACGCCTTGAGGGGGAGGAGACCCATGGCTGAGATCAAGATTGAGAATCTGAAGAAGAGCTACGGACCTGTTGATGTCCTCAAGGGCATCGATCTCGATATCAAACAGGGCGAGTTCATCGTGTTTGTCGGCCCATCGGGCTGCGGCAAGTCAACATTGCTGCGCTGCATCTCAGGCCTTGAAGAAATCACCTCGGGCGATCTGATGATTGGTGGCCAGCGCATGAACGACGTTGCGCCTTCCAAGCGCGGTATCGCCATGGTCTTCCAGACCTACGCGCTCTACCCGCACATGACGGTCTATGGAAACATCTCCTTCGGCCTCGAAATGATGGGGCTCAGCAAGGCAGAAATCGACAAACGCGTGCAGGCAGCAGCCGACAAGCTGCAGCTAACCGACTATCTGAAGCGGCTGCCGAAGAACCTGTCGGGTGGTCAACGCCAGCGCGTGGCCATTGGCCGTGCCATTGTTCGTGACCCAAAGGTCTTCCTGTTCGACGAACCACTCTCGAACCTTGACGCTGCGCTCCGGGTGCACATGCGGATCGAAATCGCTCAACTGAGCCGCGACCTGCCTGACACGACCATGATCTATGTGACCCACGACCAAGTGGAAGCCATGACCCTGGCCGACCGCATCGTGGTGCTGAGCGCAGGTCATGTGGAACAGTTTGGCTCACCGATGGAGCTTTACGACAACCCGGCCAGCCTGTTTGTGGCCGGCTTCATCGGCTCGCCCAAGATGAACTTCGTGGAAGGCGAAGCAGCCAAGGCCGTTGGCGCCCACACGATGGGTATCCGCCCGGAGCACATTGATGCATCGCTTGAGGGTAAGCCAACTGACATGTCCTTTGAGGGCACGATTGCGTTTTCAGAAGTGCTGGGTTCGGACACGTTTGCCCATGTGGACACCACAAATGCTGGCCGCATGATCGCGCGTTTGCCCGGCAATTTGATGCCAAAGGCCGGCGACAAGATCTGGCTTACGCCTCGCCAGGGCGACATCCACCGCTTCGACGCCAACGGCAAGCCCATCGGCCGCCTCACATCAGCAGCCTAGCTACAAGCTAAGCTCAACCACCACCGGGCAGTGATCGCTCGCCTTCGGGCGGTCCCACCCGGTGCGTGGATAACGATCTGCCGCCTGCCCCTCAGGCATCAGCGTTCGGAACGGCTGGCCGTTTCTGATGATCTCGGGCAGAACCTTCTTGTTCTTCTGGGCAAGATTGGGCGAAGCGAGGAAGTAGTCGAGCTGGCAGAGATGCTGCTCGTCGGCTCCCCGCGAATGAAACAAGGTCCACCGCTCCATAGGATCAAGACGGCCCAGAAGATCTTCGGCAAACCCGCCTTCGAACAAATCATCAATGCCGCTGCTCTCCTCGGCGACCGGCTTGAACCCGAGGCCCCGGCGCTTTGATCCGGTGACCTCGATCTTTTCCCGATAGGCGTTCAGATCTCCGCAGACGATCCAGTTCATGCGATCAGCACGGCCCTCGAACCGTCGCTCGATAATCTTGCGCACCGCCCTCGCCTCTGCCCGCCGCACCGGCATGGAGTAAGTCCGGCCATCCATCCCGTCCCGATTGGGACCCATGCTCTTGAAGTGGCAGATATAGACAGTCAGCGGGCGACCACCGATGCGCAGGTCGACCTCGAGACAGTCGCGACGAAAGACGCGGTCCGTGGGCTCGGCGCCGCGGCCACGCAGCTCATCGTCGAGCAAACCCATGTCACCATAGGTCGCTTCCCGATGGCTGGTAACGGCGCTGACCTCAATGTCATGCCCCGATGTTGACTGGCACTTGGCAGCCACGGCGACATTGATGCCCCGCCCGTCATTGCCGGGCATGACGTGCCTTTGGCGGAAGCCACTGCCGTTCATTCGAAACAGATAGCCGCGCTCAAAGGCAGCCAGCGCCTCATCGTTCTCAACTTCCTGAAGGCACAGAACATCCGGCTCGCAATCGGCAATGGCCAGTGCGGTCAGCTGCCGAGTGTCGTCCGTGAGCGCAATCATTCTGGCCTGCTCGATGGCCTTCAACCGCCCCTTGTCAGAAATGTCGTACAACGCGGTTGCACGATCGAGGCGATGCGCATGGCGCACCCCTTCAAAATCGAAACGCGACATGAGGTTTTCGACGTTGAACGTCGCCAATCGAAGTCTTGGAGTGTCTGCCATGGCGCGACCATAGAGCCGCACGGTTCATCCGCCTACGGCAAATCCGGCCAGAAGAGATTTATCGATGTGGTTCAAGCAGCCCAGGGCAGCATGCGGCGAACCTGCTCGGGCATGGGTGCAAAACCTGGCAGATTGCCCTTCTGCGGATTGTAGAACGACACGCCGCCACCCATGGAACCATCTTCGCCGGGAATGACATCCAGAAACATGATGCCAAACACTTTACCGGACCGCCGCATGATCTGCGCCGGGCGCAGTTCCTTGGCGGGCGGCAGTTGAAGATCAAAAGTCTCTGGCACTGCCGCCATGTCGGTCAGCTCTATCTGAGCGCCTGTGCGAGACATGTCCTTGATGGTGCAATTGATCGTTCGTGACGCATTGTCCCAAACGATGCGGCCAGGACGCCGCGTCCTCATCCGTTCTGATGATCGATTGTGCTGCTCGGTCATGGCAACGCTCCACTCAAGGCTTGGCGCTATTATCTGCCAGGGCCGTAACAGAACGGTTAAACGAAAAGGGCGACCCGAAGGCCGCCCCAAACATCGTTCATTAACCAGCCGGTTTAGTTCTTGGCTTTGTCGACGAGCTGGTTCGATGCAATCCAGGGCATCATGCCGCGAAGGCGCTCGCCCACTTCCTCGATCTGGTGGGCGTCGTTCACGCGGCGAATGCCTTTGAAGCGCGCCGCGCCGGCGCGGTATTCCTGCATCCACTCAGACGTGAATTTGCCGGTCTGAATGTCGGTCAGAACGCGCTTCATCTCAGCTTTGGTGTCTTCAGTGATGATGCGTGGGCCGGTGACATATTCACCCCATTCAGCCGTGTTGGAGATGGAGTAGTTCATGTTGGCAATGCCGCCTTCATAGATGAGGTCGACGATCAGCTTCACCTCGTGCAGGCATTCGAAGTAAGCCATCTCGGGCGCGTATCCGCCTTCGACGAGCGTCTCGAAGCCAGCCCGGATCAGCTCCACCAGACCGCCGCATAGGACTGCCTGCTCGCCGAACAGGTCGGTTTCGCACTCTTCCTTGAAGGTGGTCTCGATCACACCGGAACGACCACCGCCCACGCCACACGCGTAAGACAGGGCCAGATCATGAGCGTTGCCAGACGCATCATGGTGGATGGCGATGAGGCACGGCACGCCGCCGCCCTTGAGATACTCACCGCGCACTGTGTGGCCAGGACCCTTCGGCGCGATCATCACGACATCCACGGTGCTCTTTGGTTCGATCAGACCGAAATGGACGTTGAGGCCATGGGCAAAAGCAATGGCTGCACCATCGCGAATGTTGGCGGCGATCTGGCTGTTGTAAATGTCGGCCTGCAACTCATCCGGCGTCGCCATCATCATCAGGTCAGCCGTTTTTGCTGCCTCTTCCACAGTGACGACGGTGAAACCATCGGCCTCTGCCTTCTTAGCCGTCGCTGAGCCTGGGCGCAGGGCAATAATGACATCGGTTGCACCTGAATCCTTCAGGTTTGTCGCGTGGGCGCGGCCCTGCGAACCGTAGCCAATGATGGCCACTTTCTTGGACTTGATCAGGCCGAGGTCGGCATCGGCATCATAATAAACGCGCATGGTTCTTCCTTTCGAGATGAATGCGGGTCAGGCAGCGGACGCTGCGTATAAAGTGAAAAACTGAGCGGTAGCCCGTTTGGCCTCCGCTTCGATATCCTTCGGAGACAGGCGAAGATCATCCCCGAGAAGAATCCGGATTTGGGTGTCACGAATGGTGAGACCGTAGAAGTCGCGGAACGCTTCCTCCGGGTCGAGGTCTTTCAAGACCCTTGCCCGCATGCCCGCTTCGATGGCGGGCTTGAGGCGTGGGCCGGTGGAAAAGCGGCCATTCTGGAGCACGATCTGCCCGAGCGGCGCACCGCTTTTCGCCTCTGCCTGGCTAACGGCCAAACGGTTGAGGGCGACCGACATATCGCTTGTCAGGATGGTCAGAAGGCCCCGAGCAAAGCCTTCCAGCACTTCCGCGAGCTTGGCGCGGTTCATGGTGCCAGCCTCGAAAGGCTGCACCCGCACCTTCGACGCCTGATAGCGGACCGTTGCGGCCAGCAGTCCGTCACGATCGCCAAACCACTTGTACAGAGTCTCCTTGGAACAATTGGCTCGGCGCGCAACAGCAATCATGGTGAGCGCAGCGGCGTTTTCGATGAGCAGTTCCAGGGTCACGTCCAGCACCTCGCGCTGCCGCTCGCTGAGCGCATCCGGAGACGAACCGATGGCAGGAACCTCCTCTTCGGTCTGCGTCACTTCGGGCGAAACTGCGCTCAAAACACTCTCCTGGCCCATCATCGGGCTGGGCTTGACATTACCGTACCCATCGGTACGGTATATGTACTGTACCGTACGGTACTATTTGTCTTGGCACCTCGATGCAAGGAGAATTGCTATGCAAACGCATATTTCTGCAGCCAGTACTGTAAGCCCTCATGCGCAGCCATCGGCAGCCCGCGTACCATGGTTCAGCTTGAGCCTGAGTGTGGTGGCGCTGGTGGCCGTCGCCGCAGTGGCGGGGTTCTTCTACGCCTACTCAAGCTCAGTCATGGTCGGCCTCAATGCCAGCACTCCAGAAGTGGCGCTGAAGGCTATGCAGGGCATCAACGCCGAGGTTCGGAACCCGATCTTCGCCTTGAGCTTCTTTGGGAGCGCCATCCTTCTTCCTGCCGCCACCGCACTGCTGGTGGTTCAAGGTTCCAGAAAGGCGGCTCTTCCGCTTGGTGCCGCGTCAGCCGTGTATATTTTGGGAGGCTTCATGCTGACCATGGTCATCAACGTGCCGATGAATGAAGCCTTGGCTGTGGTGGATGTCGACGCCCTGCCCGACCCGGCTGCAGCATGGGCCGACTATGCGGAGCCCTGGACCTTCTGGAATCATGTCAGGACAGTGCTGAGTCTATCGGCCGTCGCGCTGGCCGGCCTTGGGATCTGGCGCTTGCGCTAACGCCTAGCCAAGCGCTTCAACAAAGCGCCTCACCGCTCCGGCCATGCCGTGCTCGAGGCCCTCTGCAGCCAGCCCATGGCCAATGGAGACTTCTGCCAAGTGCGGCACAGCCCGAACCAGGGCCGGCAGGTTTTCGACCGTAAGATCGTGGCCGGCATTGATTTCGAGGCCAGCCTCCGCTGCACGCGCAGCTGTTGCGCCGAGCATCTCCACCGCCACGGTGGCTGCGACCGGGCTGTCATGGGTGGCTCCATAGGGCCCCGTAAACAGTTCCACCCGGTCAACGCCGATGGAGCGCGCCGCCTGAAGATCGCTTGACGGACAATCCGGATCAACAAAGAGCGCGACCCGAAAGCCATTGTCTTTCAATCGCCTGACCGGTGCTTGAAGACTCTGAATCTGAGCTTCAACTTGCCAACCATGGTCCGACGTCGCTTGAGAGGGGTCGTCTGGAACGAGGGTCACCTGATCGGGCGCATTGGCCTCACACAGCGCCAGAAAATCATCGCTCGGATAGCCTTCAATATTGTATTCGGCTGACGGAAATTCGTCGTCCAACAGCGCCCGTAGTTCCGGCAGATCCGAGAAGCGTATGTGTCGTTGATCAGGCCGTGGATGCACCGTGACTCCCCCTGCCCCCGCAGCCAACGCGATACGGCCCAAATTGACAACGCTCGGCCACGGCAGGTCTCGCCGATTGCGAAGCAGCGCGACGGCGTTGAGGTTGGCAGACAAGATGGCAGGCATTTTCCGGGCTTTCATTTTTCAGCGCGATAGCACAGGCAGTGCGGATAGCCGATGGCCAGCACCACACCAATCAGGGAACCAGCCAGTTGCCCGTTTTGGCCTCGAGATTGAATGCCGCACGCTTGTGTCCAATGCCGTTGACCGGGCGGTCCAGCCTGATCCAATCGAAACTGACGACACTTACGTCGATGACACGGAACCGAGCAGCAATCGTCTCAGCAGTGGCCGCGTGGCCATAATCGTTCCAGGCGGCAATCTCACTGCCCGGAGCCGGATCAACAGAGTAGTTGTGATGTTGATGAACTGACAGCTTGGACCAGGCGTCTGCAGTCTCCGCCTCGCCCCGTAAACCAGCAAGGCCCGTCACCCGAAGCTGCTCCATGGTGCGGGGGTTGTAGAACAGCAGACTGCACTTTGAGTGGTCGATCACTTCCTGCACTTTGGCCGCGCGGACATCTGTATGGATCGCCAGCTTCCGACTGGTCGCGTCGACCTCTCGAAGGCCTACCGTGCGCGACATGGGCCATCCATCGCTATCGATTGTGCCAAACACAGGATAGCGCCATGCATGTCGCGCATCCGCCCTGGCTCTGCCAAGAGTGAGCCATATGTCGGACAGCACATTATCGAGATTGAGGTCGGGGTCGGTCATCGTACGATTGTTATCCGCCCGGCAGCGCGGGTGATGGCTGTATAGAGCCAGCGCTCCCGGCTGTCCTTGAAAGCATAGCTCTCATCGAAGAGGAACACGTCGTCCCATTGAGAGCCCTGACTCTTGTGAACGGTGAGTGCGTAGCCGTAGTCAAAATCGTCATAACGTCGTTTGGACTGCCACGGTATTTGCGACGCATCGCCCTCAAAGGCTTCCTTGAGCACCTTGATCTTGGCGCTGCCGCCACCCCCCTCATCTTCTGGCTGCACCAACATGTGCAGAGCAGGGCCTGAGCGATTTGAGGCGGTCTTCACGTGCCAGAGCGAACCATTGAGAAGACCTTTGGTGGCATCATTGCGGAGACAGACAAGCCGGTCGCCAGACTGGGGCAAGCTGCCTTCAAAGCCTTTCAGTTCCCGCAATCGAGCATTGTATCGGTGCCGCGTGCGGTTTGTTCCCACGAGCACCTGATCAGCATCCAGAATGGAGTTTCGGTCGATGGCGTCGCGCCTGATGATTGCGCTATCGCCATACGAGCCATGGTCAAGCTGCCCGCCTTCACGGACGCGCATGGCCAGTTCAATGATCGGGTCGTCCCGCGCCTGCCGGTGAACCTCGGTGAGCATGAAGTCCGGCTCCGCGTCTGTGAAGAAGCCCCCGCCACTCACAGGCGGCAACTGGCCAGGATCTCCCAACACCAGCACAGGCACGCCAAAGCTCAGCAGATCGCGACCAAGATCCTCGTCGACCATGGAGCATTCATCGACCACGATCAGCTCTGACTTGGAGATGTTGGCCTGCCGGTTCAGGGAGAAAGCCGGTGAAAACTTGCCGTCCTCATCCTCTTCGCCCTCGCCGCGTGGCCGATAGATCAGCGAATGGATGGTGCGGGCGTTCGATGCGCCCTTGTTGCGCAACACTTGGGCGGCCTTACCCGTGAAGGCGGCAAACTGGACGTCACCATCCACACCCTCAGCGATATGGCGCGCAAGCGTCGTCTTTCCCGTGCCCGCAAAGCCGAAGAGCCTGAACACGGGCTGTCGGGACCCAACCGGAAGGTTGAGCCAGTCAGAAACCGCCGTCAGTGCGCTGTCCTGTTGGGGGGAAAACGACATGCTGCCCTTAGTGCCGAGAGGCTCCATTGCCTCGAATCT
>JBCBXA010000118.1:0-8377 GCA_039816825.1 Pseudomonadota bacterium | reverse complement strand
GCAGTGTTTTGCTCTCACAGCTCAAAATTCTGTCGAGCAGAGATTCGATTTGCTCCTCGATTTCTTTGATCTGCGAGAGCAAAACACTGCTAGCCGCTTACGAGGCCAAGGTGGAAAAACTCGAACTTGAGAAGCAAAAAACGGAGGAAATGGCCGCAAAACCGCTCCCAACACGGGACACCTTTGAGGACTTTATCGAACCGGCCCTCAAGTTCCTCGTAAACCCTTGGAATATATACAAAAAGGGAGACCTTGCATTGAAGCGAACTGTGCTAAAATTGGCCTTCACAGAGCCTCTAAGGTACAATCGCGAAAAAGGTTATCGAACCGCAAAAACCACCTTACCCTTCAAGGCTTTAGCGGAAATTTTAACCCCGAAGTGCGGTTTGGTGGGCCCGGAGGGACTTGAACCCCCGACCTAGCGGTTATGAGCCGCCAGCTCTAACCAGCTGAGCTACAGGCCCCACGCTGGATCGCCTATCGCGTTTGCGAGCCCACTTCAACGCCCATCACAGGCGCAGAGCGCTTACTTCAGCGGCAAGTGGATATCCGTCATAAGGTCGTTGGGAGCCGTGTCTTCCGGGCTGTTGAGATAGATCTCATAGGGCGGCATGTCCCGCGCTTCCCGGCCGGAGCTCGTCAACCACGTGCCGTAGAACCAGTCATAGGCGACCTTCATGCCCGAATAGGGCCCTTTGTAGTGAAGGACAGCAACCGGACCCGACGCCAGCTCGCGCGTCTCCAAACCATCGGGCACCTGTGTGCCATCCTCCAGAAGAGCGCCGGCAAAGGATTGCAGCTCATCTGTCGGCGTGGCCGATGGATCGTCATAGTAGATCCCCGCCATTCCTCGCATCTCGCCCAAAAGGCCTTTGCCCGCGAGGGCGCTGAAAGTGTGCTCGAAAGCCCGGGAGATCCCCATATAGTCGCCCAGATGGGCGTGACCGTGCAGGTGTCGCTCGGGGGCGTCGATGATGTTGACTTGAAACATGGTGCTGTTTCCTTCGTTCCTGGCTGCTTGGAATTCGGCATGGGCACCGTGTTCCCGATAGCGGGACGGGGACATGCCATAGGCTTTGCCAAAACTTCGGGAGAATGCACGGTCGCTGTTGAAGCCACTCTTTCGAGCGATCTCCGCAACGGAACAATCCGTCTGAATAAGCTGACGGGACGCTCTCGCAAGGCGCAGACGCGCCACAAGCTGAATGACGGTCTCACCTCGCAAACCCTGGAATACACGGTGCCAATGATAGCGCGACAGGCACGCTACCTCGGCAAGCGTATCGAGGTCCAAATCCTCATCGAGATGGTCATGAACATAGTCCACGACCCGATTGATCCGATCCTCGTAACTGCTCCAAAGATGTGAGTCCGGCACTCTTAACCCCTTCGTTCTGGTGCTCCGTTTGCAGCACAGATCGATGGGACAAATATTGCTGACTTTGAAGGAGGAAGGCCAGAAGGCACTTAGGCCGGGACCTCCCGGCCATCATAGGCAAACTGCTTGCCCGTATCCCCGGGCGTCAGCCGTCCCAGAACCCTGAGTAGATCAGTTGCAGCCTCGCCGGCCTGTCTGACAGTCAATCCGGCCTTGGCGAACGGTGCCGACAGATCGCTTTCCACAGTGCCGGGGTGGAGGCCCACACAGATCGCCTCCTTATGGGTGCGCCGAAGCTCGATAGCGGCACAACGCACAAACTGGTTGAGAGCCGCCTTGGACGCACGATAGCTGTGCCAGCCACCAAGATCGTTGTCGCTGATCGAGCCCACACGGGCCGAAAGGGTAGCAAAAACAGATCGCCCTTCCCGTGGGAAGAGGGGCAGAAAGTGCTTCATCACGAGAGCCGGGCCCATGGCGTTAAGCTCGAAGTTCAGCCGCATACTATCGACGGTCAGTTGGCGGAGCGCTTTCTCGGGAGCGATGGTATCGTTGTGCAGAAAGCCCGTGGCATCAAACACAAAACGCACATCGCCCGCAGCTGCAGCGATCTGTGCGCAACGCTTTATGCTCGCCTCGTCGGTGAGATCAAAGCGAGGTTCAGACGACCGGCTGAAGCGCAGCACAGTTGCGTACTGCCCATTGACCTGAAGCCTATCGGCAACAGCGCCGCCAATGGCTCCAGTGGCTCCCAAGACGATCGCAACGCCTAAAGGCTCACTCATGCGGCTTCAATCCTGTGGGGGTTTTCCATCCTTCGAACGTCAGTTTGCCAATGGCTCGATGGGTCGAGGATTGCCGTCGTCGTCGATGGCGACAAAGGTGAATATGGCATCGGTCACCTTCTCGCGAACGCCTGTCAGAAACCGCTGCGCATAGGCTTCGACATGGATTTTCATCGAACTGCGCCCCATGCTTTGGATCTCGGTATAGACACACAGCACGTCGCCAACCTGCACAGAGCGGATAAAGCTCATGGCGTCCAGCGCCACCGTTACGACCCGCCCCTTTGCGCAGGTGCGACCGGCCACACCACCGGCCATATCCATCTGGCTCAGCACCCAACCGCCAAATATGTCGCCATTGGAGTTCGTGTCGGCGGGCCTTGCAACGGTTCTGATCGTCAACTCCCCCTTGGGTTCGGCTTCATCTGTCATCGCATACCCCCGTGCCTCACGACTGCCCAATCGTCAGCGAAACAAACCGTCACCCTGTTCATCAATCACCAGGCGGGCCTTGGCGACCATGGCGGTGGCCGCAAGGTCAGCGCTCGCAAAGACATCGGCCCTGATGAGATGGTGGCGCTTTTCTTCGCCGTCCACGGTTTTGGTGATGAAGCCTGCCAGTCGCCATTGCTGGCCATCCTGCATCGGATCAGGGGTGATGGAAAAATCCTTATACACTTCCACTGGTTTCGGGGTCGCTTTCGCGCCATCGGAACCACCAAAGAGCTTTTTGAAAAATGACATGGCTACCTCTTCACGCTTGAAACTAGCCGTTACACGCGCTCAGGCAAGCGATCACGAGTTCAACCGGCCATAAACTGCAGAACGACCTGGCGTCGATGAGGTCGATCACGGTGCTCGAACAGATAGATGCCCTGCCAGGTTCCCAGCGCCATATGACCATCCATCACCGGAACGCCCACCGAAGTCTGGGTCAAAGCGGCCTTGATATGCGCGGGCATATCGTCAGGACCCTCCATCGTGTGGGAAAGATAGTGCATCGACGGATCGTTTGTCGGTGGAACGAGGCGCGCGAAAAACTCTCTCATATCGCTCTGCACATCGGGATCGGCATTCTCGTGAATGAGGAGGGAACAGGATGTGTGCCGCACGAAAAGGGTCAACAGCCCATCCAGCGCACCCATATGCCGCAGGCTTTCAGTCACCGCATGAGTGAACTCATACAGGCCCTGACCAGCGGTCTGAATGTCAATGAGGCGGCTTGGCATGTTGTGTCTTTAGCAGACGACGAGCCCAACTCAGAAGTCAGAACTGGAAAGCCTCAAACGGCCTCGGCCAAGACCACGCGATTTCGACCCGCCGCCTTGGCGCGATAAAGCGACTCGTCAGCCGTCTTGTGCATGTTGCGAAGATCATCTTCCGAGAGACCAGCGGCAACCCCGACGCTGATGGTGCTATCAACCAAGCGACCATCCTGCAGCATTGCTGGCTGGCCCTCGAAGGTCTTAAGGATCGCATCGGCAATCCCCAGCCCTTCCCTTAGGGTGGTGTCAGGCAACATGATGGCAAACTCTTCGCCGCCAATTCGGCCCACAATGTCACCCCTGCGAAGAATAGCCTTGAGCTTGGCTGCACTGGCCACCAACACATCGTCGCCGGCGCCGTGTCCGTAGGTGTCGTTGATGCCTTTAAAGTGGTCGAGGTCCATCATCAGCACGACGCTTCTCGCGGCAATTGCATGCGCATTCTCTGCCGCCTCAAAATAGGCGTTGCGATTGAGAAGGCCGGTCAGGCCATCAATGGACGCCCGTGCCATGGCTTCCTGGCGGGCGGCTTCTACGGTCTGCAGCGCATCCTTGAGCTGCTCATTGGCAGCCTCCAGCCTAAACGCCTGCCAGCGCAGGTAGAAGGCAATCGGCAGTCCGACGATGAAAGCAGCCAGAGGAGCATCGGCCATAGCGCTGGCCTGGACCACCGGCCCAAACTTGGCGGCCAGCAGGTAAGCCGCAATGGACGCCCCAATCATGGCCGGCACCAGAATTGGTATTGACCCGATCAGGCAGCGCGCAACGATTGGAATGGACAACTTCCCGCTCATAAGTTGACGCTAGGCAAAAAAGTAAAACATCGGTCTCTACTGCGGCTGCCGGGCGACCCCACTGCCAACGTGGTTTCGAAATCGATAAAGTTGTGAGCGACGCGCCTTGCCGCGTTTCCCGGCCAGAGCATCGTGCTTTGAAAGCGCAGGAAACAAAGGGAGGCCAATTTGGCAGACATTCAGCTTCATGAAAGCTGGCGCGAACCCCTGCGACCGGAGTTCGCTTCTCCGTCCATGCAGGCGCTGAAAGCGTTTCTTCAGTCTGAGCGCAACGCCGGAAAGACCATCTTCCCACGGCCCGCCCACTGGTTTGCCGCCTTGGATGCGGTGCCCCTTGACCAGGTAAAAGTCGTCATTCTTGGCCAGGATCCCTATCATGGGCCCGGCCAGGCCCACGGTCTTAGCTTCTCGGTGCCGCAAGGTGTTCGCGTGCCGCCCTCCTTGGTCAACATCTACACCGAACTTCAAACCGATATCGGCATCGCCCCTGCCCCCCACGGAAATCTCCAGAAATGGGCCGACCAGGGGGTGTTGCTGCTCAACTCAGTCCTGACGGTCGAAGCGCACAAGGCGGCGTCGCATCGCGGACAGGGGTGGGAGCAGTTCACTGATGCCGTCATTCGATTGGTGGCCGAGCGCAACACGCCATCTGTCTTCATCCTCTGGGGCTCCTACGCCCAGAAGAAAGCCGCCTTCGTCGACACGAACCGGCATCTGGTCCTGAAATCGGTTCACCCTTCGCCCCTCAGCGCCCATAACGGCTTCTTCGGCACCAGGCCGTTCTCCAAGGCCAATGCGTTTCTAGAGAACCAAGCCATGACGCCGATCGACTGGCGGGTAGACTAAGAGAAGTCGAAAGAAAAACGGGGCCCAATGGGCCCCGCTTCATCGTCCACATCATGTGATCAGATGGGCGCCTACTCAGCAGGCTGAGCGGCCACATCGACACCCGAAGCACGCTCGCGGCGGCTGTCGTTGAAGAGCGCCTTGGCCAGCGCAACAGCCATCAACACCATCACGAATGTGAAGGGCAGCGCACCAACGATCATAGCGTCCTGAAGTGGAGCAAGGGCGTCCGCATTGTCGGGATCAAGCGCACCGGCGACCAGAAGGCTGCCAATCACACCGGTGAGGATGAGCCCCCAGATGATGCGGTGCTTGATGCCGGTCTCGGTCGCGCCACCGGACATGATGGTGTTCATCACCAGAATGCCGGAGTCAGCCGACGTTACGAGGAACGTCATGATGAGCACCACGCACGTGATGATGACCGCACCCAGCAGCCACTCTGGCACAATCATGCCGAGCGTGACGAACAGCTTGTTGGTGTTGGACGCAGCAATGATCGCCCCATCCGCAACTCCAGTGAGTTCAGCATTCACCGCAGTGCCGCCAAGGACTGCCATCCACGCAAAGCAGACCAGAGCCGGTGCGATCACGCATCCCAGGATGAATTCCCGAACCGTGCGACCCTTGGAGATGCGCGCCAGGAACAGCCCAACAAAGGGCGAGAAAGCAATCCACCAAGCCCAGTAGAAGGTGGTCCAACCGGCCTGCCAGCCGAACAGACGACCCTGCGTGCCAGCCTCATAGGCAGCGGCCTTCAGTTCGGGGCTCAGCGCGGCGGCATCACCCTCCAGACCACCGACGAAACCGTCAAAGCTGCCCCAGGCGTTTGTGGCGCCTTCATAAAGGGCACCGGCTGCCACCTGCGCTTCCGCTGGCAATGAAGCTTCGAACGCGCCCTGCGAAAGCGGGCTGTAGGCCTCAAAGCTGAGCGGAATGAAGTGCATGATGTAGTCCGCTAGGGCCGTTCCATAAGTTGTCAGCGAAAACAGGAATGATCCGAAGACAATGAAGGTCAGCAACAGCAGGAACGAGAGCACCAGATTGAGGTTGGACAGATACTTAATGCCCCGACCAACACCCGACACGGCGGAGAGGATCGACAGACCCATAATGACGAACAGAGCGGCCA
The DNA here is from genome assembly GCA_039816825.1 of Pseudomonadota bacterium. Classification (GTDB taxonomy): domain Bacteria; phylum Pseudomonadota; class Alphaproteobacteria; order Rhizobiales; family Rhizobiaceae; genus JBCBXA01. Next base: position 2,177 of record JBCBXA010000118.1, on the reverse strand, counting down.
GAAGGCCCACGGTGGATGGCAATGGTGCCGCACCCTCCGCGGCTGGCCCCATCAGCCATTCCATGCCCGTGACGTTGTAGACACCGTCCACAAACTGGCTCACGCCGTACCCAATGGTCACCGCCACGCCGAGGATCGTTGCGACAACGCCCAGCACATCGACAATATGGCCCAGAAAGCCATTGGAGAAACGGCCCAGCAGCGGCGTGAGAGCCGTGCGGATCGTCAGTGGCATGTTACGGGTGTAGGCGTAGTAAGCCAGGCTCAGACCGGTGATCACATAGATGGCCCAGGCGTGGAAACCAAAGTGCAGGAACGTATAACGGAACGCCGACTGCACGGCTGCAGGCGTATTCGGTTCTGCCCCCTGCGCCACCGTAATCGGATTGGACCCCCAAAGACCGATGGGCTCAGCTGTTGCGAACACCATCAGACCGACCCCGAGACCCGCACCAAACATCATGGCGAACCACGAGAAGGTGGAGAACTCGGGCTTGGTATCCGCTCCGCCCAGTTTGCGCTTGCCAGCCGGCAGCACAACAAGGGCAAACAGGAAGAAAGCGAAAAAGCCCACCGCGATGATGTAGAAGGTGTTGAAGCCGAGCAGTGTCGCCCAGTTCCAACCATCAAGCGTCTGGGTGGCATGGACCGGAAAGATGATCGCCCAGAGCACGAGGCCCACCATCGTCACTTTGGATAGCAGAGCGATGGGCAGGCTGTGCCCTTTGTAGAAACCGGACGGCTGCGTCTCAATTTCCAGATCTGTGAATGGTCTTTTGATACTCATCCGCGCCTCCCTTGCGACAGTTTTGAGCTCCTCATCACCCGGACGCCAACGCTTTAAAACCGTCAGACGCGGGTTTTGGGACCGCCTTTTCGACCCAATTGGTCAAAGTGACGCGGCTTCTCACAATTCTGCAACGTGTTTTTTGAGGTCTGCGCGTTAAGGCGGAACGGCATTTGTGCGCAAAACAATCGTAGTGGAATGACTGGATAAAAGCCTCGTACGAGGCACCCCTACCCATGCCCAAAAATAAGCATGTCACCGCATAAAAAAAACCCGGCTCTCGCCGGGCTTTTGATCTCTACTGATCCAGGAAACTCCGGAGCAGACTGGCTCTCCGCGCCGGCTAAAACATAACTTGCCAATCTACCAATTGGCAATGGATGCATCCGTGCGGTCAGCGTTGAAGTTCGGGCCTCGTTAGCCATCAGGTCCTTGGTTCATTTGACCGCTCTTCCACACTGAAACAGACCTGTGGCCGAACTAGTTAGCCATCTCAAACTGAGCTTGTTTCTGAGCACTGTGCAACGGATAGTCTTGGTCCAAAGTAAAGGGTCAAGATTTGTCAGAACTGCACGTCGATTTCATCATACCCCTGCCGCAGCCCTTTGTGCTTCTGGCAGCCTTTGGTGTGCTGCTGGTCCTGACGTCCTGGGCGATCAACAAGGCCGGCATTTTCAAAGACGGCCTGCTGACCATCTGGGCATCGCAAGAGCACAGGGGCGTGAAGGCCTTCATTGTGCTGGCGGCCCTGCTCGCGCCCTTTTGGCTCGCACTGTTGCTGTTCACTCTTTCGGGCACCCTCGGGCTCTGGAGCGACCTGCCAACGCCGATTGACCCGAATGATGCGGCAGCGAAAGACGGTGCGGCCCTCGCCTACCGCATGCATTACATCGCTCTGGTCGGCCTTACCGGCTCCTTGGTCGCGCTCGTCGGCGCACCACTAGCGCTCCTGCGTGTCCACACTGTCGAGCGCCAAACCAAAGCTCAGGAAGAAGGACTGGTTACCGAACGCATCAACAAGGCCGTGGAGAACCTTTGGTGCCATGCGCAGCGTCTGGGACACGGAAAAAGAGTGCAACCGCACCGAACCCAACATGGAGGTGCGGGTTGGCGCCATCTACGCGCTGGAGCGCATCGCCCAAGACAGCCCGCGCGATCACATCCAAATCATGGAAATCCTATGCGCCTACATCCGCCAGAATGCGCCGGCGAGTGATGGGCCCGATTTACCTGAGGTTCCAAGACCGTTCTCGGGAATCAATCGAGAGCGAAATAGCTATTTTGACGTCTTCAACAAGTGGCGACTCGCCTACAAACTGAGCCTCAAAGCACACCAACCGCGCATCGACATACAGACGGCAGTAACGGCAATCGCTCGTCGGAACACTGA
>JBCBXA010000117.1:0-8513 GCA_039816825.1 Pseudomonadota bacterium | reverse complement strand
CATCCAGCACATCGCACATCCGTTTGGCGCTGAAGGTATCGGTGTTCTCTTCGATGAACCTGAACCTCATGGCTTTTGGCCCACGAAGAACTGCGTTGCCTTTTTTAGGATCTCCCTCTCCTCCTTGAGAATGCGGTTCTCACGTCGAAGCCGCTCATTCTCCCGGGCGAGGTCCAAATCCTTGTCGGGTACAACGTAAGTATCGCGATGTGCTGTCACCCACTTGTTCAGCGTCGATAGGCCAACGCCCAAATCTGACGCCACCTGCTTCCTGGTCAGCCCACTCGTCAGCGCGATCCGCACCGCATCAGCCCGGAATTCGTCCGTCCGTTTCAGTCCCATAGTCAGTCTCCTTTGCTGCAATAAATGCTATCAAAGGGGCGGCATCAAACCGCGACAGGTCCATTACCTATTTATTGAGAACGACGGCTCAATTGCTATACTGTTTCGAGGCGACTTTGGAAATCGCGCATCCATGCCTTAGCCATCGCCGAGTACGGCTGGTCTTCATCGCACATGCTGACAAGCTCCGCCAGTGTTCGGTCGCCGAATGCGTCCACCTGTTGGCCAGCGCGTACGACCTCCGGGTCCGCCTTCTGTTTCAGGTTTTCCGCCAGCTGTTTGAGGTCTATCGCCAGATCGGCCAGAAACTCGAGCCGCCGCAGAAGCCGGGTCCGCGCTTGCACCAGTCTAAGCCGGTTCAGCCCGTAAACATGTACGGATGTAGCACCCTTCAGGCTTAACCCATCCTCGCCCGAAAAATCGGGGTCCCCTGCAAGTTGACTTGCGAGAACGAAGGAAACCGGGTGCTCTCGGTCAAAGAAGTAAGTAAGGTGCTGCTCAGGATCGTCCTCGCACGGATTGAGCAATAGTGGCTTCTCTGCGGCGATAGGATCGGTGCGGCGTCTGGCGCGCGCACCAGTGGGTGCGATTGGAAAGCTGTCTTTTTTGCCCGACCCGACGGTGGCTACGGCGGAGAAACCAACGGTGTCCTCGAGTAGCCGAACTTGCGACGTCTCACCCTTAGGTGTGATCTGATTCCGCTTCCTATTGCAATCGATGCAGCTGGGCAGAAGATTTTCCCAGTCCGCTGCGAGCCACCAATAGCCACGGTGCCTGGTTTCTCCAGCAACCGCACCTTTTGGACGGAAATGCTCGACATCGAGTGGCTGCGTACTGGCGTAGAATGTTTCGCAATAGGCGCACTTGCCGTGGAAAATTCGTTCAAGCGCGTATTTCACCGACTTAAGTTTGTAACGCTTGAACGAAAAACTATTCGGATTGGGAGGGTTGCCTTCGAAGTGCTGTATGGCTTTCTCAAGTTCCGCCGCCCCTTTCTCGTTGAGATCCTCCGGAATTGCCTCACTGCGTTCGACCCGTCTCATCCCACGCTCCTGAGCGCGTTGAGGATAGATCGTCGGGTTTGCTCCCTCAGACCACGTAGCTTTTCGTCGCTGGCTTCCCGGCGTTCACGCAGAAAATCGGCTATGGCCTGCTGCACGAGTCGGTGCACTTCGGTGTGGCCGATAGGCAGGTCGACCGAGAGCTCCGCCAAGTAAGCCTGAAGCTCGGGGTCTTCGGACGGGCTCGCTCTCCGCGCCAAGCGGTCTTCCATTCGCGCTGCTCGCCGCTCCGCTTCAAGGCTCTCGGTTGAGCGCATCTGAAAGAAGTCCGCTGTGAGAAGCTGCTCTACTGTCCAGTTGTCGTTGTCAGGCAGATCGACGAGGCTGTGGGTGAATATTGGCAGACTTGTGCTTGCCTGTTCGCCCGAAATCCTCTCGAGGACCATTACTTCCCCCTTCTTCATGCCGCGCAGACATAAAGGATCGTGCGACGTAGCGATGAAGGTCACCCCCGGTAGCGCTTTTCGCAACCCGGTCATGATCGACATTTTCCAGCGCGGGTGCAAATGTGCCTCCACCTCGTCGATAAGCACAAGCGCCGCGGCATTCTCGAGCGAGGTGAAACCATGGTTGACACGCTTGTCCATAAGGCCCTGCATGATGTCGCAAAGCATGGCCAAGACCGCGCGAAAGCCGGACGAAACAAGTTCAATCGGGGTGCGAAGCAATGGGCCGTCCGTGGTATTCTCGGTGCTGACGACCACGTAGATCCTGTCACCGTCGCGTTCCAGGACCTCAAACGAGCCCTCGATGTTAAAGACCTCACGTATGGCGCGTACCACCATGTTGAATTCGGGCCCATCCAGCTTCAAGAGCCAGCGTTCCGGATTCGGCAGCAGTTCATCGGGATGAAACAGCGATCTCACATGTTTGTGGGCAACAAATCTGCGGTCGCCCTTCAAGTATTGGCGATAGGCGCCATATGCGAAGACGGGGAGTGCAGCCTCACCAATTTGGGAGAACTGACCGAGCCCGTCGCGCGATAGCGTGACAGAGATATCGGTGTCATCGCCGAACTTGGCCTGGAGCTTGGCTTCCACAGGAGCCAACTGATCGGGGGCACCTAGGAAGCGCGGGTCAAGCACCATCTTCGCGGGCTCCAGGCGCAACTTCGCCCGCGCGGTCTCAGGCATCACCGCGAGCGCGATCGCCTCCAATATCGTGCTTTTCCCGGTAGCGTTCTCACCCAGGATCAAAAGGGCCGAGGCTGGCTTGCCGGGCTCCGGTACATCCAGATCAAGTTCGATTGCCTCAAGGGACTTGAAGTTCCGAACCGAAAACGATGTGAGCGCAGTGCGTCCCTCCGATGGCCTGGCGCTCGCGGTGTCGGGCAAGTCCTCAATGATACGCGCGTCGACTTCTTTGATTGCGGCGTGGAGCCGACTTGCCCCATTGTCCATCCGCGCCAACCGGGCGATCTGACGGCTCCGATCTCTCGTGCCCGTTCGGCCAAGGGCTTCAAAGAGGACCTCACGCAGGAAAAGCTCGCACGCGCCCTCGTGGCCAAGATCGACGCGCGGCGGCTTGACCGGATCGCGCAAGATCTCGCTTTCTGTCCGGCCAACCGCTTCTTCAATCGCACGCCGCCGGCTCTCCCACAATTCTTCCCGGTTGAGATTGAAATGCTGGATGGTCTTTCGGCCGCGTCGACTGGTGCCAACAACCTCTCCGGTGGACCGGAAGAACAGACTGCGCCAGAACTGCTCGTTCCAACATGGGTCCAAAAACTCGGCAGATTCCTCAAGAGGGAAGTCTGGCCACCGCCCATCGTTGCGCTCAGCGAAGCGTTCGAGAAGCGAGACGTCGGGTAGCCTGGCGCGTCGACCTTTCACAGGGAAGTACGAAGGATCGCTTGGCATGCAGCCCCGGCAAATAGGATATAGGTTCTGCCAAGCCTCCGCGAGCCAAACGTAGTAGAGATGTGATACGCTGTAGTCTTCCACCGGCTCGGCATTACCGTCGGGTCGGAAGCGATAAACCATAGGATCATTCACCGGACTTTCGCAGAAGGCGCATCTTCCCGTGAAAAGCTCTGACAGTGCTTTGCGCACCTCATCACTCTTGCTGGGAGCTTCCTCGTCCAGAAAGATGGTCCCGCGCGACTGGGCAAGCTTCTGAGTGTCCTGAGAGAACAAATCCAGCAAAGTGTGACGCCCATCCTTTGCCGATGGGCGCGAGAACGCTGCCGGCGTGGTAATAGTCTCGCGGTTCACAAATCGCATTTTGCCACCCCGACTATGAATTGCTCCTCATGTAGGAAAGCCTGTGTTACCGAATAATCCAAGGTTCAGTCGTTGTTGCACTGTGCCAAAGCAGGGCCGCCCGGACTAGCGGTCATGACGAGTGCAAGAAAAACAAATCTCTTCATAATAAGCTCCAACAAATTATGCGGTTCCGTTTGAAGGCTCCGCTCGGTCGATTTGTCGATAATGCCGAGTATAGTGCTGCCTCGCAATGCTGTGCCACTTATGGAGAACTTCTCCGAATCCTGTGCAAGTTCGTACAGCAGATTGTGAGTTCGAACGGTCCAAGAGTTTGGCAGCGCGGCGAATGACTGCTTCCACGGACCGCACCGCAGAATCTCGAAGGTTGGTTCAATGTCCGGATTGGGCCGCCCTTGTAAGCGGCCCGGGTTTTCTAGATTTCAATGGCTTCCGCGATCGCCAGCGCATCCTCCAATTCAACGCCGAGATAGCGAACCGTGCTGTCCATTTTCGTGTGGCCGAGCAAAAGCTGAACGGCACGCAGGTTGCCTGTCTTTTTGTAGATCTGGGTCACCTTTGTTCGCCTCATCGAATGCGTGCCATATGCACTCGCTTCCAGACCGATACATGTGACCCAATCGCGGACGATCCGTGCATACTGCCGTGTCGAGATATGCAGGCGCTCGTGGAACCGGCCAGGCCATAGATATTCGGAGCCAATCATGAGCTCGTCTTCCATCCACTTCTCGACTGATGCGCGTGTGCCTTCAGATATCTCAAACCGCACGGGTTTCTGGGTTTTGCTTTGCAGAACGGAAGCGCGCTCTTTGATTTGGCCCGAGGCCATGACATCGACCACTTTCATCTTCACGAGATCACAACCTCGGAGCTTGCTGTCTATTGCCATGTTGAACAGCGCCAGGTCGCGATGGTTCTCGGCCAATTCAAGTCGCACACGGATCGCCCAAACGTGCTTTGGCTTCAGCGGTCGTTTCTGACCGACGATGCGGCCTTTGTTCCATGCAGGGCGAAGAGCGCGAATGGCAGGTAAGTTTGGTGTTTCCATGACTGATCCTCTGATCCGCCATGCCCTCCCACACCGACAACCCGACGTTGACGAGGCATCATATCACGGGTTTGCCGCGCAGCATCCGAGGTCTGCACTGGGTCGACCAAGCCTGTGGTAAAGGCTGAACGCAAAGAAAATTGACTCCAAAATTTTGGCATGCCAAATTCCAAAAAGGTGCTCCCGCGAACGGGTCGCCGCAATTAGGGAGGAAAATATGAAATCGCGTATTGTTGGTGCGGTCGCTGCGGCGGTGGCACTTTTGGCTGGCTCTGCCAGCGCCGAAGAATACCCCAGCAAGCCCATTGAAGTTGTCACACATGCCGGGAACGGGGGCGGTACTGACGTCACAACCCGCATGATGATGTTGCGCGCTCGACGCGAGCTTGGCCAGGACATGATCGTGGTCAACAAGAAGGGCGGCGGCGGTGCCGTAGCGATGGATCATTATCTGGGCGTACCAGCGGACGGATATACGATCCTGACATTTACCATTGGCCATGCCGCGACACTTGCAAAGGGTGAGACCGACATGAAGCTCGAGGACATCCGCCCCATCGCGCGTGGCACGGATGACCCACAAATCCTGATGGTGCGCTGCGGCGCCTACGCCGATGCAGCGGACTTTGTCGCTAAGCAGAAAGAGGCGCCGATCACCTACGGCACCACCCACCTGGGCAACATCGACGACGTTTCGGCATTCATGTTCACCAAAAAAGGCGGGATGCAGACACCAAAGATCCTGCCTTTTGATGGCGGTGGTGAGTTGGCCACGCAGCTGGTCGCGGGTGCCGTTGATGCAGCCGTGCTGAACCTGGCCGAAGCGGGCAGTCAGATTGAAGCAGGCGATGTCTGCCCCATTGTGGTGCTGGCACCTGAGCGGATGTCGGCCTTGCCCGACGTGTCAACCGCCGAAGAGATGGGTATCCCCGTCAGCTTCTCGACCGTGCGCGGTTTTGTCGTTCATGCCGACACGCCTGATGATTTGGCGGCCAAGATCGAAGAGTCCCTGATGAAGGCGATGGGCCACACGGTCTATCAGGGCTTCCTGACATCTGTTGGTCTGGACAGTACCTCGGTCGCAGGCTCCGACGTCTGGGGCAGTCAGTTGTCCGTCATGGTCAACGACATGCAGGGTGCCCTGAAAGAGCTGGGCTTCATCGAGTAACTCGACAGAGAAGCCGCCCATTGGGGCGGCTTCGCAACCTTCTGGGTGTTCCATGCAGAACAGTTCCGAAAAATCCGACCGTTTGGTGCGGTGGCTGGTGCCACTTGCCCTGATCGCGTTTGCTTGTGTGGCGATTTACATTTCGACCACGTTCAAAAAGATGCCACCGATTCTGAAGCGGGGCATCCAACCTTCGGATTTTCCGCAACTGATTTGTGGGCTGATCATCGCGCTGTCCCTACTGATGGCGTGGTTTGATCCGGCCAAGATGCAAGAGCGCGTGTCCGCGAGAACGCTGCTGACCATTGCGCTCATGGCAGGCTTTGCCCTGCTGGTACAGATCGATCTATTCATCGCCTTGGGCGTCTTTGCCGCTGCGCTTTCAGCGCTGTGGGGGGAGCGGCGGCTGGTTGTCCTTGGTGCGGTCGGGGTGCTGATGCCCCTGGTGATCTTCTTCCTGTTTGATCAGGCCTTTCAGGTCCGCTTCCCGCGGGGAGAGCTTACCAACATGTGGTACGGCTGATGGCGGCGTTTTGGGAAGGGCTTGCGGCACTAGGGGATCCTTATCTGATCCTTCTTCTGATTTGCGCCACTTTGGGTGGGGTCATCATCGGCGCGCTTCCGGGTCTTAACGCCACGACTGGCGCCGCCCTTTTATTGCCTTTCACCCTGACGATGGAACCTGTCGCCGCGATTTCGATCCTCACGGCGATCTATTGTTCGGCCACCTTTGCGGGTGCCATCACGGCAATTCTGATTAATACGCCCGGCACCTCTGCCAGCGCGACCACTTGCCTTGACGGCTATCCGATGGCCGTGCGCGGCGAAGCAGGCCGTGCGCTTGGGCTGGCTGTCGTGTCATCGACCATCGGCGGCGTGTTCAGTGTCTTTGTGCTGATGCTCTCGGCGCCGCTCTTGGCCCGTGCGGCCTACAGTTTTGCACCACCTGAGTACTTTGCGCTGACGGTCTTTGGTCTCTCCATGCTGGTCAGCATCGGCGGAGGCTCCCCCATTCGCAACCTGATTGCGGGGGCATTGGGCATCCTGCTGGCAACAGTTGGCACCGATCTTCTGACCTCTGTCAAACGGTTCACCTTTGACAGCCCGCATCTTTACGAAGGCATCGGCTTTGTGCCCGTGATGATCGGGGTCTTCGGCATTTCCGAGCTGATCGCGCAGGCCACCCGGCTGAATGAGAAGCGCGAAACGATCACAATGAAGGCAATCAAACTGCCTAGCCGAGAAGACTACCGCAGGGTCTGGAAGACCATCCTTCGATCGTCGGGCATCGGCACTTTTATTGGCATCCTGCCGGCAGAAGGCGCCACTGTTGCCTCGATGATTGGTTACAATGAGGCCAAGCGGTGGTCGAAAACGCCTGAGGAGTTCGGCAAGGGCGCACCGGAGGGGATCGCCGGGTCTGAGGCTGCAAACAATTCCGCCACGGGGGGCGCAATGGTGCCCACGCTGGCGCTTGGTATTCCCGGCTCCCCCACAGCGGCGGTAATTCTTGCGGGGCTTTTGGTGCATGGGTTGCGGCCCGGTCCGACCATGTTCACCGAACAGGCGAACTTTGCCTTCGCGATCTTTTGGTCGATGCTCTTTGTGAACCTGCTGTTTCTGGCCATTGGTCTCTTTGGGGCCAAACTGTTTGCGCGTGTCACGCTGATCCCCACGCAGGTACTGTGGCCCTGCGTTTTCATGTTCTCCATTGTCGGGGCCTATGCTCTGGCTCAAAGCATGTTTGATGTCAGGGTGGCCCTGATAGCTGGCGTGGTTGGCTACGCGATGCGGGTCTTTGGGTTTTCAGTCGTGCCGCTGGCCATCGGGCTGATCCTGGGCGGCATTCTGGAACAACGCCTGGGCCAATCCATGGTGATGCTGGATGAAAAGTGGTGGCTGATGGCGACCCGTCCGATCTGTTTGGTGTTCTTCATCCTGACCGCTTTGGCGCTTTTTGGCCCGATGATTTTCAAACAATTCAAACGTAACCGTCCAGACAACGAGGCCTCTGCATGACCAAGATCAAATCCATCCGCACCCGTGTCTGGAACTGGAAAGGCCCAACTGTCCCGCCCTCCGGCAATTTTTGCACCAATGCGAGTGATGCGCTTTATGAAAAGGGGGACGCGATGTCGTCCTTCCGGTTCCACCAGTGGCTAACCTGCGAGGTTGAGGCCGAGGACGGCACTATCGGCATCGGCAACGCCGCCTTGGCACCTACCGTAGTTAAGAAAGCCATTGACGATTGGTACGCGCCGCTCGTCATTGGACATGACCCATTCGATTACGCGTATCTCTGGGAAAAGATGTACCGCCGCACCCATGCCTGGGGCCGAAAGGGCATCGGCATGACGGCGATTTCCGCCATCGACATCGGCATATGGGACCTGATGGGCAAACTCACTGGCAAGCCAGTGTTCAAACTGCTCGGCGGGCGCACGAAAGAGAAAATCCCAGTCTACTACTCAAAGCTCTACGCTGGCCCAATTGAGGTGATGCAGGCGGAGGCCGAAGAGGCGATGAAGAACGGCTATCAGGCGTTCAAGTCGCGGTTTGGCTATGGCCCAAAGGACGCGATGGCAGGCATGCGCGAAAACCTCAAGCGGGTCGAAGCAGTGCGCGAAGTGATTGGCTATGACCGCGATCTGATGCTTGAGGCCTATATGGGT
>JBCBXA010000116.1:290-8549 GCA_039816825.1 Pseudomonadota bacterium | reverse complement strand
GTTTGACCTGGACAAACACAAGGAAACTGCGACCCAGCTTCTGGGCGTTCAACTGCGCGGCGAACCCGTCAATAAAGCCCTTGGCAACCAGCCGCTTGACCCTCTCGGCCGTTGCATTGGCAGACAGGGCCACGGCTTCTGACAAGGCGGAATTGGTAATGCGACCATCCCGCTGCAAAACCGCCAGAATACGACGATCCACCCTGTCGAGCTCGGCAAGCTCAGTCATTATCACCATCCAAACTTCTCATCACAGGATATTTCACCACAATGAGACGTTCCACAAGGCATTTCAGTGAGAAACTCACCTGAAGGCAGGATAAAGTTTCACTAAGCAACACAACAACAGCGTCTTGGAAAGTGACATGGCAATGGCATCGTTCGCACCACCCTATGCACCAGACGATCAGGCTCTCGTGGATGGCTTCCTACGCGACCTGTCCTGGACCGATGAGGATCAGGCACGCATCGACCGCTCCGCCACTTCGCTGATTGAAGGCATTCGCGCCCGCGCCGGGCGCATCGGCGGGCTTGAGGACTTCCTGCGTGACTATGGCCTCTCCACCCGCGAAGGCCTGGCCCTGATGGTGATGGCCGAAGCGCTGCTCCGCGTGCCCGATGCCGAAACGCAGGACCGGCTGATCGAAGACAAGATCGGTACAGGCGACTGGGCTCATCATATTGGCAAGTTGGGAACACCGGGAGATCGCAGCGGCGAAACATGGTTTGTTTCTGCCGCCACATGGGGGCTCGGCGTCTCCAGTCGGATCGTAAAGCCCGATGACGACCCGCAGAGCATTCTGTCCGCCGCCACCAAACGCATTGGCGCTCCGGCCGTGCGGCTGGGCGTGCGCCAGGCCATGCGGTTCCTCGGCCACCAATTTGTCCTTGGCCAGACCATCGGGCAGGCCCTCGACCGGGCCAGAAGCGCTGAGCGAAAGGGCTCGCGCCACAGCTACGACATGCTGGGGGAAGGCGCCCGCACCTGGGCGGATGCTGAGCGCTACCGCCAGAGCTATGCCGACGCTATCGAAGCCATCGGCCAGAGTGCGGAAGACGCCGCCCTGCCCGACAGACCGGGCATCTCGGTCAAACTCTCGGCCCTCCACCCGCGCTACGAGGCGCGCAACCGCACAGCGGTCCTGAAAGAGCTCGTCCCCACGGTCACCACGCTGGCCCGCGCCGCCCGCGCCCATGCGCTGAATTTCACCATCGACGCTGAAGAACAGAACCGCCTGGAACTCTCCATCGACGTCATCGATGCGGTGATGGTAGACTTGGCGGCCAAAGGAGATCTGGCGAACTGGGACGGTTTCGGCCTCGCGATCCAGGCTTATGGTAAGCGGGCCATGGCCGTGATCGACCACATAGCCCTGCTGGGCGAGCGCCACGGTGCTCGTCTCATGGTGCGACTTGTCAAGGGCGCCTATTGGGACAGCGAGATCAAGCACGCCCATGTGGAGGGAGCCGATGATTTTCCCGTGTTCAGCCGAAAGCCCGCCACGGATCTGAGCTTCCTTGTCTGTGCCCAGCGCCTGCTCGAGCGCCGGGATGTTTTCTACCCGCAGATCGCCACTCACAATGCGCTGACAGTCGCCAGCATCCTGCAACTGGCGGCTAAAACCGGCGACTCCCGTTCCGGCTTCGAGTTCCAGCGGCTCCATGGCATGGGCGAAGAACTCTACGAGCAGCTGCAGAAAGACCAGTCGGCAACGGGCAAAGCCGTGTCCTGCCGCATCTATGCCCCTGTGGGCGGGCACCGCGATCTCCTCGCCTATCTCGTGCGGCGGCTTTTGGAGAACGGCGCAAACTCCTCCTTCGTCGCAAAGGTCGGGGACACAAAGGTACCGATCACCCACCTGCTCGAACGGCCAACTGAAATCCTGACACAAAGCCCGGCGCGCCACGCCGCCATTGAGATGCCGGGAGCCCTGTTTGACGGCAGAAAGAACAGCGAGGGCGTTGAGTTCGGCAGCCGTCGCGAGCTGGACGGCCTGTTGGGCGATATGCGTCGGACGGCACACCCCGCTCCACTACCACCGATGACGGCCAGCGACGTTGATCAAGCGTGCAAGCGCGCTGCCATGGCGTTTCCGGGGTGGCGGGATACCGAAGTCGTAGAGCGGGCCAGATGCCTTGAGAAGGCCGCCGATCTGCTGGAGGAACGCACGCCCGGCCTGTGCGCCATCCTGTCTCTAGAGGCCGGCAAAACCATTGATGATGGGATTGCTGAGGTGCGGGAAGCGGTGGACTTCCTGCGCTTCTACGCTGCTGAAGCGAAGCGCCTCTGCGGGCGCTTCCCTCTTCCAGGGCCGGCTGGCGAGCGGAACGAATACATCACCCACGGGCGCGGCGTCTTCGCCGCCATCGCCCCGTGGAACTTCCCGCTGGCGATCTTTCTGGGCCAGGTGTCCGCAGCTCTGGCGGCGGGCAACACCGTGCTGGCAAAACCTGCGCCGCAAACGCCCGCCATCGGTGCCGAAGCGCTGGCAACCCTGCACGAGGCTGGTGTTCCAGAGGATGCGTTGATTTTGGTGCCCGGTGGCGCTGAAACGGGCCGAGCCCTGATCGCCAACCAGCATATCGCCGGTGTCGCCTTCACCGGCTCAACCGCCACGGCCAAAGCGATCAATCTGGCCCTCGCCCAAAAGGATGGGGCCATTGTGCCCCTGATCGCCGAGACCGGCGGCGCCAACGCCATGATTGCCGACGCCACCGCATTGCCCGAACAGGTGACGGACGATGTCATCATGTCCGCCTTCCGCTCTGCCGGGCAACGCTGCTCCGCCTGCAGGATTCTCTATGTGCAAGACGATGTTGCTTATCGCCTGCTGCCCATGATTGAAGGCGCAGCGGCATGCCTCAACACCGGTGACCCGATGGACCCGGCAACCGACATCGGCCCGGTGATCGACCAGGATGCGGCGAGCAAGCTGAGGCGCTATCTGGAGAGCCGCAAGGGCCAGATACGCTGGCAGGGAGAACCTTCCGACCACCCGAACTATGTGCCACCCACCATCATCGAACTGGCGCCTGATGAGGCGCTGGCGGAGGAAGTGTTCGGGCCGGTCCTGCATGTGAAACGCTACAAGGCAGGTACGCTTGACGCCGTGGTGGATGAAATCAACGCGTCAGGCTTTGGCCTCACATTCGCCCTGCACAGCCGCATCGATGCGGTGATCGCGCAGGTCGGTCAGCGGATCGACGCCGGCAATCTCTACATCAACCGCAACCAGATCGGCGCCATTGTGGGCAGCCAGCCTTTCGGTGGTCGCGGTAAATCTGGCACCGGACCAAAGGCGGGCGGGCCGATGTATCTCAGCCGCTTCCTTCAGGAGCAGGTCATCTCAACGGACACAACGGCGGCAGGCGGCAACGCTTCACTGATTGCTTTGGAGGATGAGGCCTGATCCGGCCTCGTCCGATTGGCGAAGTCGTTGCAGGAAATCGACAAAACGGTGCGCAGATGCCGCAGTTGGAACCGTTGAATCGTCCACCTTCTCACCTGATTTCAGCCTAGAAGAATTCCGTTAGCGGACTACTTGTCCGACCAGATCATTCGATAGGTGTACACATGTTCGAAGGCCTCGACGCCATCCTCCTTGCCCGCATCCAGTTTGCGTTCACGGTGTCGTTCCACTTCATCTTCCCGGCCTTCACCATCGGCCTCGCCAGCTATCTGGCGGTCCTGAACGGTCTGTTCCTCTACACCAAGCAGGAAAAATACCTCGATCTCTACCGCTACTGGGTGAAGATCTTCGCGCTGGCATTTGCCATGGGCGTCGTGTCCGGCATCGTCATGAGTTACCAGTTCGGCACCAACTGGTCCGTGTTCTCCGACAAGGCGGGGCCGGTGATCGGCGGGCCCATGAGCTACGAAGTGCTGAGCGCTTTCTTCCTGGAAGCAGGCTTCCTAGGCATCATGCTGTTTGGCCGTGAGCGCGTGGGTCCGGCTCTTCACATGGGCGCCACACTAGCCGTGGCCCTCGGCACCTTCATGAGCGCGTTCTGGATTCTGTCGGTGAACAGCTGGATGCACACGCCCGCCGGGTTCATTATCGATGAAGTCAGCGGACAGTTCCTGCCGACCAACTTCTGGGAAGTCATCTTCAATCCGTCTTTCCCCTATCGCCTCACCCACACGCTGGCGGCGGCCTATCTGACGACGGCCTTCATTGTCGGCGGCGTCGCGGCTTTCCACTTGCTGCGCCGCAAGCGCCGGGGCGAGAAGCCATCGGAAGCCACCAAAACCATGTTCTCCATGGCCATGTGGATGGCGGCCATCATGACGCCGATCCAGATTGGCCTCGGCCATGAGCACGGGCTGAACACCTATGAGTATCAGCCGCAAAAATTCATGGCGATGGAGGGTTATTACAACTCCTATCCAGAGGGCGCGCCCTACTACATTTTCGGCATCCCCAATGACGAGACGCAAACCCTCGACTACGCAGTGGGCATTCCATATCTCGGCTCGCTGGTGCTGAAGGGAGACCCGTTCTATCCGGGTGTTGGCCTCGACACGATTGACGATGCGGAGCAGCCGCCTGTCTTCCTAGTCTTCTGGTCGTTCAGAATCATGGTGGGCATTGGCCTTCTGATGCTGGGCGTCGGCCTGTGGTCGCTTTGGGCCCGCTATCGCGGCAATCTCTTCGAAGCGACCTGGCTTCATCGCGCAGCGCTGGTCATGGGTCCATCCGGCCTCGTCGCAGTGCTGGCCGGCTGGATCACCACCGAAGTCGGACGCCAACCCTACACGGTCTATGGCTTCTTGCGGACGGCCGAGAGCGCTGCGCCGCTGGAGGCGCCAGCTGTGGCGGCAAGCCTGATCATTTTCATCGTCGTCTACTTCGCCGTCTTCGGCGCTGGCACGTTCTATATTCTACGGATGATGGGCAAGGCACCAGCTCAAGGCGAGAAGCCGCTCAAGGACGATATTGACGGCCCGATCCGGACGGCAGGCACAACCCCGGCCGCCGAAATCCTTGCGCAAGATCCGCGCAAAGGCGGCCAGACGCCGGCACCAGCCGAATAGAACCCGGAAGCGAAAGAAGCGAGTAAACGACCATGATGTTTCTGGGTGAAGAGATCGTCTTCGATCTCACATTCTGGTGGGGCGCGATCATCGCGTTTTCCGTACTGGTTTACGTGATCCTGGACGGGTTCGACCTCGGCCTTGGAATGCTGTTCGCAGCGGAAAAAGCCAAGCAGGACCGCGACGTGATGATGAACTCCGTCGCCCCGGTCTGGGATGGCAATGAAACCTGGCTTGTGCTGGGTGGTGGCGGCCTATTTGCCGCCTTCCCCCTCGCCTATGCGCTCATATTGCCCGCGCTTTATGTACCCATCACGCTCATGCTTCTGGCGCTTGTGTTCCGGGGCGTGGCCTTCGAGTTCCGCTGGCGCACCAAGCGCTGGGAGTGGGTCTGGGACTGGGCCTTCATCGGCGGCTCTGCCCTCGCCGCCCTCAGCCAGGGCATCACGCTGGGCGCGCTGCTCCAGGGCATCTCGGTGGACGAAGCGGCTCGCCAGTATAGTGGCCGATGGTGGGATTGGCTGACGCCATTCTCCCTCACCGTCGGCGTGGCCGTCATGGTTGGCTACATGCTGCTCGGCGCGACGTGGCTGGTCATGAAAACCGGCGGCGGACTGCAGGAGCGGATGCGCAAACGCGCCTGGCCCCTCGGCCTCTCCACCATCGCCTTTATAGGCATCATCAGCCTTTGGACGCCTTTCCTTCAAGAGGGCTACTTCGCCCGCTGGTTCACCGGCGCCGGCATCTGGCTGGCAGTGGCTGTTGCCGCTTCCGTGCTGCTGGTGGCATTCCTGATGTTCCGCTCGCTCACCGTCCACCACCACGAATACCGCCCCTTCGTGCTGGCGCTGATCCTGTTCACACTGTGCTTTGTTGGCCTCGGCATCTGCATGTTCCCTTACATCGTGCCCACCGAGATAACGCTTTGGGAGGCCGCTGCTCCGCGCAACAGCCAGATCTTCATGCTCATCGGCGTGGCCATCAACCTGCCGCTGATCATCGGCTATACGGGCTATGCCTATTGGGTGTTCCGCGGGAAAGTTGATCCGAACGAGGGCTACCATTGATGGCCCCGGACCACACCCAAAACACAGAGAACCCCTGGTGGAAGAAGCTGGGATGGTTCGTCATCATCTACGGCCTGTCAATCGCCACCATCCTCGTGGTCGCTTACGGCATTCGCTTCTGGCTCGGCCTCGGCTGAGGCGACATGGACAGGTCGCCACGGCCTCTTGCGCCTTGGGAAACACGGGCCGATAAGGCCTGAGCGAGCCGGTTTGGCCCGCCAGTGCTTAAGGCGTGGCCATGACCAACAGCTCATATATTGGCAGCATCGTGCGGCTCTGGGCCCTTGGTTCGGGGGCCGTTCTGCTGGCCATCATGGCTGTCACGTCCCTCAACACGCTCGCTTTCGCCGCTTCGCGTATGGCGGAACCGCTGGGGCTGCAGATTGGCGGCCTCCCCGGCTATGAGGACTTTGTTTCACTGTCCATTGCCGTTGCCGCCCTCGGGTTTCTCCCCTGGTGCCAGTGGCGGCGCGGGCACATCGCCATCGACTTTCTCATGGCCCGACTGCCAGCCAGAGTGGGACAGATAGCGGACAGTCTTTGGCTGGCATTGCTGGCCGCGACAGCACTCTTTCTTGCCTACTGGCTCGGCATCGGCATGCTGGAGGCTAAAGCCGATAGCGCGCTTTCGCCCGTGCTCGGTTGGCCGCGCTGGCCCTTCTTCGCACCAGGCATCCTGTCCATGCTGCTCTGGGCCGTGGTTTGCCTGACACAGCTCGTAGGTCGGCCCAGTTCCGAGGGCATGGTACAGTGAGTTTGCTTTCCAACCTGTCTGGCGAGGCCGTCGGAGCACTCGGCCTCGGGGTCCTGTTGCTCCTGCTCCTCGCGAGAGTACCCGTCGGGCTCGCCATGGTGGCGGTGGGCATTGGCGGCAACTATGTCCTTTCACTCGCCTTGCCCTACCTGCGGTTCGAGCCATACCTGCGGAACTTCAAAACACTCCTGTTCGACACGGTGTCGAGCTATGAACTGTCGGTCGTTCCGCTGTTCATCCTGATGGGGTTTCTCGCCAGTGAGGCCGGGCTGAGCCGGGATCTCTTCCACGGGTTGAGCACTCTGATCGGACGCATACGCGGCGGTGTGGCCATGGCGGCGGTGCTGGCCTGTGGGGCGTTCGGCGCGGTCTGCGGCTCGTACCTGGCCACGGCTTCCACCATGGGGCGCGTCGCCCTGCCCGAACTCGCGCGGCTCAACTATGCCCCGCGATTGGCAGCCGGCACCCTCGCAGCCGGCGGCACGCTTGGCATCCTGATCCCGCCATCGGTCGCGCTGGTTCTCTACGCCATCATTGTTGAAGCCTCCATCATCGAGATGTTTCAGGCAGCCATCGTGCCGGGCCTGCTGGCGGTTGTTTTCTTTCTCGCCGTGATCGCCCTGCGGGTGAGGCGAAATCCGTCTCTCGCGCCCCTGCCGGAACCACCATCGCGGGAGGCGCGCAAGCAAGCGACCCGTCGCCTCTGGCCGGTGCTGGTCATCTTCGGAACCATCATCGCTGGCCTTGGCCTCGGCCTTTTCACGCCAACACCTGCCGCGGCCATCGGAGCCACCGTCATTCTGCTCTACGGCATCGCCTTGCGCGTCAGATCGAAGCGAAGGGGCGGAGATGAAGGTCTTTCGCGGGAGGGGCTTTCCCGCTCGCTCCTCGACACTGCCGTCACCGCAGGCATGATCTACTTCATCTTGTTTGGTGCTGAGGTGCTCAAGGGCTTCCTCACCCGCGCGGGGCTTCCGGCGGCGCTGGCAGGCTGGGCCACGAGCTCTGGCCTCGACCCTTGGCTCATCCTCATCAGCTTTCTGCTGATGCTGATCATCCTGGGCTGCTTCCTGGACTCCCTGGCCATGATCCTGGTGGTCGTACCCTTCTTCTGGCCAGCTCTCCTCGAATTGAACGGTGGAGACTTCGTCAGCTCGACTGACGCTGTCTTCGGCATGGACGGCGAAGCGTTGAAGATCTGGTTCGGCATCATCGCGCTCGTGGTGGTGGAGCTTGGCCTCATCACGCCGCCAGTTGGGCTCAACGTCTTCATCATCGCGTCGATTGCCCAGTCCACCGGTCAGGCCAGCAGGCGCGGCAGGAACAGGCACAGTCCCGGTATCGCCAGTAGAAGCGCCACGCGTACCAATTCAACACTGAAGAATGGCAGCACGCCGGCAAAT
>JBCBXA010000116.1:0-280 GCA_039816825.1 Pseudomonadota bacterium | reverse complement strand
GTGCTGCCATTCTTCAGTGTTGAATTGGTACGCGTGGCGCTTCTGCTGGCGATTCCGGGACTGTGCCTGTTCCTGCCGCGCCTGCTGGCCAGCTAGTCAGCCAGACCGCGATAGCCGCCGGACATATAGAGCAGCGGGTCGTTCGGGCCGCGTTCGGCCATCGTCACATTGCCAATCACGATGCGATGCGTGTTGCCGTCCACCAGGCGATCAAGCTCGCAGAGCAGCACGGTTGCATTGGTGATCATGGGAACATCATCATCGCCGGGCCGCAGCGCGA
>JBCBXA010000115.1:0-8594 GCA_039816825.1 Pseudomonadota bacterium | reverse complement strand
CGATCATTCCGCGCTGCCCGTTGAGTTCTTGCCATTTGATGGGGTCGAAAGCGGTGTCTCCACCGCCAGTGGCGAAGCTGTGGAGGTTGTGACACCGGTTGAGACTGCCGAAGTCATCATGACCTTTGCGGGTTATGATCTCACTCAGCCCACGGCGCTGACAGTGATCTGCCTGCTGCTGTTCATGGGCGCGATGGGCAAGTCTGCCCAGTTCCTCCTACACACCTGGTTGCCAGACGCGATGGAAGGGCCAACGCCCGTCTCAGCCCTGATCCATGCTGCCACTATGGTGACAGCCGGCGTTTTCCTCGTGGCGCGCATGTCGCCCGTCTTCGAGTTGGCGCCGGATGCGCTCACTATCGTGACGATCTTTGGCGCGATCACTGCATTTTTCGCGGCCACCATCGGGCTCGTTCAGAACGACATCAAGCGGGTGATCGCCTATTCAACCTGCTCGCAGCTTGGCTATATGTTTGTGGCCCTCGGAGTGGGTGCGTATGGTGCGGCAGTGTTCCACCTGTTCACGCACGCCTTCTTCAAGGCGCTGCTGTTCCTCGGTGCGGGTTCTGTTATCCATGCGGTCGCCGATGAGCAGGACATGCGGAATATGGGTGGTTTGAGGAAGCACATTCCCACCACCTATTGGATGATGATCATAGGCACCGTGGCGCTGACCGGCGTTGGTATACCCGGCACCATTATCGGCACGGCAGGTTTCTTCTCCAAAGACATTATCATCGAAAGCGCGTTTGCCGCTGGCACCGGCGCGCACATGTTTGCCTTTTGGATGCTGGTCGTCGCGGCGCTCTTTACGAGCTTCTACTCGTGGCGGCTCATTTTCCTGACGTTCCACGGCAAGGAGCGTGCGCCGGCTGATGTGATGTCTCACGTTCACGACAGCCCGCCAGTCATGCTGGTGCCGTTGTTTGTGTTGGCCGTTGGCGCACTGTTTGCAGGCATCGTGTTCAAGGGGATGTTCTTTGACGGCGGCTATGATGCCTTCTGGAAGGGCGCGCTCTACACTCTGCCGACCAACAATGTGCTGCACGACTATCACTACGTGCCGACACTGGTGAAATGGGCGCCCTTCATCGTGATGGCGATTGGTTTCGCAACGGCATACCTCTTCTACATTCGCCGTCCGCAACTGCCCGGCGAGTTGGCTGAGCAGCATGAAGGGCTCTACAAGTTCCTCTTGAACAAGTGGTACTTTGACGAACTCTACAATGTGCTGTTTGTCCGCCCGGCCATGTGGCTCGGTCAGTTCCTGTGGAAGCGGGGAGATGGCACCGTCATTGATGGCTATGGGCCCGACGGCATTGCCGCTCGTGTGAAGGCCACGACCGCGCGCATCAACTCATGGCAGACCGGCTACGTTTATCACTACGCCTTCGCTATGCTGATCGGCGTCGCTGCGCTCATCACCTACATCACTTTCGCCGGAGTTTGACGCGGTGACCGACTGGCCGATCCTTTCAACCGTTACCTTCTTGCCGCTCGTCGGCGCGCTGATCATTCTGTTCATCGCTGACGATACCGACCAGGGCAAAAAGAACATCCGGTCCGTCGCATTGCTGACGACGGCTTTCACGTTCCTGCTGTCACTGCTGATCTGGGTCAATTTCGACGCCGGCAACCCTGGCTTCCAAATGATCGAGCGCACGCAGTGGATTGCCGGGCTTGAGTACCACATGGGCGTCGATGGCATTTCCATGCTGTTCGTCATCCTGACCACCTTCCTGATGCCGTTCTGCATCCTGGCGAGCTGGGAAGCGGTCAACAAACAGGTCCGCAACTACATGGTGGCGTTTCTGGTGCTCGAAACGCTGATGATCGGCGTGTTCTGCGCGCTGGATCTGGTGCTCTTCTACCTGTTCTTTGAAGCAGGCCTGATCCCAATGTTCATCATCATCGGCGTGTGGGGCGGCAAACGACGCATTTATGCGTCCTACAAGTTCTTCCTCTACACGCTGGTGGGTTCGGTGCTGATGCTGCTCGCGATGATGGGCATGTACTGGACAGCGGGTACGTCCTCTATCCCGGACCTTCTGGCCTATGAGTTCCCGGCCAATATGCAGATATGGCTGTGGATCGCTTTCTTCGCATCCTTCGCCGTGAAGATGCCGATGTGGCCTGTGCACACTTGGCTCCCGGATGCTCACGTGGAAGCGCCGACCGCTGGCTCGGTCATTCTGGCCGGTATTCTTCTCAAGATGGGCGGGTACGGCTTCCTTCGTTTCTCCATCCCGATGTTCCCCCTGGCCTCCGCCGATCTGGCTCCCTTGGTTTGGACGCTGTCGGTCGTGGCAATCATCTACACGTCTCTCGTGGCGTTGATGCAGGAGGACATCAAGAAGCTGATCGCTTACTCGTCCGTCGCTCATATGGGTTATGTGACCATGGGCATCTTCGCGGCCAACGCTCAGGGCGTGCAGGGGGCCATTTTCCAGATGCTGTCCCACGGCCTCGTGTCCGGTGCGTTGTTCCTCTGTGTCGGCGTGATCTACGACCGCATGCACACGCGCGAGATTGCTGCCTATGGCGGATTGGTGAACCGTATGCCACATTTTGCGGTGGCATTCCTTATCTTCACCATGGCAAACGTTGGTTTGCCTGGCACATCCGGCTTTGTGGGCGAGTTCCTGACACTGATCGGTGCCTTCCGCGCCAACACCTGGGTGGCGATCTTCGCGACAACCGGTGTCATCCTGTCCGCTGCCTATGGCCTGTGGCTCTATCGGCGGGTTGTGCTGGGTGCGCTGGAGAAGGAAAGCCTGAAGAACATGCTCGATCTGAATGGCCGGGAGAAGGCGATCATCTATCCGCTCGTTGTACTCGTCATCTTCTTTGGCGTTTATCCGGCGCCGGTCTTTGACGCCACCGCCGCATCCGTTGCCCAATTGGTGGAAAACTATCAAACGGCTGTTGCCGCTTCGCTCGAACCTGCAGTGACGCAGGTCGCTGTCGACAATTGAGTGCCGTATCCGAGAATCTGAGACCCGACATGCTTGAAGATCTTGAACAGACGCAGGAAGCGGTGATTGCAAGCATCGGCTTTGCCATGCCCGAGATCATTCTCGCAGTTGGCGCGATGGCTCTTCTGATGGTGGGCGTCTTTTCGTCCGCACGGACGGCCTCTGCGACTGTGACCGGCCTTTCGGTTGCGCTGTTGGCCATTGTTGCCACTTGGCTGATGTTCTTCACTGAGGCTGGTACCGGATTCTTTGGAGCCTTTGTGCTCGACCCATTTGCTCGGATGATGAAAGTGTTGGCCCTGATCGGCTCCATCTTTGCCATCGTGATGAGCCGAAGCCGAGCGGGCGCTGAAGCGCTGGATCGCTTCGAGTTCCCGGTTTTGATCTGCATCGCCACATTGGGGATGATGCTTATGATCTCAGCCACGGATCTGATTGGGCTTTATCTGGGCCTCGAACTGATGAGTCTTTCGCTCTACGTCGTCGCCGCTATCAATCGCGATAGCGACAAGGCCACCGAGGCGGGGCTGAAATACTTCGTTTTGGGTGCGCTTTCGTCGGGCATGCTGCTTTACGGCGCTTCCCTGGTGTATGGCTTTACGGGCCACACCACATTTGCAGGGATCTCCGAAGCTCTGGCCGCTGGCGATCCATCCCTTGGCATCATCTTTGGTCTGGTCTTCGTCATCGCTGCCATGGCTTTCAAGGTTTCCGCCGTGCCGTTCCACATGTGGACACCGGACGTCTATGAAGGCGCTCCCACACCGGTGACAGCCTTCTTTGCAGCCGCTCCCAAAGTGGCGGCCATGGCGTTGTTCGTTCGTGTTGTGATGGAGGCTTTCCAGCCAGTGACTGACGAATGGCGTCAGGTCATTGTGTTCATCTCCCTTGCGTCCATGGTTCTGGGCGCCTTTGCGGCTATTGGTCAGCGCAACATCAAGCGCCTGATGGCCTACTCTTCCATCGGCCACATGGGGTACGCCCTTGTTGGTTTGGCGGCCGGGTCGCAACAGGGTGTTTATGGCGTGGTCCTGTACATGGTCGTCTATCTCGCCATGACCCTTGGCGTTTTTGCCATCATCCTCGCTATGCGCACCAAGGACGGAGCCGTCGAAGAGATTGACGATATGGCGGGTCTTTCGCAGACCAATCCGGTGATTGCGGCGCTGTTGACCATGCTGCTGTTCTCACTGGCAGGCATTCCGCCGCTCGCAGGCTTCTGGGCCAAGTGGTACGTCTTTTCAGCTGCCATCGAGACTGGCCTCCTGCCGCTCTACGTGCTGGCTGTCGTCGGCGTTCTGGCAAGCGTTGTGGGTGCGTTTTACTACCTGCGCATCATCCAGCTGATGTGGTTCACAGAGCCCGAAGACGAAGGTTTCGTTCCAATGGCTGGCGAATTGCGTGTCGTATTGGGTCTGTCGAGCGCTTTTGTGCTCCTCTACGTCGTGTTCGGCACTTGGGTTGAACAGTATGCTGAAAGCGCCGCGGCGACTTTCTTCTGACTTTGAGCCCTTCAACAGCAGCGCTATCCGACGCACCGTCATTCATTCTGCGCGACGGCTTTTCACACAAGCATTTATCGGAATGTGGCTCGACCAATGCAGCTTTGCTTGATCAGCCGCTCGGCAATGATCGCGTCTGGTTGACGGCTGGACGCCAGACCAGTGGGCGCGGCAGAGGCGGTCGTGCCTGGGTGTCCGAAGAAGGCAATCTGTTTGCATCGGTTCGGCTCGAGAATCCGTCTTCTCTCGACAAGGCCGCCGGCTTGTCATTCGTCCTGGCACTGGCCGCGCGGGATGCTGTTGTCGCCAGTGGGGCCATACCGGAACTCCGCCTGAAATGGCCCAACGATATGCTTGTGGGCGGTGCGAAGATTGCGGGACTGTTGCTTGAGGCGAACACGCTGCCAACCGGCCAGTTTGCCGTGGTTTGCGGGGTCGGCATTAACTGCGCCCACGCCCCGGATCGCGAAGGCACCCTTTACGAAACGACCAGTCTGGCAGACTTGGGTTTTTCACTTGAACCACAGGACCTGTTTGCACACCTATGGCAGGCCTTTGTATCACGGCTTGAGCTGTGGGATCAGGGTCATGGCATGGCCGCAATCTGCGCTGAATGGAAACGCCACGCAGCGGGTTTAGGTCAAACCATCACCGCGCGAACCGGAAACGGGGAGCGGCGCGGCATTTTCCGCGACCTCACGCCGGACGGGCACCTGATCATAGACACCGCACAGGGCCGGGAGACGATTACGGCGGCGGACATATTCCTTGGCTGACCGACTTGTTTGGCTAAACCGACTGGCGAACCGCAGCGCGGGAGCTATCTCTCATCATAATTGAACAGCAAGAACAGAACATAATGGCTGATAAGAACGACTTCGTATTCCTGCCCCTGGGGGGCGTAGGAGAGATTGGGATGAACATGGCCCTCTATGGCTATGGCACTCCCAAAAAGCGCAAATGGATCATTGTTGATTTTGGCGTGACCTTTCCTGATGAGACGCTTCCTGGCGTCGATCTGGTGTTTGCGGACACGAAATTCATTGAAGAGAACCGGGATGACATCGAAGCGATTGTCATTACCCACGCCCACGAGGACCATTATGGTGCCCTGCTGAGTCTCTGGGACCGAGTAAAGAAACCCGTTTGGTGCACGCCCTTCACCGCCGCCATGATCGGATCCAAGAAACAGGGTGAGCGTGGCTGGACGCCTGATATCAGAATCAAGGAGTTTCGCCCGGGAGATCGCTTCAATCTTGGCCCGTTCGAGATCGAAGCTATCCACGTGACCCACTCTATCCCGGAGCCGGTGTCGCTTGCGATCACCACCCCGTTGGGCACGGCGCTCCATACGGGCGATTGGAAGCTCGATCCTGAACCAACCCTGGGCAACAAGACAGACGCTGATCGCTTCCAGCAATTGGGAGATGAAGGCGTGTTGGCTCTGGTGTGCGACTCCACCAATGCCATGCGTGAAGGCACGTCTCCATCGGAGGAGGATATTTCGGAGGGGATTGCCGGGGTCATCCAGAACGCTGAGGGCCGGGTGGCCATCACGTCCTTCTCGTCCAATGTCGGGCGCATCCGCTCCATCGCTCAAGCTGCGCAAAAGACCGGGCGTCGTGTGGTGCTGCTCGGTCGCTCGCTCAAGCGAGTCACAGAGGTCTCCGAAGAACTGGGCTATATGGACGGGCTTGAGCCGTTCTTGACCGAAGATGAGTTTGCCGACTTTCCCCGCAACAAGATCGTGATGATCCTGACCGGAACCCAGGGAGAGCCGCGTGCAGCCCTTGCCAAGCTATCGCGCGATGACCATCCGCGTGTTCACCTGACGGCCGGGGACACAGTTGTGTTTTCCTCCCGCGCCATTCCGGGCAATGAGAAAGGCATTCTGGAGATCCAGAACCGCCTCATCGATAGCGGCGTCAACATCATCACGGATACGGATGCACCGGTGCATGTATCCGGCCACCCGCGTCGTAACGAGTTGATGAAAATGTATGGTTGGACCAGGCCGAAAATCGCCGTCCCGGTTCACGGGGAAGCCGTGCATCTGGTCGCCCATGCAAAGCTCGCAAAGGAGATGGGCGTCGACGATGTGATGGGCATTCGCAATGGAGACATGCTCCGCCTGGCGCCAGGCCAGCCGCAAGTTATCGCCGATGTCAAAGCGGACCGCATTTTCAAGGATGGCAGCGTCATAGGTGACGAGGAAGCTATCGGCGTCGATGAGCGCCGCTCGCTATCCTTTGCCGGGCATGTTTCGGTTGGAATCGCCATTGAGAGCGACGGCGGAATCGCGGGTGAGATTGAAGTCGAGGCCTTGGGGTTGCCGTTTGAAACATGGAACGGCGAAGACTTTGAAGACATTTGCTATGAGGCCGCCAAGGGCGCGGTGAACTCGATACCTCAGCGCAAACGCCGGGATGCCGATGTTGTGCGTCAGGCCGTCAGCCGCGCCGTGCGGGCTGCCGTTCGCAATGCGTGGGGCAAGAAACCCATCACCACAGTTTTGATTGTGGAGGTTTAGAGATGCTCGGCCGGGTGAACCATGTGGCGCTTGCCGTACCTGATCTGGAAACGGCCATGCAATCCTATTCCGGCCCGCTCGGCGCTCAGGTAGGACAGCCGCAGGACCTGCCGGCCCATGGCGTACGCGTGGCCTTCATAGAGGCTGGAAACACAAAGATCGAACTTCTGGAGCCGCTCGGCGAGGCGTCGCCGATTGCCGCCTTCCTTGAGAAGAACCCCGCCGGAGGCATGCACCACATCTGCTACGAAGTGAGCGACATCGCCGCCGCGCGAGATCATCTTCAGGCAGAAGGTGCGAGGGTTCTGGGGGATGGTGAGCCCAAGATCGGTGCGCATGGTCTTCCTGTCCTGTTTCTGCATCCCAAGGACTTTCACGGTTGCCTGATCGAGCTGGAAGAGGTGCGGGGATGAGCTTGAGTTGGGACGATGCGATATTTGGCTTTGCCATCTACTTCATCATCTGGTGGGTGACGCTCTTCGCCGTTTTGCCCTTTGGTGTCCGCACGCAGGACGAAGAAGGCGACACGATCCTCGGCACGGTGGGCAGCGCGCCCGCGCGTTACAGCCTGCGTAAAGTCGTGTTCTGGAACACGCTCGTCTCGCTCGGCGTGTTTGCCATATTCGCGTTCATCACCCTTGGGCTCGGCCTGGGGTTGGATGACATCCCTTGGGTTGGCCCACCCATAGACTGACCGTTCGCGATTTGTTGCGCGAACTGTCCATCAGAATCAGCTAACTCAATAGCCAAGTGTTTCCAGCGAGACTGCCATGCGCGCTTCCCGTCTATTCATGCCGCTTCTGAAGGAGACCCCTAAGGAAGCGGAGATTGTTTCCCACCAGCTTATGCTGCGCGCCGGAATGATCCGTCAGCAGGCCGCTGGTATCTATAGCTGGCTGCCTTTGGGGTTACGGGTTCTGAACAAGATCAACGCGATCATTCGCGAGGAAATGAACCGCGCAGGCGCCAATGAGATTCTCATGCCAACGCTGCAAAGCGCTGATTTGTGGCGTGAGAGCGGGCGCTATGACGCTTACGGTAAAGAGATGTTGCGCATTGAAGACCGCCACGAGCGCGACTTGCTCTACGGCCCGACCAATGAGGAGATGGTGACCGACATCTTCCGCAGCTATGTGGCGAGCTATAAAGCGCTACCGCTGAACCTTTACCACATTCAATGGAAGTTTAGGGATGAAGTGCGGCCCCGTTTCGGTCTGATGCGGGGACGCGAGTTCCTCATGAAGGACGCCTACAGCTTCGATCTCGATGAGGCGTCAGCACGGACAGCCTATCACCGCATGTTCGTTGCCTATCTGCGGACATTTGATCGGTTGGGCCTGCGGGCTATCCCCATGCGTGCCGATACGGGACCGATTGGCGGTGATCTGAGCCACGAATTCATTATCCTCGCCGACACGGGTGAAAGCGAAGTCTTCTTTCATACCGACTACAACGCCCTGGAAGTGCCGGGTGAGGGAACCGACTTTGACGACGCCGACGGCCTGGCGGAGACAGTCACTCAGTGGTCCACCCCTTATGCAGCAACCGACGAAATCCACGACGCGGCCGAATGGGAGAAGGTTCCGA
>JBCBXA010000114.1:0-8702 GCA_039816825.1 Pseudomonadota bacterium | reverse complement strand
GGCTTGCTGGCAAAACCCCAGGAAGGGATCATCTTCTTCGGGCCAGTTCACCCAGCCGATCTCATTGTCCTGACAATATGAGTTGTTGTTGCCGCCCTGCGAGTTGCCGATCTCATCGCCGGCCAGCATCATGGGCGTGCCTTGTGACAGCATCAGAGAGGCGAACAGATTGCGTTTGCGTCGGGCTCGCGCTGCCTTGATCTCAGGGTCGTCGGTCGGACCCTCAACACCCATATTGTCCGAATGGTTGGCGGAATGGCCGTCCCGGTTTTTCTCGCCATTCACCAGATTGTGCTTCTTGGAATAGCTGACCGTGTCTTCCAGCGTGAAGCCGTCATGGGCGGTGATGAAGTTCACCGATGAGGTGGCGGGGCGACCGTCATGGTCGAAGAACTTGGCAGACCCCGACACGCAGGCGGCCATGGACCCGACCTTGCCCGGATCGTCGCGCCAGAATGTGCGAACCTGGTCGCGGAACCGGTCATTCCACTCCATGAAGGGCGCCGGATAGGCCCCCAATTGGTAACCGCCGGGGCCGATGTCCCACGGCTCGGCAATCAGCTTCACTCGATTGAGAACGGGATCCTGCCCTATGGCGCGGAAGAACGGCCCGTCTCGCTCAAAGCCCCTCCGCGTCCGCCCCAGCGTGGTGCACAGGTCAAAGCGGAAGCCGTCGACATGCATGACTTCCACCCAGTAGCGCAGGCTGTCCATGACGAGGCGAATGACGGCGGGGCTCTCGAAATCCATAACATTACCGCAGCCCGCATCATCAATGTAGTGACGCTTGTTTTCGGCGAGCCGATAGTAGCTCGAATTGTCCAGCCCCCGGAAAGAGAGCGTCGGTCCCAGCTCCGAGCCTTCGGCCGTGTGATTGTAGACGACGTCGAGAATGACTTCGATCCCCGCCGAGTGGAAGCGCTCGACCATGTGCCGAAACTCAGCGATGTCGCCCGCTTCGAGGTAGCGCGGATCCGGAGCAAAGAACCCATGGGTCATATAGCCCCAATAGTTTGTCAGGCCTCGGTCGAGCAGAAACTTCTCGTTCAAGAACGCCTGTACCGGCAGCAGCTCGATGGCGGTCACCCCAAGCCTGTTGAGATGCTCCAGGATCGGCTCCGCCGCCATGGCCTTGAAGGTGCCGGCATTGGGTATGTCGCGGCGTCCAGCGGTGAGACCTTTCACGTGGGCTTCATAGATGATCGAGTCTTCCGGCGTATGGCGCGGACGATCCACCTCTTCCCATCGACGATCGCTCTCAACCACCACACAGCGCGGCATGTAGGGCGCGCTGTCGGCCCGATTGAAACTCAGGTCACGGTCGGAATCATCCGGCAGATAGCCAAACAAGGCGTCGTTCCAGGTCGGATGGCCGGTCAGTTTCTTGGCGTAGGGGTCTAGAAGCAGCTTGAAGGGGTTGAACCGCAGTCCCTGCTCCGGCTCATAAGGCCCATCCATCCGGAACCCATATTGCTGGCCCGGTTTCATGCCTGGCACGTAGACATGCCAGACATGTCCCTGGCGCTCCGGCAGGGTGATGACCTGATATTCCCGCCCGCTCTCATCGAACAGGCACAGCATGACGCGCGTTGCATGTTTGGAGTAGACGGCGAAATTCACGCCGCCGTCGTCCGGGGTCGCGCCGAGGGGGGCGGGGCGCCCGGAATGGATCGTGAAGACCTGCGACATCAGGCTTTCGCTGCCTCCAGAGCACTCGCATACAAGGCCTGATATTCAGCCGCCGAACTGCCCCAGCCCACGGGCTGTTTCATCGCGTTACGCTGCATTTGTTTCCAGACTTTGGGCTGCCCATAGAGCGTAACCAGCCGTGTGAAGGCGTTCGACAGGGACTGGGCGGTGGTTGGTGAGAACTGGATGCCCGTGGCAACGCCTCTCGCCATCGCGGCGGGGGACGCATTGATCACGGTGTCGGCAAGTCCACCGGTCAGCGATACGAGGGGAAGAGTTCCGTATCGCAGTCCATAGAGTTGCGTCAGGCCGCAGGGCTCAAATCGGGAAGGCACCAGAATAGCGTCACCTCCAGCGACCATGCGGTGAGACAGTGCTTCGTCATAGCCGATGCGAACGGAAACATGGTCGTAGCGCTGAGCTGCATCCCGCAGCGACTGCTCCAGGGAAGGGTCGCCAGAGCCAAGCAGAGCCAGTTGGCCTCCCCGGTCTATCAGATTGGGCAAAGCCGCCAGAAGCAGGTCGATCCCCTTCTGCTCGGTGAGGCGCGAGATCAGAACGCAGAGTGGGCCGTCGGCCGTACCAAGCCCAAATTCGGCCAGGAGCCGCGTTTTGTTGGCCTCTTTGTGGGCAATCGTCGTGTAGGGCTCGATATGTTCATCGGTTGAAGGGTTCCACACGCCCTCATCGATGCCATTGACGATTCCCAGCAAATCGTTTTCCCGGTAGCGCAGAACGCCATCCATTCCGGCGCCGAAGTCCGGTGTGAGCAGCTCGTGCGCGTAGGTTTGGGAGACGGTGTTGATCTTCCGCGCGCCCATGAGCCCCGCTTTCAGCGCTGAGATTTGCCCCCAGAACTCGAAATGATCCTCGTCAAAGCGCGATGCTTCAAGTCCGAGTATCTGCAGCTTGTCCGCAGGCACGTTGCCGTGGAAAGCGATGTTGTGAACGGTAAAGACGAAGGGTGTCTTGCATCCGGACGTGTGAATGTACTCTGGCGTCAGGCCGGCCTGCCAATCATGGCCGTGCAACACATCGGGTATCCAGCCGCTTACTCCCGTATGGGCAATCTGGGCAGCGGCTTGGCACAGGGCGGCAAAGCGCTCGCCATTGTCGGGCCAGTCCCGACCTGTCTCGTCGCCATACAGACCGCCATCGCGATCATAGAGGTGTGGCGCGTCGAGGATCAGGAGTTTCAGCCCAGCCGCCTGGCCCTGAAGAATCCTGGCGTCGCCGCCTAGAAGGCCCTTGATGGTGGCCAGCCGTTTGGTCTTGCCGACCTTCGCCATCACCTCCCGGTAACCGGGTAGGAGCACACGCACCTCGTCGCCCAGAGCCTCAAGCGCCAGAGGCAGCGCTCCGGCAACATCGGCCAGTCCACCAGTCTTCACCAATGGCACACATTCGGAGACGACGAATAGGATTTTCGTCACAGGGCGGCGGCTCTCTTGTCCAGCATGTCCTGCGTGATCAGGGTGGTTCCCCGTTCCGTGACCCGGAACCATTTCGCGTCCTCTTTGGGGTCTTCACCCACCACCAGGCCCTCGGGGATCTGGACGCCGCTATCGATCACCACCCGCCGCAGGCGGGCCGAACGTGCAACATTTACACGGGGCAGAACAACAGCTTCTTCGAGCACCGCATAGGAGTTGGTGTGAACGCTGGTGAACAGGCACGAATTGCGCACTTCGGTTCCCGAGATGATGCAGCCGCCGGAAACCATGGACGAGATGGCCATGCCCCGCCGGTCGCGTTCGTCGTGGATGAATTTCGCTGGCGGGACACCTTCATTGTAGGTCCAGATCGGCCAGGTCGTGTCCCAAAGATCGAGCTCGGGCGTAAAGTCGGTCAGATCGATATGGGCTTCCCAGAAGGCATCCACAGTGCCGACATCTTTCCAATAGGCCGGAGCCCCCTCCGGGCGCACGCAGCTATTGTCGAAGCGGTGAGCCATGGCCTTGCCGTTCTTGACGATGTGCGGAATCAGGTCTCCGCCAAAATCATTGCTCGAGTCCGGGTTCTGGGCGTCCTCAATCAGCACCTCCCGCAGGGCCTTCCAGTTGAAGACATAGATCCCCATGGAGGCGAGGGCCTTGTCCGGATCGTCGGGCATTCCCGGCGGATCGGCCGGCTTCTCGAGAAAGCTCGTGATCTGGTCGTTCTTGTCTACATGCATGACGCCGAAGGCCGTGGCGTCGGCACGGGGCACTGTGAGACAGCCTACGGTCACGTCGGCATTGGTCTCAACATGCTGGCGAAGCATGATTTCGTAATCCATCTTGTAGATGTGATCGCCTGCCAGGATGATGATGTAGTCGACATTGTAGTCATCAACGATGTCGATGTTTTGGGTCACAGCGTCCGCCGTACCCTTGTACCAGCTGTCCGTGTTGCCACGTTGCGAGGCGGGCAGCACATCGAGGAACTCGTTTCTCTCGGCTCTGAAAAACGTCCACCCCCGCTGCATGTGGCGGATCAGGCTGTGGGCCTTGTACTGGGTCGCCACCGATATCTTTCGAATGCCGGAATTGACCGCGTTCGAGAGAGCGAAGTCCACGATCCGTGCTTTGCCACCAAAGGGAACAGCGGGTTTCACCCGCCGGTCGGTGAGTTCCTTAAGGCGGCTGCCTCGCCCTCCGGCCAGCACAAACGCCATTGATCGCTGTGTCAAACGCTGTGTTTTCATGTGTCGACCTCCCCTGGATCTATCTTTCCTGCCGCAGTCTCACCGCAGTCTCAGCACCACCACAGAAAGGGGCGGCAGTGTCAGCGTTACAGACTGAGCCTGACCGTCGGCGGCTATCGCCTCCGATGGTCGGCCACCCATATTGCCGCGGTTGCCGCCGCCATAACTGTCGGCATCCGAATTCAACACTTCCTCCCAGAAGCCTGCTTTCGGTACGCCGGTACGGAAACCTGACCGTTCAACCGGTGTGAAGTTGCACATCACAACCACCGGCGCATCGCCTTCTTCACCATAGCGGGCGAAGCCAATGGTGGATTGGGACGGATCATTGTTGAGCCAGCCAAACCCGTTAGCCGTGCAGTCGTTGCGGTGGAGCGCGGGCGTGCTTCGATACAGGTGATTGAGATCCCGCACCAATCTTTGAACGCCTTTATTGAGCGTTTGTTCCGCCGCCGCCCAGTTCAATTCACCATCATGGTTCCATTCTTCCGGCTGGGCGAACTCGCAGCCCATGAAGAGGAGCTTCTTGCCCGGATGGGTCCACATATAGGCGTAGTAGGCGCGCAGGTTTGCAAACCTCTCCCACTCGCTCCCTGGCATCTTGGCGATCATGGAGCCTTTGCCGTGCACCACCTCGTCATGGCTGATGGGCAGGATGAAATTTTCCGAGAAAGCCCAGTCGATGGGAAAGGTCATCAGATGATGATCATACTGCCGGTGGATGGGATCCTTCTCGATGTAACGCAGCGTGTCGTTCATCCAGCCCATGTTCCACTTGTAGCCAAAGCCCAGACCGCCCGCATGCACGGGCTGAGACACACCCGGGAAAGATGTGCTTTCTTCGGCCACTGTCATGACCCCAGGAGCCGCGCCATAGACTTCGACATTCATGTCCTGGAGAAACTGAATGGCCTCGTAATTCTCGCGCCCGCCATCCTTGTTGGGCACCCACTCGCCCTCATTGCGGGAATAGTCGCGGTAGAGCATGGACGCGACGGCATCCACGCGCAGGCCATCGAGATGGTATTCTTCGGTCCAGTAGAGGGCGTTGGACACTAGGTAGTTCTTCACCTCCCTGCGCCCATAATTGTAGATCAGCGTATTCCAGTCCTGATGGAAGCCTTCCTTGGGGTCGGCATGCTCATAGAGCGCGGTTCCATCGAAGCGCGCCAGCCCATGATCGTCTGTGGGAAAGTGACCCGGCACCCAGTCAAGCAGGACACCGATGCCTTCGCAGTGGGCGGCGTCCACAAAGTCGCGGAACTCATGGGGTGGGCCGAAGCGAATGGTTGGTGCGTACAGCCCAACGGGTTGATAGCCCCACGACCCATCGAACGGGAACTCAGAGACCGGCATCAACTCGATATGCGTGAAGCCCATATGCTTCACATAGGCAATCAGGTCTCTGGCCAGCTCCTTGTAGCTGAGAGGCCTGCCGCCTTCATCATACTTCCGTCGCCATGATCCCAGATGCACTTCGTAAATCGAGATCGGCTGCGAGCGGTCCGCTCGCTCGCCTCTCTTCTCCATCCAGTCGCCATCGCTCCATCCATAGCCGGAGATGTCACGCACAATGCTCGCCTGTTCGGGCGGATGCTGCGCACCAAAACCGACCGGATCTGCTTTCAAAGTGGTGCCTTGGGCACTCACCACCTGATATTTGTAAAGCGCGCCCTCGCTGACGCCTGGGATGAATGCCTCCCAGACGCCGCTGTCTCCGGCTTTGCGCATGGGGTGACGGCGTCCATCCCAATGATTGAAGTCTCCGACCACGCCGACGCGCTGTGCGTTTGGCGCCCAGACTGCAAAATGTGTTCCCGCCGCTCCCTCATGCGTACACACATGCGCGCCGAGCGCGCGCCACAACTCTTTGTGGGTGCCTTCACCCATCAGATATTGATCGAAGTCTGTCGGCACGGGTGCGAACGAGAACGAATCGCGGGTCTGGAAAGTACTTCCGTCCCGATAGCTCATTATAAGCTGATATTCGGCGCTGCTATTTTGCCCAATCGAACCGGCAAACACGGCACCGCCCATGCGCGAGAGCTGATGCGTCGAGCCTTCAAGCTCGACATGGACCGACTCCGCTTCGGGTTGAAAAGTGACCACCCACCACTGACCGCCGTCTTGACGAAGGCCCAGCAGCTGATGGGGATCGCGATGGTTGCCGAGATTGAGAGCTTCCACGTCGGATTGGGTCAGAAAGTCCGGGAGCGGCGTCGTTTTATCAGCAGCGATGCCCATGAACCCCATTTCACCAATCGACACTTCATGCGTTCCGCGTGTGCGGCTCGTCGGCCGCAAGGTGAACACGGGAGCCCGTGCCCCGTCAACAAGCCGGATGCATGAGAAGTTCCATGCGAATGTTATTCAACTGAGGGCAGCAATCACAGGAGAACGGCAGCCAAATTCGGGCAGTAAGAGGAGTGTGAAATTGAGAATGGCGGAGAGTAGAGGACGAAGTCCAGACTCGAAACCAAAGCACATTGGGCTGGCAGGCGCAAATGTGCGAATAAAAATGGCGGACAGACAGGGATTCGAACCCTGGAGACGGTTCCCCGCCTACACGCGTTCCAGGCGTGCGCCTTCAACCACTCGGCCACCTGTCCGTTTGAGCTTTCGCTCTTGCCCACACCCTGGTTGATGAGTGGGGTTGGAGAGAAGCGCACGCCTCTTTCCAAATGACAAGTCTGGCAAGCCAGACTTGTGTGCGCCTTCAACCACTCGGCGCGCCTAGTCGTTTGAGCTTTCGCTCTTGCCCACACCCCGGCTGATGAGTGGGGAGCCTTGCCCGACTTCGCGTAACGTACTGGGCCGCAAACTCTCTCGCAGCCGTGTTCGCTCTTGAAGCCGTTTGATTGGCGCGCCGTTGGGACTTGCGTTACGCAGCACCCCGTCGGCAAAGCTGGCGCAATATACAAACCGGCTGTTCGGATGCAACCGGGGAGATGAGAGAAAGGCAAAGCTTATGGCGTTCGTGAAAATGTGTTTTCGAGGTCTGGCTGCCCTGGCGCTTCTGGCGGCTTTCGCCGCCGCGATTGCAGACATCGCCCGGTCCATCGCCAATCAGGCCTTGACCCTTGAGCCCCTCGGTTTGACGTGGCGAACATGGCACCCATCCAGTCTGCAACAGGCGGAGTTTGGCGTGCAGCAATATGTGTCGCCGGACGCTTGGTACACGGTCGTCACTCCCGTGCTCTTGTTGCCGACAGCTGCGGTGCTCGCGGGCCTTGCCTTGGCTTTTTACCTGATTGGACACCGGTACCGCCGACCCCGCGTCGCCATCGCGCGCTAGCGCGGGCTGCCTGCGAAACCTATATTTGAGAAAACATCTCAAAACGCGCCCAAACTGCGGAGCCTAGCCATGTTCCTCATCGACATGCTTACCAAGAAGACCAAACTGCCGACGGAGGAGACGGCTCTGGCAGGCCGTTCGGAGCCCCTTGCCACCGCCGAGACCCATTTCGTAAACGGGCAACCGCTGAAGGGGCCGTTCCCCGATGGTTTGGAGCAAGTCCAGTTTGGTCTTGGTTGTTTCTGGGGCGCAGAGCGCATCTTCTGGAAACTCGACGGCGTCTATGTCACCGCCGTAGGTTACGCAGCAGGTCTGACGCCCAACCCAACCTACAATGAAGTCTGTTCAGGCGAGACCGGTCACAATGAAGTGGTGCTGGTCGTCTATGATCCGTCGGTTGTCAGTTTTGAGGCTTTGCTGAAGACGTTCTTCGAGAGCCATGATCCGACCCAAGGCATGCGCCAGGGTAATGATGTGGGAACGCAATATCGCTCTGGCATCTACGTGACGAGCGACGAGCAACGGCTGACTGCTGACCGCATAGTGCGAGAATACCAACAGGCATTGGCCAATAGTGGAGTGAGTTCCACCATCACGACGGAAGTTCAGAAGGCCGGGCCGTTCTATTATGCCGAAGAATACCACCAGCAATATCTGGCCAAGAACCCGAACGGATATTGCGGTCTTGGTGGAACGGGCGTGAGCTGCCCCATACCCGGTTCAAGTCCAGTCGCCAGCGGCTGATCGGCCGGGTGCAGATCTAGCCCTGCCGGAAGCGCGGCAGGGTTTGAACCGTCTTGGGCAGGATGACCGGCACACGCTTTTTGCGTCGCCACTGTTCGGTAAAGCGCCAGCTCGCCGTCTCTCGCCAGTCGCCAACTTGAAACGTGGCACTCACCGCGCCCTGGGGCGCGTTGCCGGTTAGAACGTTGGTGCAGGCATTGGGCATATCGGACAGGATGCGGAAGGGTGGGCGCGTTGGCTTGGCCGCAGTGCCTCCACTTTTCTTGGCCTTCTTCTTGTCCAGCCCGG
>JBCBXA010000113.1:0-8769 GCA_039816825.1 Pseudomonadota bacterium | reverse complement strand
CCTGCTCGCCATAACCATTGAACATCAGCGTCGGTTCGTAAGTGTCGACACCCAGCAGGCGCTCCTGATCCTGACGCCAGCGCGGATGGGGCACACCGGGGTTAACATTGGCCCAGAAGCCGTACTCCTTCGCGTTGATCGTTTCCCAGAAACTGACAGGACGTTCTGCGACAAAGGAAATGCGCACCATGCTCTTGATGTGCTTGAAGCCATACTTCCAGGGCAGCGCGAGCCGGAGCGGCGCACCAAACTGCTTGTGCAAGGGCTGGCCATAGGCGCCGGTCACCACGAAAGCGAGTTCGTTCATCGCTTCTTCCATCGTGATGCCCTCGACATAGGGCCATGGGTTCCAAGACGAACGCTGGCCCGGCGCCACTTCAGGGTCCTGGAAGGTTTCGAACCGAACATATTTTGCATCCGCACTCGGCTTGGCGAGTTTCACCAGTTCGGACATCTGGAAACCGGACCAAGGCACGGTCATCGCCCACGCCTCGACGCAGCGGTGGCGGTAGATACGCTCCTCAATTGGCATCTTACGGATAAGATCTTTCGCACCGATGGTCATCGGCTCTTCGACCAGTCCGTCAATCTGCACGTCCCACGGGTCCAGCTGCAGCGCCTGGGCGGCCTTCCAGATCTGCTTGTGGGAGCCGAACTCGTAGAAATTGTTGTAGGTCGTGGCCACCGCTTCTTCGGTCAGCGCGCGACCGGCCTCTGGAATCCCCTCGTTCAACGGAGCCGGATAGAGATCAGCCGTCGAGGACAGTCCGGCATTCGGGTCACCAGTTTGTGCCATGGCATCGCCCATGCCACGACTCGCTAGAATGCCACCACCCGCAATGGAAAGCGCGCCAATGCCAGCGGCCTTCATGAGCGAACGGCGGTTCCAATAGGCCGCGTCGGGCGTGACCTTGTTCTCTGAGATTTCCCAGGACTTGCGGCGGCGAATAAGCATGGCGTTGGTCTCCAAACATGGTTGAGCTGATCTAGCCCACTGCGGGCGACGGCTCAAAGCACGTCCCCTCACATTCACGTGGGCAGTTGCACCTCTTAGGGTTGCTCTGCACACAAACTCAGCTAGGAAAAAATGCCCGGCTCCCGAAGGCCGAAGGACTTGGCAGAAATCGCAATTGTGCCCCAGCCCTCCATCTCGATCTCGCGGCTCGAGATTTGATCGAGAACGGACCAACTCGCTGAGCTCAGGGTCAGCCGGACGGGCTCGATGGTCCTTCGCTGTGCCTGATCGGCATAAAGCTGCACGAAATGCCTTCCGCGCACGGCATCAGCCATGGCGGGAACCCGCTCGTCCGGCTCTGGAAGCTCTGCATGGCTGCGATGAAACCTTTCATCGGTCTGGCGCATCACCTGCCGGACCTTGTCGGGCATGGACTCAAACAGTTTGTTGGACGCCATCTTAGCCGCCGACTGCAACTCAAGACCCGCCAGCATAGGATGATTGACATCAAGCATGATGGCCAAGGCTTCGGCCTCCGCATGAGACAAACCGGTGAGCCGCGTACGGTAATTGAAGGCGAGTTCAATACCGCCCTGATTGCCCTGGTGCACCACAATGGGCAAGCCTGCTTCTGTCATCGCATCGACGTCCCGCAATATGGTTCGGGGAGCGACCTCCAGCTCTTGGGCCAGTTGAGAGCTCGTCAGGCGGCCACGGTTTTGCAGAAGCAACAACATGTGCAGAAGCCGGGCAGCGCGCATGATCCCTCAAATTCCAACATGACAGAAGATGTCATATTAGCATGTTTACATCCTAAGGTCGGAACAATTGGAGCCGACATGCAAACAACCAAAATATCACGGGCGATTGCCGCCTCACCCAGCGCTGTGTGGCGCGTGCTCACCGATGCCCAAACACTTCAAACCGGCGAATTCGGAATTCTCAGGATAGAAGGGACCATTGCAACCGGTGAGAAGATCAAGCTGTGGTCGGAGGTGAGCCCGGACAGGGCATTCACCCTAAAGGTCACAGAGACGGAACCGCCATTCGCCATGGTCTGGACGGGCGGCATGCCGCTGGGTTTGTTCACGGGCAAAAGAACCTTCCGTCTTGAAGAAGACAATGGCGGCACGCGCTTCACCATGCAGGAAACCTTCACTGGCCTCTTAGCTGGTTTGATAACCAAATCGATGCCAGACCTAAATCCTAGCTTTCAAAAGTTCGCTGAAGCACTTGCCAGCCACAGTCAGGCAGACCAATCATGAGCAAAGTCATCCATGGATTTGGAACGCAGGACGATCCCTGGCGTCTGAAAACGCCTCCACAAACGTCTGAGTTTCTGGCTTGGCGGGACGAAGAGGCGCAACCACTGGCTCTGGTCGTTCAAGTCGGACCGACGCGGCTGTCTTATCAATTGCGATGCATCGAGGACACCGTGGCTATGTTGAGACAGCATGGCGACTGGTTGCCGCTTGGAAATGCCGACGAGGGCAAGCCGGTCAAAGACGGAACCCTCGAGGCATGGGCCCGAGACGAAAGCAATCCAGTGGGAGGCTATTACGGCCTGCGTAAAGGATATCGCGGGCGTTTTGCCAATTACGTGCCACCGGTTCTCGAATTGCTGGGACTGGTCGAACTTGAGCACAATGCCCGCAACAACCGTGTGCGCTCACTGTAATTCCACGGGCTGAATGAAGGCACAGAACGAACCGCTGGCGGATTGCAGCACCGCCAGCCGCCCAACGCCTGGCACTTCAAACGGTGGCCGTGTGATGGTTCCACCCTCGCGCTGGACGAGTGCAAGCCTGGCATCCAGATCATCAACCTGAAAATGGGTGAACCAGTGTTCTGGAATGCCATCGAAGGCAGGGTTGTTCATATGGAAGATCCCGCCCACCATCTCATCGCCTGACCAGATGACGGTATAGCTGGTGCCATCACCCATGTCAGAGTCTTCAAAACGCCAGCCCATGACCGAACCGTAGAACGCTTTGGCAGCGTCAGGATCGTGGGTGTTGAGTTCGTTCCAGTGAACCAGTCCGTGGTTTGCCATCATGCGCTCCGAGAGAAATCACGCCGACAGCTTAGCAGACCGCTCTTCGACCGGCCATTGCGGGCTTCTCAGCTCGCGCCGCAGGCCATCGTTTCAAGCTCTGCCTGGCTACGATTGCCAGACCAGAATTGGCCAAACTCATCATACTGAGCGCCATCACCGGCGGTGGTCCAACGGCCCGAGAAACCATTGGTGTCTGGCGTAAACTGAATGCGCAGTCGGCCGGTCCCCGCCTCTTCGCTCCAGATCATGGTGTAAACGCCACCGGGCTCGACGCCGATATGCTCCAGAACACCATCTACGCGCTCACCCTCGTGGAGATAGGTGTAGCTGCCGCCAATGCCCTGATACTGATCCGTTAGCCGCGTAACGACCGGTGTGAGAACGCCCGAACTTGTGACACAACCCAGGAACCGCCCGGCGGGTGGCTTGGCTGAAGCGGGGGAAGCGACAGCGCAAAGCACTGACGCCAAAAGCAAACCGGTGAGAGTGGAACCGCGGCGACCCAAAGCCACTACCGAAGGGACGCGCAGAAACGCTGGATGCGCTGTCCAGCCTCTTCCAGCGCTTCCGTCGACGTTGCGTAGGAAATGCGGAAGTTCGGGCCGAGGCCGAAGGCTGAGCCGTGCACGACGGCCACACCTTCTTGCTCCAGCAGAGCCTTCACAAAATCCTCGTCTGTCTCAATCACGGTGCCGTCTTCCGTCTTCTTGCCGATGCAGCCAGCGCAGGACGGATAGACGTAAAACGCGCCTTCCGGCGTCGGGCACTCAATGCCGGTGGCCTGGTTGAGCATGGAGACGATCAGGTCGCGACGGCCTTTGAACACCTCCCGGCGCTCGCCGATGAAGTCCTGCGTACCATTGAGCGCCTCAACCGATGCCCACTGGGCAATCGAGCACGTGCCGGAGGTCGACTGGCTCTGAATCTTGGTCATCGCCTTGATGAGCTCGAGCGGCCCGGCCGCATACCCTATGCGCCAGCCGGTCATGGCGTAGGCCTTGGAGACACCGTTCATCGTGAGCGTGCGCTCCTTCAGCGTGGGCTCCACCTGCGCCATGGTGGTATACTCGAAGTCGTCGTAGCAAAGATGCTCATACATATCGTCGGTCAGCACCCAGACATCGGGGTGGTCCAGCAGCACTCTGGCAAGGGCGGCAATTTCGTCACGCGTGTAGGCAGCGCCGGAAGGGTTCGACGGCGAGTTGAACATCAGCCACTTGGTCTTGGAAGTGATGGCCCCATCAAGCTGTTCCGGCGTGATCTTGAACTGGCTTTCAAGTGTCGTCTCGATGAACCGCGGTTCGCCGCCATTGAGCAGCACCATATCAGGGTAGCTCACCCAATAGGGCGTCGGGATCAGCACCTCATCGCCCGGGTTCAGAGTGGCGGCAAAAGCGTTGTAGAGCACCTGCTTGCCGCCAGTGCCGACGATCACTTGATCAGCCGTATAGTCCAGCCCATTTTCACGCTGATATTTTGCGGCAATGGCTTCGCGCAGCTGCGGAATGCCTGGCACGGGCGTATATTTGGTTTCACCACGATCAATGGCCTGCTTGGCCGCGTCTTTAATGTTATCGGGGGTGTCAAAATCCGGCTCGCCTGCGCCCAGCCCAATGATATCGCGGCCTTCTGCCTTGAGCTCCCGAGCCTTCTGCGAAACCGCGATGGTGGCGGATGGTTTTACGCGGGAAAGGCTGTCGGCGATGAAGGCCATGTGTCTCGGGCTCCGAATTGAGAAGGTAAGCGCGGGCCACGCCCGCAAACGCGCCGGAACCTACGCCCCAACCCAAAGCTTAGCAACACGCATGACATGGGACTTCGGGCAAAGATGCAGATGATCCCTATCCAAGGCACATCGCGTCTCAGTTTCCGCCAAAGGCGCTCCCTTTCAGCCTTGGGAGCTGGCGCCTAAATACAGATGCAAAGACAACGGCGACAAACACCAAAGGCAGCCCCCATGAGCGAAACCCCGCAAATGCAGATCGACACCTCAAAGCCTGTTATGGTCACCGGTGCCACAGGCTATGTGGCCGGTTGGTTGGTCAAGCGCCTGATTGATGCCGGATTGACCGTCCATGCGCCGGTGCGCGCGCCGGGCGACAAGCGCAAAGTGGGCTATCTCGAAGACCTCGCCCATGCCGCGCCCGGGAGCTTGAAGCTATTTCAGGCCGACCTTTTGGAAGACGGATCCTACGCAGAAGCCATGGCCGGATGCGCCATCGTGTTTCATACCGCTTCACCCTTCACAGTCAGTGTCGGCGATCCCCAGCGCGACCTTGTTGACCCCGCGGTCAAAGGCACACAGAACGTTCTGAACACCGCCAACACGACTGACAGCGTCGAGCGGGTTGTCCTCACCAGTTCCTGCGCCGCGATCTACGGTGACAATTCAGACGTGAGCCGCGCCCCGGGCGGCAAGCTCACGGAGGCGCAGTGGAATGAGTCTTCCAGCCTCGACCACAACCCCTACGCCTTTTCCAAGGTCGAGGCCGAGAAGGCAGCCTGGGACATCGCAAAGGCCCAAGACCGATGGCGGCTGGTGGTGATCAACCCGTCCTTGGTGATTGGCCCTGCGGTGGGTGGCAGGCCCACATCGGAAAGCTTCTCACTGATGAAGCGCTTCGGCGACGGCCAGATGGCCGCCGGTGCACCGCCCTACGAAATCGGTATGGTGGACGTGCGGGACGTGGCCGACGCCCATATGCGCGCCGCCTTTGTGCCGGAAGCTGAGGGCCGCCACATCACCTCGGCCCGCACCGCCAGCTTTCTGGAACTCGGCCAGATGCTAAGCGCGGGCGTTGAGGGCAACTACCCCTTCCCCAAACGCGCCCTCCCCAGCTGGCTACTCTGGGCCGTGGGGCCTCTCCTCGACCGCACCATCACCCGGCGCTTCATCACCGAAAACATGAACAAACGCTGGCGCGCCGACAATTCCAAGATCAAGCGTGAGCTAGGCGTGGAGTTCAGCCCGATAGATCAAGCAGCCGTCGCGATGTTCAACCAGCTGGTAGAAAGAGGCGAGATCAGAGCGAGGTAGGCCGAGGTGCTGACTATAAGGTGTCAGGAGCAACGGCTTATGCACTGCTGCTAAGGAATGGTTGTCTTTTCGGACGCCTTCGGACCCTGGCAAACGACCGCTTCGAGCCCACTTTGACCGATGCTGCATTTTGCGCGAATGTCGGCATTCGGAAAATACTCAAAAGCGCGATCCAGCCCTTCTGATGTCGCTAGAGTGATGAATTTCTGTTTCAGTGGCGTCAGATTTCTCCGGCTATGATCTGGGCGTAGACATTCGGATCAGTGATTCCTTCGGATCCAATGACGACGATGCGTGAATTGGCGTCTAGGCATAAATTCCGCTTTAGAGCAGGTTGTTTGGCTGCTGCAACGACAGCACAAAGCCCAGCGACACCGCTTTCACCAGCATCAAGAGAAGCGTCACCACAGGCACCATTAGCCAATATCCGAACCATCGGACCGACAATATTTTCGGGGATAGTGATAAAGTCGTGGGCAGCATCCGCAAGGACTGACCAAGCCAATTCTGATGGTTCACCACACGACAGGCCCGCCATGATGGTTTCCTTTGAAATCTCCACGCTTGTCGCTTCATTCGCCCTAGCGCTTGCGAACAAACAGGGGGCGAGTTCGGGCTCGACAATCACGACACGGGGCGCATCGAACCCCCATTCTTGATGGAAGACAGCCGAAACTGCAGCCGCCAACCCACCAACGCCGCCCTGCAGAAAAACGTGGGTCGGAGGTGTGACGTAGCTTTGAACAATCTCACGCGCCATAACTCCATAGCCCGCCATCACGTCCAACGGGGGCTGCGTATAGCCGGGCCAAGACGTGTCCGAGACAATCAACCATCCGTGCTTTTCCGCATCGGCACGTGTTTGGGCAACCGTCGCGTCATAATCGCCATCAACTCGGACCACTTCGGCACCTAGGTTCCGCATGACATCGGCGCGGTGCTTACTGACTTCTGCATGAATGTAGATCCGACAGTTTGTGTGAAATTGCGCGGCACCCCAAGCAACTGAGCGGCCATGGTTACCATCAGTGGCGGAAATCACGGTTATCGCCTTCGTCTGCTGGGCATAAAGACCGCGGCGTACATCGAACGGATCCGCCAGCTTGCCAATGGATTTGGACAGCTCACGCTGAACCGTTCGCAAAACCGCGTAAGCCCCACCGAGTGCCTTGAAGCTGCCAAGTCCGAACCTTGGACCTTCGTGTTTGTAGCGAAGATCACCGATGCCGAGCCTTCCGGCTAGCCCAGGAAGATCAATCAAGGGCGTCTCGACATAACCGTCCCAGTTCGAAATCTCCTTTTCCGCGTTATCGAAACCTGCGCGGTTTAGGGTTTGTGTCACGGGGCCATCGAATAATGGCGTGCTTGCGTGGTGATTTAGGATAGCGGTTTTGAATGGTGTGAACATTGGATCTCTTTCTATCAGCTGATGAAAGTTTAGTTCACTAACTAGTGGTTGTGTGCTCTAATGTGCAGGAAAATATGCAACATTTTTGCAAGATAGGCAGGAACTTCAATTGAAACGTTCAGAATCTCTTGATCCGTTCGATTTGGAGATCCTCCGCATTCTACAAAAAGACAACACCGTGCCACAACGGGTGATCGGGGAGCGGGTCAATCTGTCAGCGCCATCTGTGCAACGCAGGATCAAGCGGCTCGAGGCGTCTGGTGTCATCGCCGCCCAAACGGCCACTGTAGATCCCGCACGTTTTGGACCCGCCTTAACCGTAGTTGTTCAAGTCGAGCTGAACGTGGAGACGGGAGGGGCAATCGAACAGGTCAAGCAAAGCTTCGTCGATGCCCCTGAAGTACAGCAATGCTATTACGTCACTGGTGAAGCCGATTTTGTGTTGATCATTCTGGTGCAAGATATGTCTGAATATGAGGCCCTGACGCAGCGACTTTTCTTTTCAAATGAGACGATCAAGAAGTTCAAAACCTTTGTCACAATGGACCGCACCAAAGTGAGCTTAGAAATCGACATCTGATCAGAATAAAGCGGACATTGAGTTGGTTTGAACGAACGGCGACTTTGTCCGCACAGCGGACGTCACCAGCTGCGAAATCCGAGCGCCCCCGATTCTGCAAAGGCCTTCCCGCGAATGGGATGGACCGCTAACCAGCGCTCATGCTCGAACTCCTCAACCTCACCCTTCCCTTCTTCGCCGTTGTTGGGCTCGGGTTCCTAG
This sequence comes from Pseudomonadota bacterium, assembly GCA_039816825.1. GTDB lineage: Bacteria > Pseudomonadota > Alphaproteobacteria > Rhizobiales > Rhizobiaceae > JBCBXA01. The sequence continues at coordinate 532 of JBCBXA010000113.1, read as the reverse complement.
CAGGGCGGAAGCGGTGGGTGCCGGTGGAAGCTGTCGCGCCCATCAACACTTTCGTCTTCTTTTTCGCCATGCCTGCGCTTGTGGCTGGCAGCCTGGCCCGGCAGGACATTGCCGGCCTGATCGACCTGACATTGCTGGGCGGCTGGCTGATTGCAGCGCTCATTCTGTTCGCGCTGGGCATGCTCTTTGCCAGGCTGAGAGACGGTGCAGCGAGCCTTGGCCAGGCGGCCATCAGCGGCCAAGCCGCGTCGGTGGCCAATGTTGGCTTTCTGGCTCTCCCCATCACCGCAGCCAATTTTGGCGATGACGGAGTACGCCTTTCGGCGGCGGTGCTCATCGTCGATCTTCTGATCATCATTCCATTGTCCATCACACTGCTGGAGGCGCGCGGCGGTGGGTCGGGCCTGCAGGCTTTCGCGCGGGCCATCACCCGCGCCATTCAGAACCCGTTCGCCATTGCTATCCTGCTGGGCGTTGTGCTCTCCGGTACCGGCATTGGCCTGCCGGGCCCCACCGAGCGCTTTGCGAGCTT
>JBCBXA010000112.1:0-8831 GCA_039816825.1 Pseudomonadota bacterium | reverse complement strand
GTGCAGGCGGCACCAACGGTGCACGAAACGGAGTATATGCTGGGCATCGCCGACAGCTGCGATCAGATCGGCGGCGTGATCGGCTGGATCAATTTTGAGGACCCAGCCAGCCGAGAAACACTCGCTCGATTGGCGCAACACCCAAAGCTGCTGGGTGTGCGCCCGATGATCCAGGACCTGCCGGACGATGATTGGATGCTCCGCCCTGACATCCAGTGGGCCTATGACGCCATCACAGAGCACGATCTCGTCTTCGAGGCGCTCGGCTTTCCGCGGCATATTAAGAATTTTCAAACGCTGCTCGCGCGCTACCCGGGGATGCGGGTGGTGCTGAACCACTGCCTGAAACCGCAGATACGCGACTATCCAGACGACCCGAACGCCTTTTCGGATTGGGCGGCGGGCATGACGACGCTGGCAGAGGATACACAAGCCGTCTGTAAATTCTCGGCGCTGGTCACTGAAGCCAAACCGGATTGGACCGATGAGGCGTTGAGGCCATTCACCGATCACATCATCGGAGCGTTTGGTCCTGATCGCCTGATGTGGGGCTCGGACTGGCCCGTCGCCCTGTTGGCATCGTCCTATGAACGTTGGCTTCAGTCTGCGAGGGCGCTAACGAACCAACTGAGCGCTGAAGACCAGGATGCTATCTTCTTTGCCACCGCCAACCGCTTCTACCGCATGGGCTTGCCATCAAATGCTTGACGTTGTGACACACCAAGACACCGCCGAAACCATAAGGCTCCACGCAGATGACAGCGTGGTCATTGCACTGAAAAATCTGACGGCGGGGACGCAGCTTGCTGAGGTGCCGTGCACGTTGAGGGCCGATATCGGCCGCGGACACAAGATCGCCACTCGAGTCCTCAAGCGGGGCGACAATGTTCTGCGGTATGGCCAGATCATCGGTCAGGCGACGCAGGACATAGCTTTGGGCGAGCATGTCCACGTGCACAACCTCGCAATGGCAGACCACAAGCAGGATCATGCGTTCGGCTCCGCCGCTTCCCCTTTGCCGGAGATTGCGGACAACAGGACGTTCCAAGGCTACCGCCGGGAAGATGGAAAAGCCGGCACGCGCAACTATCTGGGCATCGTCACCACAGTGAACTGCTCTGGCTCTGTGGCCCGCTTCATCGCCAATGCTGCGGAGAAACAGGGCTTTGCAGAGCGCTTCCCGGGCATCGATGGCGTGGTCCCGATCGTTCACGGGACCGGCTGCGGCATGTCTTCGGAGAACGAGGGCTATCAGGCTCTCTTCCGAACCCTGTCCGGTTATGCGTGCCACCCCAATTTCGCTGGCATTTTGCTGTTGGGTCTTGGGTGCGAGATGATGCAGCTCTCGCACCTGGTCGATGGTCGCCGCATCCGGCAGGATGGCAATCTGAGATATATGAACATTCAGCAGGCGGGCGGCACAGCCAAAACCGTTGAAGCCGGCCTCACCATTCTGGAAGACATGGCCGTTGAGGCATCCAAGCTGCAGCGCGAGCCCATTCCCGTTAGCGAGTTGATGGTGGGCATGCAGTGCGGCGGTTCGGATGGGTATTCGGGCATCACCGCCAATCCGGCGCTTGGACACGCATCCGATTTGCTGGTGCGCCGGGGCGGCACGACAATTTTGTCGGAGACATCCGAGGTCTATGGCGCGGAGCATCTGCTCACCGCGCGCGCGCCATCTGCGGAAGTGGGCCAGAAGCTTCTGGATCGCATCAGCTGGTGGGAAGACTACACAGCCCGCAATGGCGGCGAGATGAACAACAACCCCTCCCCCGGCAACAAGCGCGGCGGCCTGACCACCATTCTGGAAAAGTCTCTGGGTGCTGTGGCCAAAGGCGGTTCTGCTCCCATCGAGGACGTCTATCTCTTCGCGGAGCGGATCGACAAACACGGCTTCGTCTTCATGGACAGCCCCGGCTACGATCCGTGCTCTGTGACCGGCCAGATCGCATCAGGTGCAAACCTGGTGGTGTTCACCACGGGTCGCGGCTCCGTCTCCGGATACATGCCCACGCCTTGCATCAAACTCGCCACCAACAGCGAGATGTATGGCCGTATGAAAGACGACATGGACATCAATTGCGGTGACATCATCTCGGACCAGGTGTCCATTGAGGACAAGGGCGCCGAGATATTCGAGATGCTTGTCCGAGTCGCTTCCGGCGAGAAGACCAGGAGCGAAGCGCTTGGCTTTGGCGGCGCGGAGTTCGTGCCCTGGCAGATCGGTGCGGTGATGTAGCTGAGGCTACCGCCTCTTCACTCAACTGAGAGCCATCTGCTCCTTTCCAAGCTCGGTGAGATCGTCGGCCGTCGCACGCCCCTTAAAGTCCACTTCATAATCCTCGGGCGCAAAGTCCGGCGCGCTGGCACCTCGCAAAAAGCTCTGGGCCTGCTTGCGAGCATAGGCCTCGTTCTTTTCGCACTTCGGCGTGGCGCCGATATAGATAACGCTCGCATAATCCTTCCCGTGGTGCTCGTCCCCCACCGCATGAACCACGTCCGTGTGCCACCAGACGGTGTCCCCAGGTTCCACTTGTGGGATCGATACGAGTCCATCGAGAAGCGGCTGGTGCCATTCAGGCGAGACCGAGAGCGCACGCCCTGGCACGGCTCCGCACAGATCATCTGCGGCAACATCATCCTGCAACGCGCGCAGGAGGATGTAGGCAATCACTTGTGCAGACGGGACAAGCCGAAGCGTGCCATCCTGCGGGCCTTGCGGCGTGAGTGCCGTCCAGCCTTGGAAGGTGCGGAACATGGAGCAAACGGCTGGCGACGCGTACTCCCGCGTTTGCGTTCGGAAGGTCGCCTTCCATGGATCATAGTCCTGCCAGTGGCCTTCAAAGATCGGGCCGTAGATCCGTTGATAGGCAGGGTCGAGCCAACGCTCATAGGAACCAGAATCCATGTGGGGTGAGAGGCCGAGCGTAGTATCCCCCGGCTGGCGTCGCCGCGTGCGGTCCGCATAGGCGTAGTCATTGTCCGGGTCGAACTCATCCCCCATGGGTCCACCCACGCTCCACAGCCGGTTGAGGAAACGCTTGGTAACCGCCATGGCCTCCGCCTGCCGCGCCATGACCTGCGGCCGCGACCAATACAGGCCGAAAATCTGCGGGGTTCCGGCATCCAGATCGCTGAAATATTTGTCGATCCCAGCCTTTTCTTTGGCTTTGGCAAAGTAGTCGTTCTCGGCGACATAGTCCCCCAGTTCGGCGTTCCAGCTTTCGGCCTGCTGTCGAGGAAAGACACCCCGCACAATCACCGCACCTGCCTTCTTGATCATCTCATGATCAGCTGTGGAGACCTTTCCATCGGCGACTGCACTAAAAGTGACTTCGGGAATGGAACTTTGCCCCTTTGCCTCCCGGTTCCGGATGGCTTCCACATCAGCGGCCACGGCTTCCGTTACCTCGGCAAAGCTCTTTCGCACGTCATGCAAGCTTTTCAGCCGGGCCTTGGTTTCAGCAACAAATGTCCTGAGCGTATCGTCCATATCATCCCCTCCCAAGGATGTGCGACCGTAACACGCTTTTGGAAATGGATGGCAATGCCACTGATCGCGCGCCATGGTGCGCCGGAAGCATTGAGCGAGGAACCCGTATGGCTGCCAACTCCAATCCATGGGCCAATATGACATGGCTGAACCCGCCGCCCGATTGGCGCGTCACGGGTCAGGCCGAGCTCGTCGCCGTTTCCGGCGACAAGACCGACTTCTGGCAGCGCACGTTCTATGGCTTTCAGCGTGACGATGGCCACGCCCTGCTGGCAAGAACCAATGGAGATTTTTCTGCGCAAGTGACCGTGCAGGCCAACTTCACGGAACTTTACGATCAGTGCGGTCTGATGCTGCGTGTTTCAAAAGAACGGTGGGTGAAATTTGGGGTGGAGTTCACCGACGGTGAGACACATCTGAGCTGCGTCGCGACCGATGGCACCTCAGACTGGTCCGCCGCGCCTCTTGCAATCAATGGCCCTCTCTCCCTCCGCGCGACCAAGCTGGGCGATGCCGTGCTGTGCCAGTACAGGCCTGTTGAACAGGACGATGCAGTCTGGCGCATGGCGCGACTGCTGCCTTTCGATAAGCAGGGCGACGTATTGATGGCTGGCCCTTATCTGTGCTCGCCGGAGCGAGCCGGGTTCGAGGTCAAGTTCTGGGGATTTCAGCTCACCGAACCCCAGCAGACCCAGTTGCACGCTTAGCCAGCACCGAGCTCAATGCCAGTTCAGGATCACCTTTCCTGAGTGACCCGACTTCATTTGCGTGAAGCCCTCAGCAAAGTCCGCCAGGTCGAAGCGGTGCGTGATGACCCGCGTAACGTCCAATCCGTTCTGCAACATAGCGATCATCTTGTACCACGTCTCGAACATCTCGCGGCCATAGACGCCCTTGATCGTAATGGCCTTGAAGACGATGCGGCTCCAGTTCACCGGTGATTGGCCAGGCGGAATGCCCAGCAGAGCAATCTTGCCACCCATCACCAGCGCTTCGACCATCTGATCAAGCGCCGCCTGATTGCCCGACATCTCCAACCCCACATCGAAGCCTTCCTTAAGGCCGAGTTCATGGACAACATCGGCAAGATCTTCACGAGACACATCGACGGCACGAACCGATGGCACAACGCTCGTCGCCAGTTCCAGCCGGCTGGAATTGACATCCGTGATGACCACCCGGCGCGCTCCAGCGTGGCGGGCCACGGCTGCCGCCATGATGCCAATCGGCCCGGCCCCGGTGATGAGAACGTCTTCGCCGAGAAGATCAAAGCTCAATGCTGTGTGAACGGCATTGCCGAGCGGATCGAGAATGGCGCCGATCTCATCCGAGATGTCGTCGGGCAGCGGAACAACATTGAACGCCGGCAGTTTCAGGTACTCCGCAAAGGCACCCTGCTCGTTAACGCCAATCCCGCGTGTGCCCGGATCGAGGTGAAACTTGCCCGCCCGCGACTGCCGACTTTCCGACCCGATCAAATGTCCTTCGCCGGAGCATCGCTGACCGACGGCAAGGCCCGTGACTTTGGAACCGAGCTCCACAATCTCTCCCGCAAACTCATGGCCGGTGATCAGGGGAAGCGGCACCGTGTCGGCGGCCCATTCATCCCAGTTCCAGATGTGAATGTCAGTGCCACAAATGCCTGTCTTGTTGACGCGGATCAGAACGTCGTCAGAACCGATCTCCGGCACGGGGGCCTCAATCCGCCAAAGCCCTTCTTCCGGCATGGTCTTGGCGAGCGCCTTCATCATATTCGTCGTCATGAGATGACACCCAGTCTGCGCCCCACTTTGCCAAAAGCGGTCAGGGCACGATCCAGCTGGTCCCGGGTCAATGCAGCGTTCATCTGCGTACGGATACGGGCCTGGCCCCGCGGCACCACCGGGAAGAAGAAGCCAGATACAAACACACCCTCTTCGAACAGACCGGCAGCCATGTCTTGCGCCAGTTGCGCCTCGCCGAGCATCACCGGAACAATGGGATGTTCGCCCGGCAGAAGCTCAAAGCCGAATTCTGTGAGGCCAGCGCGCCAGTAAGCGGCATTTGCGAACAGGCGCTCGCGAAGATCGGCGCCCTCTCGGATCAAGTCCAACACCGCGATGCCAGCTGCAACAACGGATGGCGGCAGAGAGTTCGAGAAAAGGTAGGGACGCGCCCTCTGGCGCAGCAGGTCAATAACCGGTTGCGGCCCGGAAATGTAACCTCCGATGGCGCCGCCCAGAGCTTTGCCAAGAGTGCCCGTGAGAATGTCAATCTGGACGCCGAAATGATCAGGTGTCCCCGCTCCGTGTGGACCCATAAAGCCCGTTGCGTGGCAATCATCCACCATGATGATGGCGTCATACCTGTCGGCCAGCGCACGGATACCGGGCAGATCGGCCAGCGTGCCATCCATGGAGAACACGCCGTCAGTAGCGATCATCACATGCCGAGCTCCAGCAGCCCGCGCTTCCTTCAGCTTGGCCTCCAGGTCGGCCATATCATTGTTGGCATAGCGATAGCGCTGGGCCCTGCAGAGCCGAACGCCATCGATGATGGAGGCGTGGTTCAGACTGTCTGAAACGATGGCGTCTTCTGGCCCAAGCAATGGTTCAAACAGCCCGCCATTGGCATCAAAACACGCCGCAAAGAGAATCGAGTCATCTTGGCCCAGAAATTCGGCAAGCTGCATTTCGAGGGCGCGGTGGAGATCCTGCGTGCCGCAGATGAAACGCACGCTGGCCATGCCGAAGCCGTGCGTATCCATGGCACCCTTGGCCGCCTCGATGAGCTTGGGGTGATCGGCCAGTCCCAAATAATTGTTGGCGCACAGATTGATGACCTCACGCCCCTGCACGGAAACATTTCCGGCCTGAGCGGTCGTTATCTCACGCTCCACCTTGAAAAGCCCGTCATCGCTAATCTGCGTCAGGAGTGATGAGATATGATCGAGAAACGCGTCGGCCACCGGGATCTCCTAGGCTGTTCACTGCACCAGCTAAGCTGACACATGGAGAGCCCCTCTGCAATGAAAATCCACTATAGTGGAAATTCATCTGTTATGCTGCCGAGCAGCGACCTCTCCCGTCAGCGCATTTTTACGAGCAGGAAAACTCGAGCGGCAGCCCCAACGGCCAAAATCTCATGGGGAACATCGGCTGCGTAGCGAGCCGTGTCACCCGTCGACAGCTGCTCCGCCGCAGCCCCCGAGGCCACACGAACCGTCCCCTCCAAAACAGTCAACTGTTCGGTCGTGCCGGGTGGGTGTGGCTTGCTTTTTAACGAACCACCCTTTTGCAGAAAGATATCGTAGACCTCATGTCCGCCCGCCTCGTCCGGTGATGAAAGGATGGCAATCCGGCATTTCTGGCCGACCTTGTCGATCGTTGGAGCTTCGGAAGCCTTGAGCACATCGATGGAGTCACCCGGTTCCCGCTGATTCAGGAGGCCGGCAAAATCCACCTTCAAGGCGCGCGTCAGATTCCAAAGAGTTGAAATGGTGGGGCTGCTCTCACCACGCTCGATCTGACTTAACATGGAGCGCGATACACCGCTCAGCTTGGACACGGCTTCAAGTGACAGGCGCTGCGACTTACGGGCCTCTTTGAGCCTTAAGGGCAGTGTCTTCAGAATATCATCGTCGGCGTCCGTCATAACAGAACGTTACAACCGGGATCACGGAAGGCAAACCGAGATTTTCACCGGCGCGCGATTGGATAAGTGAACTGGGCCGCCACCGCTCGCGTCACGCTCGGCACTTTGCAATTTCGGATCTCAAGGAGCCCATGAGCGTGTTGAAGTCGTTGCCGGGCGTGACAAGATCAAACCCTTCATCGATGCGCGCACGAGCCAGTTCTCCGTTTGAGCAGAAGATACCCGTAGCAACGCCGGCAGACTTGGCGCGTGCCAATATGTGCGCAATGCTCTGAGATGTTCGGCTTTCCTCTAACTCGGCGCCAGGGTGCTCACCGAGATCCAGAGCGAGGTCGTTGGGGCCCACATAGACCATGTCAACGCCCTGCACCGACAATATGGCATCCAGATTGTCGAGCGCCGCAGCGGTCTCAATCATCGGGATCACCAGAATCTCATCATTGGCTTTGTCGAAATAGTCTTCTCCGCCGTACAGCTTGCCACGAGCAGGACCAAAGGATCGTCGCCCTTGCGGCGGGTAACGGCACGCTGCAACGAGGTTCGCCGCGTCTTCAGCAGTTGAAACCATTGGGCATATCACGCCGTACGCACCGGCATCGAGTAGATGCATGATGCCTTCAGGCTCGCCAGACGGCGCTCTTACCAACGGCACAGCCGGGGTCGCCGAAATCGCCTGCATCATGGCCACAGCCATCTCAAATCCCATCATGCCATGCTGCAGATCGACGGTTACACTGTCGAAGCCCTGGTGCCCCACACCCTCGGCCACATAGGCTGAGGGTATCGATAGCCAGGCATTGATGATCGGGGCTCGCCGTTTCAGGCAGGCACGCAACTGGTTCGATCTCATTATCCCCTCCATCGCTCAAAGCCGCCGCGCGCCTTCGCCGGGAATGAATATTCCTCAGGCTTGAATACGCATTCCCATCGCGTCATAGTCTCGGCTGCGTCTTGTCGCAATGGGAGGAAAATATGCGAAGAAGAACTATTCTGGCATCGGCGGTAGCCGGTGTTTCCATGGCTCTGACACCTGTGGTCGCGATGGCAGAAGGCCATTCCGAAAAATACAATCTGCTGGCCGGAAAGCCATTTGAAGGCACCAAGCTAAACATTCTCAGTGTGGTCACACCGCAGTTCGACGGGCTGATGCTCCGCGACGAAGAGTTCACCGAACTGACCGGCATTGAGCTCGAATGGACGTTCATTCCGTTCGGTTCGCTCCAGGAGAAGATCAACGCCGAAGGCATCGCCGCCAACGGCACGTTTGATGTGGTCAACTATCTCGACAGCTGGGGTCCGCCCAACTCTCATTGGCTCAAGCCCATCGACGAGTTGATGGAACGCGACGACATTTCCATGGATCGCTACCCGGCTGCCTTCGCCCGCTCGGCACAGTTTGAAGGCAAAACGCTGGGCTTCCCACTGCGGGCACACCCGCAGCTCATGTTCTATCGCAAGGACCTGATTTCGGAGCCGCCCGCCACCTGGGAAGACGTCATCCGCATTGGCAAGGAGCTCAAGGAAAGCAATCCGGACGTCGCGCCGCTTGCGCTCTATTACAATAATGATGGCAACCGTCAGAACCTGTTCATCTGGCTCAACTTCCTCTGGGCCTCAGGCGCAGACATCTTCAATGATGACGGCAGCGCAGCCTGGGCTTCGCCGGAAGGCATTCAGGCCACCAAGGACTACATCGAGTTGC
>JBCBXA010000111.1:0-8969 GCA_039816825.1 Pseudomonadota bacterium | reverse complement strand
ATGCCAGTCGGCAGATAGCCGCGCGGTCCAAGTCAGATCAGACCTGTCTGCCACATGTGCCAGAGTCCAGTTCTGGTAGCTGTCGATATCGGAAGCAAAGCGGAACACGCCACCGGGTTTCAGTACGCGAAGGAAGCGCTCAAGACTTTGCGCGTTGACGAAGCGGCGTTTGAAATGGCGCGGCTTGGGCCAAGGATCAGGATAGAGCAGGTCGATACGATCAACACTCTCGTCCGGCAGCCAGTCCAGAATGCGCGTCGCATCATCATCGTAGAGCCGGATATTGTCTGAGGGTTCGGCATCGTAAGCCGTCAGGAATTTCACGACGCCGTTCACAAAGGGCTCGACCCCCAGAAAATTGACATCACGAAGCCGAAGCCGCTCTGCGTCGAGATGCTCTCCGCCACCAAATCCGATCTCGAGATAAAGGGGGTTCGAGGCCCGACGGGGGAAAATGGCGTCCAGACCTGGAAAGGGTGCTGATGGGTCAACCAGCAAGTTTGGCAGATGCTCGTCGCGAATGGCCAGCTGGGCAGGGCGCAGGGTCTTGCCTTTTCTTCGGCCGAAGAAAGCTTCGCTGGCGCGGGAGCGCCTTGGTTGATCGGGGTGCTGCGTCATGGATGGTCGTCGGCGAGGGAACTAGCTGCTTTCAGCCTGATCGGCCAAGGTCTTCACCAGATCCACGATGCGCTTGCGCACAGCAGGGTCTTTGACGCGGGCAAACGCTTTGTTCAGCTGCACGCCTTCGGAGGTTGAGAGAAAATCCACCACAAAGTCGGCGCCGGGCTCGCTCATTCCGGCGGCCTGTCCCGAAACATCCCCCGGCGCGTCTTCAAAAAAGAACGACACCGGCGCTTCGAGAACATTACAGATCTGCTGCATCCGGCTTGCGCCGATGCGATTGGTGCCCTTCTCGTATTTCTGTACCTGCTGGAACGTCACACCCAGAGCGTCGCCCAGCTTCTCCTGGCTCATGCTCATCATCGTCCGCCGCAGGCGCACACGGCTGCCCACATGGACATCGATGGGATTGGGTGTCTTTGCAGCGCTCATGTTGATCCGGGTGTTGAGAAGTCGAGGGCCTTGATCCTCAAAATCATACGAAACCGACAAACGGCCTTGCCTATCGCAACCGCCTCATACCGCCCAAAAGGCAGAATATCACGATGAGGCAAATGAGTATGAAACTGCTGGAAAGGAGCCACGGCTTCAGATCATCTGCGTCTGTATGGTCCTTTTGGCCCAATGGCGTCAATGGAGAGGCCACCGGCTGGGGAAGCGCACTATCAAGTGTTCCTGCCTCGCCAAGGGGCAGCCGATGCGTGATGCGGCCCAGGGGGTCGATCACGGCTGAGATGCCGGTATTGGCCGCTCGCACCACCGGCAGCCCGTCGCTGGCGGCTCTAATCTGGGCGTGGCGCAAATGTTGGTGCGGACCCGGCGTCGCTCCGAACCAAGCGTCATTGGTCACGTTCAGGATCCATTCCGGCCTGCCAGTCTCCGCCGATTGCGCACGCGCATTGGGGAAGATGATCTCGTAACAGATCAGCGGAAGCAGGGCCGGCGTACCGGGCAGAGACATCACGTTGCGAACCGCCCCGGCGGCAAATCCGAAGTCGTTCGCCGCAATGGGGCTGAGGCCAAAAATGTCAAGAAACTGAGCAAAGGGAATATACTCTCCAAACGGCACGAGACGGACCTTGTCCTGAGCCGCAATGATCTCGCCGGACCCATTGATTGCGTAGATGGAGTTGTAGACCCGAGAAGCCGTTTCCTCATCGGCGCTTCGCTCCAGCCTGTTGGCTCCGGTGAGTAACACAGTCTCGTCAGGAATGAGGTCGGCTAACGCGACCAGCGCGTCGGGGCGCTCGGTCAGCAGAAATGGAAAGGCCGTCTCGGGCCAGATGATATGGGTGAACGAAAGCGCCCCAATCGTCTGCGGGCTGGTGGCGCGGTCGCTGAGCTTCAGATAGCTTTGAAAATGCTCATCAGCCAGCTCGGGTTTCCACTTGTCGACCTGGTTGAGGTTGGGCTGCACAACCCGCAGCGCCACGTTCGGCTGGTATGTGATCTCGGTCGTGGCGAGACGCCATGCGCCAAAACCTATGTGGGCCAGTGCGAGGATAAGCGCAAACGAGCCAACCCAAAAACGCCGCCTGTCGAAGGACTTGCTGGACAGAACGGGCTGCCGGCGTGGTTCGATCAGAAGCACGGGAGCGGCAAAAACGAACAACGCAACGACCGTCACGCCATAAATGCCGAGAACCGAAGAGGACTGCATCCCCAGCGGGTGCATCATCGCGGGCATGCCATAGAGATTCCAAGGGAAGCCAGTCAGCACATTGCCGCGCAACCACTCCGTTGCTCCAAGAGCGCCAGCCAACAAGAGGAGACGCTGAGGCCCTTCGTGCCAGGCAATCGATGCCAAGCCACATCCCAGGCCGGTGAACAGAGCGAGGCCCATGGGCAGCAGAACCATGGCAAAGGGGAGCAGAAGCAAAAGTAGACCGCCATCCACCAGGAAGGACGTGGCTACCCACCAAAGGGAGACGAGAAAATAGCCGGTTCCAAACCACCACCCGCGCACAAAACCCTTTCGGAATCGCCCACCGGCACCTTGGGAGGGGTCATCAGTCGTCGCCCCATCGAGTAACAGGACGAGAATGGGCAGAGCCAGAAAACCGAAAAAGAACAGGTCGAGAGGTGGCAATCCAAGGGCAAACAAGCCGCCGGCGAGAAAAGCCGTGGCATTGGCCCGCCAGCCCCAGAGCAGAAGAACATCTCCTGCGCGCATCCGGAACCTTTCGAGTGGCGTCGCCACCTAGCCGCCCGCCGCCTTGCGCCGCGCACCCGCCTTGCGCCGGGAAATGCGGACCTTCTTGATGCGCCTCGGGTCGGCATCCGTAACTTCGATCTCAAACCCCTCGACAGCATGGATGATCTCGCCGCGAACAGGAATCCGCCCCAGGCTCGAGAACAGAAGCCCACCCAGCGTATCGACTTCATCCTCATGGTCGGAAACATCAAAACTGGGGCCGATGGCTGATTTCACGTCTTCAATCTCGGCTCGGGAATCGGCGCGCCAGACACCAGAGGAGACCTCCGTAATCAGCTTCTCCGCCTCGTCATCATGTTCATCTTCGATCTCGCCAAACACCGTCTCGACGAGATCTTCGAGGCTCACCAAGCCGTCCGTTCCGCCATACTCATCAATCACCAGAGCCATCTGGGTGCGCGCGCCCTGCATGTGGGCCATCAGATCCATGGCCAGCATGGAAGGCGGTGCAAAAATGATGGGGCGGGTCAGTCCGGATTTGTCCAACGTCACCGACATATCGGCCCGGCTGAGATCGTTGATGACCCCGATCAGGTGCTTGTCATTTCCGTCAGGTGTCTCGGACTTGGCCGTCTTGCGCTTGCGCTTCGGGCGCTCCGCCGCCTGCTCGACGATGTAGCCCAGAAGATCGCGGATATGGACCATGCCACGGGGGTCATCGAGGGTCTCGCAATAGACCGGCATCCGACTGTGGCGACTCTCAATGAGCTTGCGCAGAACTTCGCCAAGGCTTTCGCTGAGTTCGGCACCGTGAATTTCGCCGCGCTCCACCATAACGTCTTCAATGCGCGTATCCCGCAGACGCAGAATATTGGTGAGCAGCGCCTTCTCCTTGACCGAAAGCGCTTCATCATCGCCCTCACGGGTGGCGAGCACATCTTCAATGTCTTGACGGGCACCGCTTGAGTTCGCACCGAGGCCAAAAAGGCTCAGCAGGCGCCCCACCCAACCGGGGCGAGAGGGTTGCGGCTCAAGCGCCACAAGTTCGCGTGATTGTTCTGGCTCTGGGTCCGCGTCAATGGCGGTTTCGGCCTGGAGGGAAGACGAACTGTCCGGTGTCATCGCAATGCGCAAATCGGCTTGTTGTGGTTTGTGTTCGTATGCCCCGCACGGCTGCGGGTCAATCTGGGCAATATGAGGTTCAAGGTGTGACTTCGTAAGGATCCGCAATGCCGATGGAAGCCAGAAGTTCACGCTCCTTGGCTTCCATCATCTCTGCCTCATCATCATCTTCATGGTCGTGCCCGGTCAGATGCAGAAGGCCGTGGATCAAAAGATGCATGATGTGGTCATGCATTGTGATGCCCAATTGCTCGGCTTCAGCCTGGACGGTTTGACGAGCCATGATGACGTCCCCAAGCATGGGTGGAAAAGGATCATCGGCGGCGATCTGCACCATGGGGAAAGACAGCACATTGGTGGGCTGATCCTTGCCGCGATAGTCGGCATTCAGTTTCCGGATCGCTTCGTCGCTGGTGAACAGGAAACTCACCTCGGTGTCCGCATTCTGGGGCAAAGTGAGCCTCAGTGCCTGTTCGCATACGGCTTGGGCATCGCCGATGTGGCGGCCCCAGCCATCATCCTCAATGAGGACATCAAAGCGGGGTGCGCCGGTCAATGGGGCGCAGATCCATCGGATTGTCGGCTGCCGCCACGGATGTCAGCGTTCGTCGGCGCCTCGCCTTTGGCTCCGTCATAGGCATTGACGATCTTGGCCACCAATGGATGGCGGACCACATCAGCCGATGAAAACTTCACCTGAACAATGCCTTCGACATCATCCAGAACCTGCAGAGCCTCAACCAGTCCGGATGTGACGCCGCGTGGCAGGTCAATCTGGCTAGGATCGCCTGTGACAATCATGCGGCCATTCTCGCCAAGGCGTGTGAGGAACATCTTCATCTGCATGGATGTCGTGTTCTGCGCCTCATCGAGAATGACCGCCGCATTTGCCAGAGTGCGGCCTCGCATGAATGCCAACGGTGCGATCTCGATGGTCTCCGCTGCCAGCATCTTCTCGACCTGGTCTCCCGGGATCATGTCGTAGAGGGCGTCGTAGAGCGGCCGCAGATAGGGGTCGACCTTTTCCTTCATGTCGCCAGGCAGGAAACCGAGGCGTTCGCCAGCCTCCACCGCCGGGCGCGTAAGAATGATGCGATCCACCGCGCCGCGCTCCAGCATGGCAGCGGCCTGGGCGACAGCCAGGTAGGTTTTACCGGTGCCGGCCGGGCCGATGCCAAACACCAGTTCAGCGCGCTGCATGGCGCGCACATAGGCGTCCTGAGTGCCGGACCGAGCACGAATGGTCTTCTTCCGGGTGGCGATCTCAGCCATAGCCAGACGCGGCTTTTTGCCGACAGCAGGCAGATCCATCTGGGCATCAGGCATCCGTGCTATGCGAAGCGCACCATCCACATCGCCCTTGTCGATGGCCTCACCTTTCTGAAGGCGATCATAGAGAGCCTCCAGAGCGACGCGGGCGCTGTCGACAGAGGTATCATCTCCCTGAATTTCGACCTCGTTGCCGCGGGTCGCAGCACGCACACCCAGCTCACGCTCGATCATGGCGATGTGCTCGTCATACTGGCCGAAAAGCTGGGCCGCGAGGGAGTTCTCGTCAAACGTCAGAACGATGTGCGCCAAGTCAGATGCCCGCCCGTGATGCTGATGCGCTGCCGAGGAAGAGCCGGACGGAAGTGGACGTTGTGCCAGGAGCAAGTCTCCGAATCACTGGGTTGTGCGTTCTCATCACAGGTAAGCTGATGCCGAGACGGGTTTGTGACAAGCCGGACGGGCCGGATGGACGCCGATCATCAACACACAATACGGTACGCACTGCCCGCCGCGCCCTCACGAAGCAGCAGCCACCGGTGCTTCTGCGGACAGGCTGTTCGGCCCTGCGCCCGTGACGACAACCGGGATTATGTCACCGACATCGCCAAGCCCGGCATCGACCACCACGGACTGCAGCCAAGGGGAACGTGCGATCATCTGACCCTCACGTTTGCCGGGTTTTTCCACCAAGACGTCCATGCTTGTGCCGATCTTGGAGCGGTTGAAGGCCAACTGCTGCTCGTTGAGCAGGCTCTGGAGACGCTGCAAACGTTCCGAAGCCACATCGGCATCAACCTGATCCGACAAGTCGGCTCCGGGCGTTCCCGGGCGAGGCGAATATTTGAAAGAGAAGGCTTGGGCGTAGGTCACACGACGCACGAGATCCATAGTCTGCTCAAAGTCTTCATCCGTCTCGCCGGGGAACCCAACGATGAAATCGCCGGACATGGCGATGTCCGGATTGGCGTCCCGAATACGGTCGATGATGGCAAAATACTCGTTGCGGGTATGCTGGCGGTTCATCGCTTTGAGGATGCGGTCGGCACCGGCCTGCACCGGCAGATGAAGATATGGCATCAGCATGGGGAGATCCCGGTGCGCCTCGATGAGGGCGTCATCCATATCCCGTGGGTGGGACGTCGTGTAGCGCAGGCGGTCGAGCTCGGGAACGCGCCGGGCCAGTTCGTGAAGCAGTTCGCCCAGACCCCAGTCGCGGCCATCAGGGCCTTCGCCGTGCCACGCGTTGACGTTCTGACCCAGGAGAGTGATTTCCCGCACGCCCGCATCAGCCAGCTGTTTTGCCTCAGAGACCAGCCGTTCCACTGGACGGGAGGTCTCTGCACCCCGCGTATAGGGCACCACACAGAAAGTGCAGAATTTATCGCAGCCTTCCTGGACAGTCAGGAAACTGGTGACTGCACGGGTTCGTTTCGGGCGGTTGGCGACCGATGGAAGGTGCTCGAACTTGTCTTCGACAGCATAGTCCGTCTCAACCACTTTCTCGCCGCTGCGTGAGCGCTGAAGGATAGAGGGCAGGCGGTGATAGGTTTGTGGCCCAACGACAAAATCAACCACGGGCGCGCGGGCGATGATCTCCTTGCCCTCGGCCTGGGCCACACAGCCGGCCACGCCAATCATCATTTCCTCGCCATTGGCCTGCTTCCGCGCCTGCAGCTTTCGCATGCGGCCAAGCTCTGAATAGACCTTCTCAGCCGCCTTCTCGCGGATATGGCAGGTGTTGAGCAGAACGAGATCCGCTGCCTCGACATCATCGGTTTGCTCATAGCCATCAGCACCCAGCGCATCGCCCATGCGCTCGGAATCGTAGACGTTCATCTGGCAGCCATAGGTCTTGATGAAGACCTTGCGTCTGTTCTCGGTCATGGATCGATTGGTGTTCTTTGGGTGGTGGTGCATCGCGTAGGCAGGTGCCTATCTCTACAGGATGCAGCGCTGGCCTACAATTCTGTTGGACAGGTCAGTTGGGTTGGAGCCCTCTTCCCACTGCCGTCATGTCGGCGAAGGCATGTTGCATTTCAGTGAAGCATTCCTGGGTCAGAACCTTACGATTGGTGCCCGGCTCCAATGTGCGTTCGGAACCGAAGCGCACATCAGCATGGATGGGACCCATGGTCAGGACCGACAGCATATGCGGCAGGAGTTCGAGGTCGCCATACCATGCCAGGGCTTTGCGACCGCTGCGGCCAGAAGCGCCGCCCCGGATGGCGGCATAGTTCACCGTCACAGTCTGCACGCCCACCTGTTCCACGGCACCGTCACGCTCGGCCTGTTGTGCGGCACCAAGAAGCGACGAGCGGAACGGGAGGATGCGGTTCCCGTCTGAAGTGGTGCCCTCCGCAAACAGCACCATAACATCGCCCTCCGCCATGCGTTCGGCGATCTCACCCACGGCAGCGCCCGTAGCCGAGCGCCGCTCGCGGGCGACAAAAACGGTCCGCTGCAGACGGGCCAGCCAGCCAAAGCCCGGCCAGCCGCGCACTTCAGATTTTGCGATGAAGCAAAGTGGCATCACCGAGCCAAGAACAACGATATCGAGCCAGTTCTGGTGGTTGGCCACTAGCAGCAGCGGGCGTGAGGCCATGGGTCGGCCCTGTACATTAACCGATACGCGCAGGACACGGCGCATCACCCTGTGCCACCACATGGGAACGGCCCGGCGGAGGGGAAGTTGAAGAGCGGTGAGGAGCAGCTGTGCGGGTATAAGAACCAGTGTGAGCACGCAGATTATGGTGCCGACGAGGGCAAGTCGGAGGTAACGCTCAAACATGCTCGTGGCCTAATCGTCTTCCCGCTCTCGATCTTTGGCATCAGCCGCAGTGCCAAGCGGCACGCCATAGAGCTCAAGGCGATGGTCCACCAGACGATATCCCAGACGACGAGCGATCACTTCCTGTATCGCCTCAATCTCTTCATTGGTGAATTCGATCACCCGCCCGGTCTTCAGATCGATCAGGTGGTCATGGTGTTCGTCGGGAACGGTCTCATATCGGGCCTTGCCGTCGCGGAAATCATGCCTGGCAATCAGATCAAGATCTTCCAGCAGATTGAGCGTTCTGTAGACCGTCGATATGGAAATGTTGGCATCGTGGAGCACTGCCCTGCGGTGCAGTTCCTCCACATCAGGATGGTCGCTGGCGGCGTCCAGAATTTCAGTGATGATACGGCGCTGGCCGGTGATACGCAGCCCAGCGTTGGCACAGCGCTCGGCAAGGCTTTCGACAAACGGGGACTGGGAACCGGATTTTGCCATAGCGGGTGGCTACCGAAGGCAGAGCTTCATGACAAGCGCATCCCCCGGTGGTTGTGCCCGCCCGTCCGACGCATCTGACCTTGCATAATAGCCCTTTCGCCGCCCCACCTGCTCAAACCCCAGCCTGTCGTAAAGGGCTCGAGCGGCCGTGTTGGCCTCATCGACTTCCAGAAAAAGCGCTTCCAGACTGTCGGCGTTGAGGCGTCTTATCGCCTCGTCAAGCAGGCGATACCCCAAGCCCCGCCTCTGCCAGAACTTGTCGACAGCGATGGACAGGATCTCGGCTTCGCCAGCCGATATGGTGCGGCGTACAAGAATGAACGCTAAAAGAGGCGTGTGGGCAGACTGGCGCAGAGCGAGCGCCAGGTTCGTCGGATCGATGATCAGGCGCTCAAATTCCCCGTCGGTCCAGGCACGAGGAAAACTCTGCGCGTGCAGCAGAGCCAATTCAGAGCTGTCGGCTGGCTCCAGCTCAACCAGAGCGAGTTCGGCTGCGACCGTGCGGTGCCACAATTGCCGCAAACCGCC
>JBCBXA010000110.1:0-9035 GCA_039816825.1 Pseudomonadota bacterium | reverse complement strand
CCGAACACGGAGTCAGGCTTCGGGCAGCACCATTCAGCTGCGTCGATGGTGCCTTTTTCAAGAGCTGGCAGGATGTCGCCGCCGCCCATGGCAACCGATGCAACACCGATGTCCTTGTAGGTTTGGCCTGGAATGCCTGGAGGCGTCCGGAAGCGGTACTTGCGGAAGTCAGCCATGGACTCGATTGGCTCTTTGAACCAGCCAAGGGCTTCCGGACCAACCGGCTGCAGCATGAAGCCTTTGACGTTCACGCCCATCTCATCCCACAGCTGCTCGTAGAGCTCTTTGCCGCCGGCAGACAGGAACCAGCTCATGAACGCGATGTTGTCGATGCCAACACCGGCACCAGCAACAGGCGAGCCGAACAGCATGGCTGCTGGGTGCTTACCGGACCAGTAGTGGGTCCAGGCAAAGCCGGCTTCCACCAGACCAGCATCCACAGCGTCAAGAATCTCTTGAGCGCCGACGACTGCGCCGGCTGGCAGCACTTCGAACTTCACTTCGCCATCAGTGAGGGCCGCAACGTCTGCAGCGAACTCGTTGAGCATGACGATTTCGTCCGCATTGGACGGAATCACCGACTGAATGCGGATGGTGGTTTCAGCATAGGCCGTTGCGGCGAAAGCTGAGACGCCGAGGGCTGCGGCTGCAAGCCCTTTCGTCAGGTTTTTCAAAATGGACATCTAGTCCTCCCTTTCTAGTGCCTAAAGCTTTCCCATCTCGCGGCGCATCCGAAGGCATGAATGTGCCGCTTGGTAGCCAGATGAGAATTATCGAACCAACTTCTCCGCTCCTCCCGGCGAAGTCCGTACGAATTGGGTAAAAGCCTTCCACTGTGAGTTGAGGCTCGCAAGGGCGAAACCGGTCACAACTCCCGCCGTGGTCTCAATAACGGCGGTGAAGCCGGGAAAGGCCTGTTTCTGGATCAATGAACATCCTCCAAGATCATGGCGGACGCCTTCTCGCCAATCATGATGGCGGGGGCATTGGTGTTGCCGGACGTGATAATCGGCATGATGGAGGCATCAGCGACTCGCAGGCCGTCGACCCCGCGAACCCGCAAGCGCTCATCAACAACAGCCATCGGATCAGAGCCCATTTTACAGGTACCAGTTGGATGGTAGATCGTGGTGGCGGTGTCCCGTGCCCAGTTCAGAATACCATCATAGTCGTCATCGGTGATGGCCCTGCCCGGCGAATGCTCTTCCGTCACAACATCGGCCACGGGCTTGGCCCGGCAGATCTTCCGGGCAATGCGAATGCCCTCAACAATGGTGTCCTGGTCCGTTTGGGTAGCCAGATAATTGGGATGGATCTTGGGATAGTCCGCCATATCGGCAGACGTCAGTTCAAGGTGGCCGGCACTCTCGGGCCGCAGCTGCAGCACGGATGCGGTGAATGCCGAGAACTTGTGCGGTCCATCGGCGGGCTTGTCCGCACTCCATGGCTGGATATGAAACTGAATGTCTGGCGTGGCCAGCTCATCGCGGGTCCGCAGGAAACCCGTTCCCAAGCTTGCGGCCATGGTCATCGGGCCAGATCTCGTCAGCGCATACTGAGCAGCGATCATACCTTGCTTGAAAAGGCTGCCGGTCTCAGTGTTGATGGTTGGCACGCTGCATTTGAACACGGGTCGCGCCTGTAAATGGTCCTGCAGATTCTTGCCAACCCCCGGCATATCGCGACGGACCGCAATGCCATGGCGACCCAACTCATCGCCTGCACCAATGCCTGACACCATGAGGAGCTGCGGAGAACCGATCGCTCCCGTTGACAGCACCACCTCGTGCCGCGCGGTCAGCTTTACTTCCTGACCCTTCACATCGGCCAGAAGGCCGGTAACGCGCGCACCATCATCCGAGAACAGCAGTTGCCTGGCCGATGCGTTGGTGAAGACCTTCAGGTTCGTGCGGTTCCGCGCAGGCTTCAGATAAGCGGCAGCGGATGAGCAGCGACGACCGTTGCGGGCTGTCAATTGGAAGTATGCAACGCCCTCCTGATCATCGCCGTTATAATCCGCGTTGCGGCGGTAGCCGCTTTCAACAGCAGCATCGATCCAGCGGTCGACAATCTCACGGCGCAGTCTCGTTCGAGACACCGACAGCGGGCCTTCCCCGCCGCGCAACTCATCTTCCGGCCCGCTAGCGTCTTCCCAATTCTCTGAGCGCTTGAAGAAAGGCAGAACATCTTCCCAACCCCAGCCAGCATTGCCGAGCTGACGCCAGCCTTCAAAGTCTTCCTTCTGACCGCGAACATAGAGAAGTCCGTTGATGGACGAGGAGCCGCCGAGCACTCGACCTCTGGGCCATGCAATGGAGCGGCCATTGATCCCGGGATCCGGCTCCGTATGGTAGCGCCAGTCGGTCTTGGGATTGCCCATCGTCTTGAAGTAGCCAACTGGAATATGAATCCACGGCGAACTGTCGCGACCCCCAGCCTCAAGCAAAGCGACCGTGTAACGGCCACTTTCGCTCAGCCGATTGGCGAGCGCGCAACCGGCGGAGCCGGCACCAGCGACGACAAAGTCAAACTCCAAGCCCGGCCCTCCCCGCCACGCTTACTGAAGAGCGATGATCTTCCAGAAAATCACCGCACACTTCAAAAAATGAGACTATTTTTCCCATTTATTTTGTGTTTAGGTAATCTGCACGTTTCAAACGAGCGCACAAGCTAAAACTCAAGCGCGCGGCGCTCTTTGAAAAACTGGCCCCACACTGCTGGGCCATACGCCGGCGCTGAAGGGCAGTTTACGAGGTGACAGTTCTATGACGGACAGCAGAATCCCCACCAACCTTCGAATGTTGATGATTCTCGAAGCCGTGGCCGGCAGCGACAATGCACTCACCCCAACCGAGATCGGGCGCATGATCGGTCTGCCAAAGCAGACGATCCATCGTCTGTGCGCAACGCTGGTGGCTGAGGGGTTCCTGCTCAATGATATCCGTCAGAAAGGACTGCGGCCCGGCTATCGAGCCCGCCGTCTGGGCACCGATGTTCTGCACAATTCGCGCGACCATGCGGCACGTCATCAAATCCTCATCGCCCTGTCGCGCCAGACCGGCGAAACGGTGAACTTCGTGGTGCCTGAGGATGCCGGGATGATCTACCGGGACCGCGTGGAGACAGATTGGGCGTTCCGCATTCAGCTTCCCGTTGGTACGCACGTGCCATTTCATTGCACTGCCAGCGGAAAGACGTTTCTGGCAAGTCTGCCGACCCGCCGCCGCCGCCGCCTGATCGCGGCGCTGGCGCTCGAACCTTATACCGAGAAAACCATCACTTCGGCGGAACGGCTCACCGCCGAGCTCGAAGAGGTTTCAAAGCGCGGCTACGCCGTGGACGATTGCGAGTTTATGGACGGCATGGTCGCAGTGGCTGTGCCGCTCTATGATCTCGATGGGCGCTATCACGCGTCGGTGGCAGTCCACGGCCCGGAACAGCGGTTCGATGTAAAGGCTGCGTCCCAACGGGTCGACATCCTCAAACAGGCTGCCGACCGGCTCAAGACGATCATCTTTGACGAGAAGCACGCCATTGCGGCGGGCACTCAGTAGTAGAGAAATACTGCGTGCTTTGCCTCTGCGAAGAACAGCCAGCGTTCGGCGAACAGGCCAACCAGAAGTGAAATCGAGGCGACGGCGAGAAGCAGGGTCGACAGGACACCACCCGCGGCGGCCAACATCAGCAGAACGGGCATCACCGCGCCGAGCCCCACCGCAATCAATCGAAGTTTGTTGGCGTGCTTGCGGCCAATCTGATGGACCATCTCCCGAGTGAGATAGTTCTCGCCCGTATGCGGGCGCTCAAACAGCTTTACATGGCCAATCTTGCCCAGCCCTGTCGCGGATCCAACTGAGCTTCCAGTCGTCGAGAAGCCAATCGATCCAGCGCGGTTCCACCACATCATCTTCAACGCCCAGGCAGCGACAATCGCAACCGAAGCCCAAAGAGCAGTTGGTAGACCACCCACCAGGCCATTGCCGCTCAGCATGCCGGCCAGCACGAGACCAAGGGCCAGCGAAAACGCCAGATAGCAAGCGGGCGTCAACCACGTTTGCCACATGGGTATCGTCTTCAGCTGGGCGTAGATCATCGCCGTCGCAAACACGGTCGCGACACTCGCAATTGACATGACAATGCCCAAAGCGTTCGAGCGCAGGCCGAAGAAAAACCACAGGAATGCGTAGGCCCCGAACACGAGCAGAGTGAAGACGGCCAGCACGCCCTCACGAGACAGCCAGGACGACCGCCATTGAGAGAAGGCACGCCAAGCGCGCTCTGGATGGCCAAGGTGAAAGGTGGACGACATGAGGCCGGCGACGGCCAACAGACCGGCCAGCGCGAGGGCGATGAAGACACCTGCTCCACCCTCTGGCATAGGCCAGCCAAGGCCCATCAGGAACATGAGTCCAAATCCGGCGCCGGATGTGACCGTGAAGAAAATGACAGAGACAGCGGGATGCATGGCTGTTTCTCCTAAAGTCGATCAAGCGCGCGGTCGAGCCAGCCCAAAACACCGCCCTCCGCCTTGGGTTCGGCCAACGGCGCGATGGATGGTGCGGTCTGCGTCGCCTTCGGGCGCGGCGGCAAATATTTGTTGACTGGCTTGGTGCCCTGTTCAGGCATCAAATCCATGCCGCCGCGTTCGGCGACCAGCTTGGACACGTCACTCTCCGGATCGGCCAGATCGCCAAAGTGCCGGGCTTCAGCCGGACAGGTTTTCACGCAGGCGGGGACGCGGTCTTCTTCTGGAATGTTGTCATTGTAGATTCGGTCCACGCAAAGCGTACACTTCTTCATCACCTGTTCGACCGGGTCGATCTCGCGCGCGCCGTAAGGGCATGCCCAGGCGCACAGTCCGCAGCCGATGCACATATCTTCATCGACCAGCACGATGCCGTCTTCAGCGCGCTTGTAGCTGGCGCCAGTAGGACAGACCGTCACGCAAGGTGCGTCCTCGCAATGCAGGCAACTTTTCGGGAAATGGACGATCTGGGCAGGCGCATCAGCCGGCGTGACTTCAAAGCTGTGCACGCGGTTGAGCCATGCACCTGACGGATCATCGCCATAGGGGTCTGTGTCCGACAGCGGAGCCCCATAGCCAGCGGTGTTCCATTCTTTGCAGTTCACCACGCAGGCGTGACAACCGACGCAGGTATCAAGGTCAATGACCAGGCCAAGCGCTTTCGCGCCGGGCTGACGTTCTGGAAGCATGGTCATCGTGTCATGAACTCCTTCAGCCATGCTGCGCCATAACGCAGTGGCCCTTCCCCATCTGGCACTGGCCCATCCTGGGGTTCGAACTGCGGCAGGCTCTCTGCGTCGCCCACCTCAGCCTTTTCAATGTTGACCCGAAGATCGAACCAAGCCGCTTGACCGGTGATCGGATCTGAATTCGACCACCGCATTCCATCGCCCTTGGGCGGGAGAAGTTCGTGGATCAAGTGATTCAGCAGAAAACCTTTTTCCGCTTCGGGCGCACCATCTGAGAGCGCCCAGGCTCCCTTGCGCTTGCCGATGGCGTTCCAAGTCCACATGGTCTTGCCGTTGACGGCATCCATGCGCTGGACCGGCACCTTGATCTTTCCGTGGTGAGACATCACCCACGCCCAGTCGCCGGTCTTGAGGCCAATCTGATCGCAAATATCTCCGGGCACATACATGGGGTTGTGCCCATGAATCTGGCGCAGCCAAGCGTTCTGAGAGCCCCATGAATGGTACATAGCGGCGGGCCGCTGCGTCAGTGCATGGAACGGATATTCGCTCGTTTCAATGCCCTCGCCCTCGAACGGCGCATACCAGTCTGGCAGCGGGTCGAAGCAGTCGAGAATGCGCTGGCGATGGGTCTCGGGCGTTTTCGGTTCAGCCAGGCCCTGTGCGCAGAGGCGGAACTGGGCCATCGGCTCCAAATAGAGCTGAAAAACGCACTCGACCGGCCCATCCTGAATGCCCATCTCGGTGGCAAAGTCCTGCCAGGCCTTGTTGGCGAATTTGTAGTAAAGGGCCTCTTCCGGAATGTGGGTTTGGGAAAACCCGCCATTCTCGATGTACCGCTCTATTTGGTCGGGGTTCGGTTCACCACGACCGGTTTTGGAACCGTCTTCGCCCCGCCAGCCAGCCAACGGGCCGATGCCTGGCTTGCGCTGGTGGCTTTGGATGTAGTCGGCATAGTCCTTGAACTTGGCGGTCCCGTCCTCATTGGTCATGCCCGGCAGCCCGAGGCGTGAGCCCAGATCAAGCAGCGCGGACTGGAAGCCGCGCACATCGCGATCAGGCTCCAGAACCGGCCAACGGATGGCATCGCACACCGCCTCAGGTTCTGAAATCGGGCGATCCAAAAGCGAGATCGCATCGTGGCGCTCGAGATAGGTCGTGTCGGGCAGAATCAGGTCAGCAAAAGCCACCATCTCGGATGAGTAGGCATCGGAGTAGATGATCTTTGGAATCACGTACTCGTCGTTTTCATCCTTGTCCGTCAGCATCTTCATGACGCCGGACGTGTTCATGGATGAGTTCCAGCTCATGTTCGCCATGTACATAAAGAGCACGTCGATACCGTAGGGATCGCGCGCATGGGCATTGGCGATGACCATGTGCATCAAGCCGTGGCTCGACATGGGCGCGTCCCAGGAGTAGGCCTTGTCGATCCGCTGGGGTGTCACACCATCTTCTTGCAGCAGAAGACCTTCCGGCCCGCGCATGAAGCCAAGCTGCGGTCCGGCGAGCGGCTTGCCCGGCTCACCGCCACCGTGGGGCGCAGGCTGAGCGTGAACGGGCCGCGGATACGGTGGCTTGTAACGGAAGCCGCCCGGGCAATCGATTGAGCCCAGCAAAATCTGTAGCAGATGGATCGAGCGGCAGGTCTGGAAACCGTTGGAGTGGGCCGAGATGCCCCGCATGGCATGCATGGCGACGGGGCGGCCGATCATCTTCTCGTGCCGCTCGCCCTTCATATCGGTCCATGGCTGCTCGACGACGATCTCTTTTTCAAAGGCAGCTTCGGCAAGCTGGGCGGCAATCGAACGAATCTGGTCAGCACTCACGCCCGTCTGTTCAGCCGCATTGTCGGCTGCATACTTCTCGTCGAGATATTTATCCGTCATCAACCGGAAGGCCGGTCGCGCAATGCGCCCATCCTCCAGTTGAATCTCTCCACGAAGATCAGGCTTCACGCCTTCCGCGTTGTAAGGACTCGCCTTTCCGCTTTCGCGGTCGATGACGAGCGGCTTCAGATCATCGGTTCGGGCAAAGAGACCATGGTCGGATGTACCCGGCGCATGGATCACCAACCAAGGCGCATTGGTGTAGCGGATCAGATAGTCGACATCGACTTTGCCCGCCTTCAGGAGCTCATGAACGAGAGCGAGCACGAACAGACCGTCCGTGCCCGGCGTGATCCCTACCCATTCGTCTGCGACTGCGTTGTAGCCCGTCCGCACAGGATTGACGGCAATCGTCTTCTTGCCCCGGCGCTTCAGCTCGGCAAGGCCCAACTTGATGGGATTGGAGTCGTGGTCTTCCGCCACGCCAAACAGCATGAAGAGCTCCGTCTTCTTCCAGTCCGGCGATCCAAACTCCCAGAACGCGCCGCCAAATGTGTAGATGCCGGCGGCAGCCATGTTGACGGAACAGAAGCCGCCATGAGCGGCAAAGTTGGGAGTGCCGAACTGCTGGGCCCACCAGCCTGTGAAACTTTGGCTCTGATCGCGACCGGTGAAGAAAGCCAGCTTACGCGGGTCCGTTTTGCGAACATCGCTCAGCCAGCCGGTGGCGATGCCAAGCGCCTCATCCCACTCGATCTCTTCAAACTTGCCCTCGCCGCGCTCTCCCACACGTTTGAGGGGCTTTCGCAGGCGCGCAGGCGAATAGTGCTGCATGATGCCCGCAGAGCCCTTCGCGCACAGCACGCCACGGTTCACGGGGTGATCATTGTTGCCTTCAATGTAGCGGATCTTTTTGGTGCCAGTGCCATCGTCGCGCAGGTGAACGTTGATGCCGCATCGGCACGCGCACATGTAACACGTGGTCTTTCGAACTTCGTCGGAGACATGGGGAGATGTGTCCAACCGAACGTGTTCCGTCATGTCTGTTCTCCCACATTTAAGCGAGGCCTTGCGATCCTGCTCAACCTACCGTCCACCCTAGGCGGTGCTTATCCCATGGCCCAGCGATGTGATGGTGCCAGAAGGACAAACTCGAAAACCCAGTCAAAATACCCAAAAATGGGACTTTTCGTCTCGATTTTCTTGAACAGCTTGCACAGAAGGCCGCTTCGCGAAAGCCCGAACACCCAAATTCGCCGGAAAATCAGTGCGGCAAATGCCTCCACGTCTCAGGCCTATTCTTTTGAGAGCTGTCAGACCTGAGACTGTGGACTTTCATGGCGAAAGAACCATCTCACTGAGCAATCATATCAAGATGCGGCTGTCGCCATGCTCACCACGCCCGACGAACCCCAAAACACTGATACTGCGGCGCGCAATCCTGCCGTCAGCGAACGTAAGGCAGACCACATCGCCCTTCCATCGGGCGTTGAGATGCATCCCAATTTCTATGATCTTCTCAATGAAACCCACGCGCGAACTGCGGCGGGTGTTGGCGCGCCGTGCCTGGTCTCTCATCTGGTCTTTCTGTCAGAGGAAAGCAGCCACGCCAGTGACCGCGAGAGCGTTCAGGCCTTCTCCGAAATTGATGGCCACCGCATCATCGAGTTCGAAGCCAATCACGCCCAGATCGAAACCCCAACCGGCACTCTGAAATGGCAGCGGCATACGGAGTTCAGTTCCTACACACTGTTTGAAGAAGCGGCGACGGACGGCCTGAAAGAGAAGACGATCAACGATCTCCTGTCAGACGGATGGCCCGTGAGCGGCGCCGGAAAACTGCTTCTGGCATTGAAGATACACGTCGACTCAGGGGAAGAGATGCACTGGTGGCGGGACTGGGAGAAACGGCCAAACCACGAACCGAGTGGCTGCCTCAGCCATATCAATGGCGGGCGGGCCATCCTGCGAACCAACTTCATGCCGGGCGCT
>JBCBXA010000010.1:40764-54925 GCA_039816825.1 Pseudomonadota bacterium | reverse complement strand
TGACAAAATCCGAGAACAGATCATCAAGACGGCTGAAGCGATGGGGCTGATGAACGGCGATCACTCGGCCCTGGCAAGCGCCACGGGCGGCGGCCAGCACGGCTTTGATTTCAACGGGGTGATGGGCGTAGTCGTCGAAGATCTCCGCACCATCGTAGGACCCAACCGGCGTGAAGCGCCGTTTGACGCCGGAAAACCCGTCGAGGCCTTTGCGAATATCCTCCACAGAAACGCCCAGCTCCAACGCCACAGCTATGGCAGCAGTTGCGTTGGAGATGTTGTGAAGTCCAGGCATAGGCAGTCGAATATCGGTCTCCAGGCGCTCCTCCCCGCCCATCCGATCCCGGATGGTCAGGTCAAAAATGCTCACTGCCCCCTCATTACGGACATTGGTGAAGCGAACATCACCCTGGGGGTTTGCGCCGTAAGTGATCAGCTTGCGGTCCGACACATTCGCCACAAGATTCTGGACCTCGGAATGATCGAGGCAGACGACGCCAAAGCCATAGAAGGGCACGTTCTTGATGAACGTCTCGAATGCCTCTTTGACAGCGTCAAAGCTGCCATAATGATCCAGATGCTCGGGGTCGATATTGGTGACGATTGCCACGTCAGCCGGCAGTTTCAGGAACGTGCCATCGCTTTCATCAGCTTCAACCACCATCCAGTCCCCTTCGCCCATACGAGCATTGGTGCCGATGGCATTGATGATACCGCCATTGATGATGGTCGGGTCCAGCGAACCCGCTTCCAACAGCGCGCCAACCATGGAAGTCGTGGTGGTCTTTCCGTGGGTGCCGCCCACCGCAACCGCGCGGCGGAACCGCATCAGTTCAGCCAGCATCTCAGCCCGGCGCACCACCGGCAGAAGCCGCTCGCGGGCTGCGATCAGCTCGGGATTGTCAGCCTTGATGGCGGTGGACACCACCACCACCTCGGCATCGCCGAGATTTTCAGATTTCTGGCCAACAGCGACTGGTATTCCTTTGGCGCGGAGACGCTCAACGTTCGCGCTCTCAGCCATGTCAGAGCCCTGAACCTTGTACCCCAGATTGTGCAGCACCTCCGCAATGCCGCTCATTCCAATGCCGCCAATGCCGACAAAATGGATCAGGCCGATTTCAAGCGGCATTTTCATGGGCGATGTTCCGATAAGTTCAGCCGTCAGAAGTGAGCGAAGCAATAGCCTCGCACCTGTCGGCTAGCAAGCGTGCGGCATCAGGGCTGGCGGTGCTTCTGGCGGCAGATGCCATGGCTTCCAGGCGCTTCGGCTCTGCCATCACGCCCATCAAAAACTCCCGTAACGCCTCTGGGCTGGCGTCAGACTGCGCCATGACCTGCACGCCGCCTGCATCCGCGATGGCCTTGGCATTGGTTGCCTGGTCGTGGTCGAGGGCGTGGGGATAAGGCACGAGAACGGCCGGACGTCCGACCACCGCCAGTTCGGTGACCGTGGACGCGCCGGCGCGCGAGATCACCAGATGCGCAGCCGCTAGGCGCGTCGCCATATCTGAGAAGAAGGGCGCAATCTCCGCCTCAATCTCATTCTCGGCGTACCAACGGCGCAGGTCTTCCTCGTCCTCAGGTCGAGCCTGCTGGGTCACGCGCAGACGTTCACCCAACTCAAATGGCAGCCCGCCAACAACCTGCGGCATGACATCTGAAAAGAACTGCGCTCCCTGGCTGCCGCCAAACACCAGCAGTCGGAAGGGCTCATCGGCGGCAGGCGGGACGAAGGCTGTGTTGGCAGCCTCAACCACCGAGCGGCGCACCGGATTGCCCGTCACGGTCAGCTTGCCGCCATAGCTTTGGGGCGAAGCCAGCGGAAAGCCCATGGCAATCGCATCAACACGGCCAGCCAGCGCTTTATTGGCTCGCCCAAGTACGGCGTTCGCCTCATGGATCAATGTCGGCAAACCAGCGCGGCCCGCAGCAAAAACCGGAAGAAAGCTAGGGTAGCCGCCAAAACCGACCACGACAGACGGCCGCAATTGGGTGAGCAGAGCCCGCGCGACCCCATATCCCTTCCAAAGTCGCGCCATCGCTTTCAGAAGTTTCAGCGGATTTTTAGAGAACGTCGCCGACGGAACCACGTGAACGCGGTCATCTTCGAACGCGCCTGCAAAGCGTTCGGCACGGCCATCGGTCGCGAGGTGGACCGTCCAGCCCCGCTCCCGCAACTCTTCGGCTAAGGCCTGAGCCGGGAAGATATGGCCGCCGGATCCGCCGGCTGCCAACAAAGCAACGCGGCTCATTCGGCCGCCGCTGGCTGCTGACCAGCCATGCCCGGTCGATCAGATTGGCGGCCACGCGTGAAATGCAGATCATTGACGGAGCGATGAGAAGCGCGACGGTCAGGCCGTTGCCGCGTCAGAGCGAGCACCATTCCCATGCCAAACGCCACGGCAATCATGGACGAGCCACCATAGCTCAGAAACGGCAGGGTCATTCCCTTGGCCGGAAGCATCTTGAGATTGACGCCGATATTGATGAATGTCTGCGCGCCAAACAACACGGTCAGCCCGCCGACGGCCAGACGTGGAAACGGGTCAGGCTCCGTCAGCGCGTGACTGAGTGCGCGCAGCACGACAAAGGCAAAGAGCGCCACCACCACAAGACAGGCAACAATTCCGAACTCTTCGGCCAGCACCGCAAAGGCAAAGTCGGCATGGCTGTCCGGCAACCCACGCTTCACGACGCCTTCGCCCGGGCCTTGCCCGAGCCACCCGCCTTCAACGACAGCCTTGATGGACCTGTCTGTCTGAAAGTTATCGCCCTCGCCCGTGATGAAGCGATTGATGCGCAGCGCCACGTGATAAAAGAAGAAATAGGCGGAAACCATGCCGGCCAAACCAAAGGCCGCCAGCGCTGATATCCACCTCCAACTGATGCCGGCCAGGAAGAGAAGCGCGCCCCATGCACAGACGATCAATACCGTCTGGCCCAGATCAGGTTGAGCCACCAACAGCGCGACGACCATCGCCAGCAGGATGACGGCAAACAGATTACCCGGCACGTCGGGCCGCTTGACGTTCTCTGCAAAAAGCCACGCGCAGATGACGACAAAAGCAGGCTTGAGAAACTCCGATGGCTGCATGGAGAAGCCGGGAAGCTGTATCCAGCGGCGGGCACCTTTGACCTCAAAACCAAAAAACAAAGTTGCGATCATCAAAAGCAGGCTGACGAACAACACAGCCGCCGCAACGCGCCTAACCTGCGGCGGCGTGAGAAAGCTAGTGCCAATCAGCACGACCAGGGTGGGGATCAGAAAAATCGCGTGGCGCTTCACGAAGTGAAACGTGTCGGCACCGATGCGTTCAGCCACCGGCGGGCTGGCCGCGGGCGACAGGATGAGACCAATCACCATGAGAATGAGAACGCTGACGAGGAGCTTCCGGTCCACCGTCCATAGCCATTGTGCTAGGGGAGAACGATCCGCGCGCGATGCCATCAAGCCATCTCCTTGGCGTTAGGCCCTTGGGCTTGGACACCCGGCAATGCCAAAACAGCCTGCCGAAACGCGTCTCCACGGACCTCGAAATTTCTGAACTGGTCGAAACTCGCGCAACATGGTGAAAGAAGCGTGACTTCCCCCGATTTAGCATGTGCAGCCGCCGATTTAACGGCCTGCTCCATCGTACCGGAGATTTCAAACTCAACGTTATGGGCGCTCAACGTCCCCGCAAAGTCAGCGGCAGCCTCGCCAATCAGATAGGCTTTGGCGACATGGCCAAAGCGATCGGTAAGTGGCTCAATACCGCCAGCCTTGGGCACCCCACCCGCGATCCAATGAATGGCGTCGAAGGCTGCAAGAGCAGGCGCTGCGGCTTCTGCATTTGTGGCCTTCGAGTCGTTGACGAACAGAACGCCATTGCGCTCGCCGACCCGCTCCATCCGATGAGCCAGCCCGGGAAAACTATTCAGACCCGCCTGAATGGCCGTCGGCTCCACGCCCAGATCAAGGCAGGCGACGACCGCAGCCGCTGCATTCTGCGCGTTGTGCGGACCAGCCAAAGACGACGCAGTTTCGAGGGTGGCAACGGAACTGCGCACAGTGCCAGCTGCGCGGTATATCTCAGGGCCATCCGCAAACACGCCAGACTCGAGGACAGACCCCGCCGACACCCGTATCAGCCCTTCCTTGCTGGAGCGGTCGCGGGCGATTTGAGACGAAGCACTGTCATCGACAGCGACAATGGCAGTCTTCGCGCCATGGATGAGCCGAGATTTGACCTCGCAATAGTGCTCCATGGTGCCGTGACGGTCGAGATGGTCCGGCGTGATGTTCAGCAGGATTCCGACATCGGGCGCCAAACCCGGCGCCAGATCGATCTGGTAGGACGAACACTCCACCACATAGATGGCGCCAGGTGTTGGCGGCTCCAGCTCCAGAACGGCGGTGCCAATATTGCCGCCAACACGAACGACCTCACCGGCCTGCCTGAGGATATGGCCGATAAGCGCTGTCGTCGTGGATTTGCCGTTGGTTCCTGTAATCGCAACCAGTTTCGCGCTGTTGCCGAACGCAACCAGCTCACGCTGAAAGAGCTCAACATCGCCGATCATTGGCAGTTCAGCCGCTGCCGCCAGATCAACGGACCAGTGAGGTGCGGGATGAGTGAGCGGAACGCCTGGCGCCAGAACAAGCGCTGCGCACGCGGTCAGGTCGATCGTCCTGAGGTCTTCGCAGGTCAGACCCCTTTCACGCGCCATCGCTACGGATGCCGGATTATCGTCCCATGCAACGACATCCGCGCCCCCAGCTATCAGTGCCGAGGCAGACGCCAAACCCGAGCCACCGAGCCCGAACAGCGCGACCCGGCGACCGGCAAAGGAGCGGGCTGGGATCATGTTAGCGCAGCTTCAGCGTCGCGAGGCCGATCATCGCGAGAATGACCGAGATGATCCAGAACCGCACAACGACCTGACTTTCGGTCCAGCCAAGCTGTTCGAAATGGTGATGGATGGGCGCCATCTTGAACACCCGCTTTCCAGTCATCTTGAAGCTCGCCACCTGAATGATGACCGACAGCGCTTCCATGACAAAAAGACCACCGATGATGGCAAGCACGATTTCGTGCTTCGTGGCCACTGCCGTCGCGCCCAACATGCCACCCAGGGCCAGAGAGCCCGTGTCGCCCATAAATATGGCTGCCGGGGGCGCGTTGAACCACAGGAAGCCAAGACCAGCACCAATGATCGCGCCGCAGATGACAGCGACTTCGCCGGACCCGCGCACGTTCACGATTTGCAGATAATCCGAGAAGATCGCATTGCCCGAAAGGTAGGCGATCACGCCAAAGGACCCCGCCGCTATCATGACCGGTACAATGGCGAGGCCATCCAGACCGTCCGTCATGTTTACAGCATTGCCGGCACCCACGATCACAAAGGCTCCAAACGGAATGAAAAAGATCCCTAGATTGATGAAGACGTCTTTCAGGAAAGGCAAAGACAGGTGTGTAGCCTGCTGGTCTGGCAGGTTTGCCGAGATGAAATATACGGCAATGGCGGCAACGATGAACTCGAGCAGCAGGCGCATCTTGCCGGAGAAGCCCTTGTGGCTCGCTTTCGTGACTTTCAGATAGTCGTCATAAAAGCCGATGGCGCCGAACGCGATCATCACCAGAAGGACGGTCCAGACGACGGGGCTGGACAAATTGGCCCAAAGCAGAGAAGCGACGATGACCCCCACGAGGATCATCAAGCCGCCCATAGTCGGCGTTCCAGCCTTTTTAAGGTGAGTTTGTGGCCCATCCGCCCTGATCGGCTGACCGCGCCCTTGGCGAACCTTGAGCGCTTCGATGATCGCGGGCCCAAACAGGAAAACCACAACCATGGATGTGAGCATCGCCCCACCCACTCGGAACGTTATGTATTGAAAGACATTCAGAAGCTGAAACTGCTCTGAAAAAGTCTGAAGATAGAAAAGCACGTTTTCGCCCCCCTCGGGCGCAGCCGCGACGGCCGGTTATTCAGTTGGCAGCGCGAACGCTGCCCTCGCTCAACGCATCGACTAGGTGCGAGAACTTCATGGAATTGGACGCCTTGATGGCCACCACGTCGCCGGGCTTCAAGGCCGTTTTCAACAAAGGTGCCAACTCTTCTGCGTCCAGAGCATGGGCGCCGCGCAGATGGGTGGGCAGGGCTTCGTGCAGGTGCCGCATGTCTGGACCTGCCGTGAAGACCATATCGATGCCCGCTGTGGCGATAGACTCGGCCAGCGCAGCGTGGAGTTGGGCGGACTGATCTCCCAGCTCTTTCATATCCCCAAGCGCCAGAACACGCCGCCCCTCGCCTTCCGTTCGGGCAGCGGACAGCACTTCAAACATGGCCTCCATGGCCTGCGGATTGGCGTTGTAAGCCTCATCGATCAACATGGCTTTGCCACCGCTCTCAACGTCTATGCGCCGAGTTTCGCCGCGGCCCTTGCCGGCTGAAATCTCGCCAAGCGCCTTTGCCGTTTGCTGCAAGTCGACCCCAAACAGGTCGGCGACTGTCAGCAAAGCCAGCATGTTCTGTATCTGGTGCCGACCCGGAAGGCGCAGGTTCACGTCAACCGCCCCGCCACTCACTAGCGCTGAGAACCGCGAGCCGCTGGCCGTCAGCGTATGGTCGGTGAGCTGCGTCTCGTTGACAGAGCCTTCGCCAAAGGTCAGGATCGCACCCGCCGAAGCCTCGCGCGCGCGGGTGCGCAGCAATTGGGTTTGCGGAATGTCTCCATTGATGACCGCTGTGCCGCCCGCAACCAGCCCGGTAAAAATTTCGGCCTTGGCCTCGGCAATCGCATCCAGACTTTCGAACTGCCCAAGATGCGCCGCGGCAATGGTCGTGACCACCGAGACGTGCGGCTTCACCATCCTGACCAACGGGGTGATCTCACCGGGATGGTTCATTCCAATCTCGAAAACACCAAACTTCGTGTCTTCCGGCATCCGGGCCAGTGTTAGGGGAACGCCCCAGTGATTGTTGAACGAGGCAGGAGACGCATGGGTCGCACCGAACTCGCTCAGGACGCTTTTCAGAGCCTCCTTGGTGGTTGTTTTGCCAGCGCTGCCAGTCACGGCGACGATTTGAGCGCTGCTGCGATCCCTTGCAGCCGCACCCAGTTTCTCGAGCGCAACCAGCACATCAGGCACGACCACCATGGGAACCTGATACATGCCGAGAGCGGCCAGTTTGCTTTGTGCAACCACCACCACCGATGCTTCCGCACGGATGGCGGCGGAAATGAAATCATGGCCGTCAAACCGATCACCAGAGATCGCAAAGAAGGCGTCACCAGGCTCCAGCGTCCTTGTATCAATTGAGATGCCAGTTATGCGTGACGGCAAGGCACCGCGAACGCTCCGACCGCCAGTGCCCTTGAGAAAGGCTTCTCCGCGCCAAAGTGCCGTGTCCAGCAGCTCTTCTGTCTCTTCAGCACCGCTCATGACAGCCTCTTGGCCAGGGCGGCCCGCACATGGTCATGATCGAGAAATGGAATTTCCCGGTCCCCGATCTTCTGACCGTTCTCATGGCCCTTGCCTGCCACGATCAGGCAGTCGCCCTTCCGCAGCATATTGACCCCTGCAATGATGGCCTCGGCACGATCACCGATTTCGGTCGCGGAGGGGCACCCTTCCATGACCTGAGCCCTTATGGCTGCAGGCTCTTCACTTCGTGGATTGTCATCGGTGACGATGACCACATCGGAGAGACGCTCGGCCACTGCGCCCATGATGGAGCGCTTGCCGGGATCCCTGTCGCCGCCACAGCCGAAGACAGTGACAATTCGCCCTGTTGTGAACGGACGCACGGCTTCGAGCACATTCTCCAGAGCGTCCGGTTTATGGGCATAATCGACATAGGCTGGCGCACCGTCAGCAGTCGCCCCCACTTTCTCCAAACGACCCGGCGCGCCCTTCAGACCTTGGAGGGCCTCAAAGGCGGCTTGCGGTTTGGTGCCGGTTGAAATGGCCATGCCAGCCGCCACCAACCCGTTGGCGATCTGGAAACCTCCCGCGAGGGGGTACTCCACGCGGTAGACGTCACCGGCATGGACGAGTTCCACAATCTGGCCGTCGCGCGTGTGCTCGACACGTTTGAGCGAAATGTAATCGCCCTTGCGGCCAACTGTCAGCACCTGCCTTCCAGCCGCGGTGGCCGTCTCAATCACCTCATCGGAAAACGCGTCATCGGCGAAAACAACCGCAGGCGCGCCCTTGGGCAAAAGCTCGGTGAAAAGCCTCATCTTGGCAGCGAGATAGTCTTCAACGGTCGGATGATAGTCCATGTGGTCGCGACCGAGATTTGTGAAGCCGGCCACAGCCAAATCCATGCCGTCGAGCCTGTACTGATCGAGCCCGTGGCTCGAGGCTTCCATTGCGCAATGCGTCACACCCAAGCCAGCGAGTTCGGCCATGGTTTTGGCGAGACTGACAGGGTCAGGTGTGGTCAACTCGCCTCCGCGCTCCTCGCCAAGCGCAACCACGCCAGTCGTACCCAGGCTCGCCGCTGACAGACTTGCATGTTCCCAAATCTGCCGGAGAAAGGACACCACCGAGGTCTTGCCTGCGGTGCCCGTGACAGCGGCAGTCTTAGAGGGCTGCGGCGCGTAAAAACGCGCGGCGAGGCGGGCCAATGCGAGACGGGGATTGTCAGCAACGACGGTGGTCGCGCCGTCGACAGGAGCATCGGTGAGCACAACAGACGCGCCGGCTTCGACTGCGGCGTCGATGAAGCTGCGACCGTCCACTTTTACGCCCGGCAAAGCGGCAAACAAGGAGCCCGGTGCCGCACGCCGACTGTCTGATGTCAGAGCGGTGACGGATTGCGATCCATCCCCAACCACCTTTCCAACGCCGAGAGCTAACTCATCCAGAATCATCATGTTCGTTTCTTAGCGTGAATCCGGTTTGGACGCAGGACATCGCTGCGCACACTGCGCCCTCTTGTGCACTAGAACTTGATGAGCATGGGTTCGCCATCGGCGCCAAAGCGCGGTTGAACCCCTAATATCGGACCGACACGTCGGATGATTGCACCTGTCGTGGGAGCGGCGTTGAGGCCTGCCGTCGCAGACTTCTGGCCTTCTTCTGGCTTGGGCTCATCAATGAAAACGAGCACCACATACCGGGGATCATCAATCGGGAAGGCCGCCAGGAAAGCGTTAAAGCGATGGTTCTTGGAGTAGCGGCCATTCTTGACCTTCTCAGCCGTGCCGGTTTTGCCGCCAACAAAATAGCCGTTCACCTCGGCGCGTCGACCGGAGCCTTTCTCAACATTCATGCGCATCAACTGACGCATCTTGGCGGATGTATCAGGCGACAGGACCTGTTGAGCCACAAGGTCTGCCTCGGCCTGCGTGCGCTGTTTGAGCGTTGGTGGTAGCAAGCGGCCGCCATTGAAGAGCGCTGCACCAGCAACAGCGGTCTGCAGCGGCGTCGTCGCCATGCCGTGCCCATAGGAGATCGTAATCGAGTTCAGTTCCTTCCAGGTCGCGGGCTCTGTGGGCCGCGCCGTTTCGGGAAGCTCAAAATCCATGCGGTCCAGAAGGCCAAGCCGTTTCAGGAACGCGCGGTGTCCGTTGACGCCCACCGTCTGCGCCATCTTCGCCGTTCCAATGTTCGACGAATAGATGAAGATCTCCGGAACGGTCAGAACCTTCTTCTTGGCGTGGAAGTCATTGATGGTGAAGCCCCCGACGCGAAGCGGTTTGCGGGCGTCAAAGCTGGACGCCAAGTTGACCATGCCGCTGTCCAGCGCCATGGCCGTGGTGAAGGTCTTGAAGGTTGAGCCCATCTCGAAAACACCCGCGCTGAGGCGGTTGAGATTGTCCTTCTTAAGCGCATCCCGCGGATCGTTGGGATCATAGTCTGGCAACGACACCATGGCGGCCACTTCGCCGGTCCGTGCATCGAGCACAACCGCACCGGCCGCAATGGCCCGGTACTTGTCCATCGCTTTGATGAGCTCGTCGCGCACAGCAAACTGGGCTCCAAGATCAATGGACAGGGCGACAGGCTCCAAATGTCGCTGAACGGCAAAGCCGCTGTCCTGTAAGTCCTTCAGACCTTCATCATCGAGATGCTTTTCCATCCCGGCGATGCCCTTATTGTCGATGTTGACGTGTCCGACGATATGGCTGGCGACGGCACCGTCAGGGTAAAAGCGCCGCGTTTCAGGGCGGAAGCCAATACCCGGAATGCCCAGATCAAGGATGCGCCGCTGCTCACGGGGTGTGAGTTCTCGCGCAAGCCACTCAAAGCCACTGTCCTTGGTCAGGCGCTTGTGAAAGGTGGGCACGTCGATGTTCGGCAGAACCGTGGCGAGCTTCTCTATAGCCTCATCAGCGTCAACGATGCGTCTTGGCTCGGCAAACAGTGAGAAGGTGCGGATATCCGTCGCCAGAATGCGTCCCTGGCGATCGGTCACGTCCGGACGCGATGCCAGCGTGCCGATGGAGGGTCGCGCGCCGGCGGCCAGCCCTTCGGAAGTTTCAAAGCCCAGTTGCACCAACCGAACTCCGATCAGGGCGAACAAGGCGCAAAAGCCAAACAAAGCGATCACGATGCGACTTCTGGCCTGCGCAGCCTGAACATGGGCACCGCCCTGGACCGCAAGCGAAACAGGCGCACTGTCGGTCCGGCGAACGAACTTCTGACGCAGGCCAGACAGCAAAGCTATCGCGCGCGACCGGCTACTCATTGGCCCACACCCTGTGCCGTGATCGTGCCTGTGGTCACACCGTCGAGGTCTTCAATCGTATCCGCAATGCTGTCGAGAGC
Organism: Pseudomonadota bacterium; assembly: GCA_039816825.1. Lineage (GTDB taxonomy): Bacteria > Pseudomonadota > Alphaproteobacteria > Rhizobiales > Rhizobiaceae > JBCBXA01. The sequence goes on along the minus strand of JBCBXA010000010.1, from coordinate 44,156 downwards.
CACCTGCCGCGCGTAGTGGGGCAACTCGTCAAATGTGATCAGCTGCTCGTTCTGAACCGCGCCGAGATCCAGTTCTTCACGGAACGCAGCTATTATGTTCTGCAAGCGCTGGGCATTGTTCAGGTAAGCCCAGTCAGCCTTCAGCAGGTCCAGGGTTTCCTGTTCGAGCTTGATTTGCCGTTGCAGGCGGGCGACCTCCTCCTCGGCCATTTCGGCTCGGTGCTTGATGTCGAATGTCACCGCCGCGCCGGCGATCACGACAATGATCAGCGATAGATTGATCACTCGCCACATGGTCAAGCTGCTCCTGTGCTCTGACTGGCCATTTGATAGCGGTCCGGGGCCGGAAGATTGGGCAGTCCAAACAGCTCCATGGACTGAACCGGAGTTGCAGCCGCAGTGCGGACGCCGGCACGCAGTTTCGCAGATCGCGCTCTGGGGTTACGGTCCAACTCAGCGTCGCTCGCTGTGACTGGCCGACGCGTCGCAACATCGAAAACCGATGGAACATCGGAGACTGCGGGGGCGTGTCGAGATCCAGATTGACCGCCTGCCCGGTCTGCGAAGAAGCGCTTCACAATCCTGTCTTCCAGAGAATGAAACGTGACGACGACCAGGCGACCGCCCTCCGTCAGCAAACGTTCAGCCGCAAACAAAGCCCTACACAGTTCATGCAGCTCATGATTGACGAAAATTCGGAGCGCCTGAAATGTGCGGGTGGCCGGGTGGATGCGATCCTTGTGGGATTTGCCAACCGCTTGCTCGACCGTCTTTGCGAGATCAGCCGTGGTCTCAAACGGCCTCTCCTGACGGCGTCTTTCGATGGCAGCAGAAACAGCGCTGGCCTTCCGCTCTTCACCCCAGATACCGATCAGGCGGGTCAAATCCTGACGGGCCATCGTGTTGACGACATCCGCCGCACTCACACCGTCCTGCTCCATGCGCATGTCCAGCGGCCCATCATCCCGGAAGGAGAAACCGCGATCAGCCTGATCCAACTGCATGGACGAGACACCGATATCCAGAACGACGCCATCCACAGGTGGCGCGACCAGTTCTTCAAGGTCGCCAAAGCGACCATGCACAAGCTGGAAGACCGGAGGTGGGACCGCAGCATTCATCTTGCGGCCGGCGGCTACGGCGGACGGGTCACGATCAAGTGCCGTCACGCGCGCGCCGCGCGACAGAATGGCCCGCGTATAGCCCCCGGCACCAAAGGTACCGTCGACAAAGTGTTCGCCACTGGCGGGCGCGAGGTGATCAATCACCTCATCCAGAAGAACCGGAATGTGCGGCTCTTCGCTCATGCCCGCGCAGCCTTTCGCCCGGCCACAACTGCTGCAAGCGCCTCTTCACGCCACTCTGCAAACCGTTCAGGCTGCCACATCTGGAAGAAAGTGCGACGACCAACAAAAGTCACCTGATCGCTTATGCCGGTGTGATCCCGCACGGCATCGGGCAACATCAGACGACCGGTGTCGTCCAATTTCACAAACGCCCCATCGCCGTGAATGAAAGTGGAAAGCTGCTCAAACTCGGGGCTGAGAGGATCAAGGCCATCCAAAGGGCGCTCCAGCTCGTCCAGCCAATCAGCACCGCCCGCATCAATCGCCGGGCGCTCAAGGTTCTTGAGAGTGTAGAGTTCGGTCGCCTCAGCCTTGGCAAGAACTGACCGGAAGGGAGCCGGCACCGACACCCGGCCCTTTCGGTCGATGTTCATCACAAAGTTCGACAAAAACCGCGACACAAAACAACCCGCTCTCATCACGGCAAGCCCGATGGTCGGCGCAACACATGTCGCGCGCCGCTGGGCACCCGCTGACCTTGTTAGACTTTTCAGGCCGCCCGCCAATCGAAGCGAAGACCCCCACGCAAATCCGAAAAGCTGAAGCGGCATCGTCCCCAAAATGCCGCGCATGACGTAACGCAAAGCCACGCGCTCTCCAGTAAAAGTTGGGATAACATGGGATATTGTGGGCGTCAATGGAATCTGGCCCTCGCAAACCCTCGACAGGCCGGGAGTCTGGACCGTCAGGGTTAACAAAGCGTAGGCCGAAAGCGGGTGGTCTTTTTGCGGTCAGCAGGCAATTTCAAACGCGGCAGAAGCTTCAAAACACGCCTCTGCAGAAGCCGGCCTACCCAAGTGCCAGCCCTGGCCATGGCTCGCGCCCAGTTCGATCAGGGTGCGCTGCTCGGACGCGGTCTCTATGCCTTCGGCGACAACTTTGGAATTTGTCTCACCGGCAAACCGGATCAAAGCCGATGCGAGGGAGGCAAGGATGGGATCCTGATCGATGCCTCTGGTAAGCCCCATATCCAGCTTGATGACGTCGGGCCGTAGCTGGACGATGTGCTGAAAGCTCGAATAGCCCGCTCCGGCATCATCAACGGCGATCCGCAGGCCCGCCCAGACGAGGGCCTGAAGGGTGTTCAACAGTTCCGGATAATCGGGAACGTGGCTGTGTTCGGTAATTTCGAGCAGGATGCGCGAGGGATCGCTCTGCATGACAATGGACTGGAATTCAGAGCTCAGGGCGGTCAGAGGTGACGCGTTGATCGACAGATATTGCTCAGGACCAAGGCACGGAAGAGCTTTGAGCGCCTGCCGAATGGCAGCCAACTCCAGTTCCCGGCCCAAACCAAGCTCTTCGGCCTCCGAAAACCACACATCGGGCGTGCGATCCGACCCACACTGGAACCGGGTCAACGATTCATAGCCTGCAACAGCGCCTGTCTTGAGGTCCACGATCGGCTGATAGGCGGTGTGAAAATTCTTGTCGGCGAGAAGCGAGTGGATGGCACCCGTTCGCTTCTGCTGTTCTTTGACAGCGTCTTCTCGAGACTGAACAGTTGCAGAGGCGAGATCGACGAACCGCTCCATGACCATAAGGTCGCGGTCGTTCAGCGTGGGATTGGGCGTGCGAGAGAGACAGCAGAACATCCCATAGACCGAGCCATCATTGCGGCGAACGGGAATGCTCATGTGTGCGCCAATCGGCAGTTGGCTTGTAATCGGAATGGTGGCTGTGAAGGGAACCTCTGCCGTGTCCGGTATCAGTTTGGGAAGCCGACCCTCAATGATGTGTTGGCAATAAACCGCTTCCATAGGCATCTCGGTTCCGACATGCGCCATGTCTTCAAGCCCCGGAGCGGACACGGACCGAAAAACAGAGGTCTGGCCCACGATCTCCGAAAGGTAGGCGACTTCCATGTCAAAATGTTCGCGAACGGTCTCCAGCGCCTGCTGGATCACATCTGAGGCTGCTGCCTCAGGCGCATCGGCCTGGGCATCTTCGACCTTTTGTTCCAAACCCTTGAGCATATCAGGCCTCCATTTCTTACGGAGACAGGGTGGCTGGGAAGTATGAACCGGAGGCAACGGCGAGACCATC
>JBCBXA010000010.1:0-40754 GCA_039816825.1 Pseudomonadota bacterium | reverse complement strand
CTGGTAATGAGCACTCACCAACCAGACTCGCAGTGGAAAGCGCCAGTCGGCCTGTAAGCCGGGTTCTGTACCGTGGGCGTACCACAGCGGTGACCATTCCTCTGGGGCGTGCATTGCGGCGCGCCTCAAGCAACCCACCCGGATGATCAGACCCGGAAACGGGTCCGCGGCAGCCAAGGCCGCCACACGCCATCCCTATTCGGTTTTGCTCCCGGTGGGGTTTGCCTTGCCGGCCATGTTGCCATGCCCGCGGTGGGCTCTTACCCCACCCTTTCACCCTTACTTGGCAGCGAATGCGAGCATTCGTGCAAAGCGGTTTGCTCTCTGTGGCACTTTCCCTGGGGTTGCCCCCGCCGGGCGTTACCCGGCACCGTGTTTCCGTGGAGCCCGGACTTTCCTCACGCCGCGTCTTTCGACATGTGCAAACGTGCGGTCACCCGGCCAACTGGCACGCCCACAGGCGCTTTCAGTCCCGAAAAGTCAAGCCAATGCGCGAAAGATCGAGCTTACAGGATGCGCTTCACCTTCCGGCAGTAGTTGGCGCTGATCTTGTTCATGCGCTTGGCGTAGTGGCCGGCATTATACTTAAGGATCGTGCCACACACAGAGCCATCGCTTTTGGCGCGGGCGCCACCGAGATATTTCATACCCCATTTGATGTTGGTCTCTGGATTGTAGAGCGCCCTGGTCAAGCCACTGTATCCCATACCACGCGCCGTGGCTGGCTTGATCTGCATCAGCCCGACCTCTCCCGCAGCGCCCCGAGCCTTCGGGTTGAAGCTGCTTTCGATCTGAACGACCGCAAGGGCCAGATCGACAGGCACATTGTTCGCCTTTGCATGCTTCCGAATGAGCGCCTCATAAGGCTTACCCTTGGGCTTTGCGGCCGGCTTTTCGAGATTTCCGGCGAAGGTGGACGTGCCGGATTCCACGCCAGAGGTCTGACATCCGGCCAGCGTGAGAGACAGGCCAGCGCAGAGGGCTGCGCCGAGCACAGTGGATTTGTTCATGGTAGGGTTTCCGTCGCTTTGTTCTTGTTATCCCGAGCGGCTCTTCTGGCCGGATTTCGGGTGCTGCCTGCGATGATGTTCGATGCGTTGAGCCTAAAGGCGCACCAAACCCGCGACAGCGCGGCGACGTAGGCCAGCCCCATGCGGCGCAATTGTGACGTTTACGTGAAAGTTGGTTACACGCCTTAGTAAAGCGCGATCAGCTGAGGCTTGGCAGGCTCGATAGCAGCTTGTGAAGCGTGGTGATGGTTGACCGATCCGCGATGCCATCCACTCGCTGTGGTCGAAAATGCCTCTGGAATGCGGTGATCACCGACGAGGTGTGCGCATCCATGCACCCGGTCGCATCCACCTCATAGCCGTAAAGCCGCAGCATCTTCTGGAGTGCTTCGACCGGCGCTCCCGCGTCGCCCGGCCCAAAGAACTGTCCCGACCCTATGGGCTCGGGTTCGACCCAATGACCGATGCCAGCTTCATGCAGCCTCGACCATGGGAAATGCTCGCCTGGATCCTGTTTTCGGTTCGGCGCAACGTCTGAGTGACCCAGCACATGGCGGGGCGCGATGGCATGACGCTGACAAATACCGCCACACAAGTGGATCAGCGCTTCAATCTGCCGATCAGTGTATGCGGCAGGCTGGAGTATCGGCGCGTCATCATCCGCATCCTCGCCACGATACATCACACCCGTATTGTCGATCTCTATGCCAATGGACCGTGAGTTCACATCGCGACCGGTGCCGGCGCCTGTGCACCATGCGCTCAGCCCTGCATGCCATGCGCGGCGACTTTCCGGAACCAACTGATCAATCGAGCCGTCGGCATAAACCATATAGTGCGCGCTGACCTCACTCTCGGGATTGCTGAGCCAGCGAACCGCACGTTCGGCGTCGGGCATGGCTGTGTAGTGCAGGATCAGCATGTCCACACCACCCTCGCCCGCACTCTCAAACCGGCGTTCATTGTGATTGGGCGACGGGCGAAGCCTCGCTCCCGCATGGTCGGAATAGGCTTTGGCCATGGATCAGGCAGCACCCTGTGCCGATGGCAGACTGTGGCCTGATCCGGCGCCGATCTCATCCCAGGCAGCGTTGATGGCAGCCATCCGATCCTGTGCCAGCACCATGAACTCTGCCGGAACTCCACGAGACATCAACCGATCTGGATGGTTGTCGCGAACTAGCGTGCGGTAGTGCGCCCGCAATTGTTGCAGCGTCCAGTCACGCGACGCGCCGAGCACGGTGTATGGGTCGTGCTCCCCACCCTCGGTGTACTGCGACCTCAGCCGCTTGAAGTCTTTGTCAGCGACGGCGAAGATGGCGGCGATGGCCTGCAACATCTCCATCTCGGCCTCATGGACCACGCCGTCGGCAGCGGCAATGTGAAAGAGCGCATCCAGCACGTCGTTGAGAATCACCGGCTCGTCGGAGAACAGGTCACCCACCTGCCGCGCATATGCATCGAAGCCAGCAACGTCCTGCTTGGCCAGATTGTAGACCATGGCCACGTTCTCAAACTCTTCGTCGGGGACTGTAAATATCTCCTGAAACGCACGGACTTCTGCAGCGGACACCACGCCATCCGCCTTCGCCATCTTGGCCGAAAGAGCGATGATCGCGATGGAGAACGCCACTCGGGCGCGGGTTTCGGCATCTCCAGCAAAGAAGGTGCGAACCGCCTCGAACACCGCCATGAAAGCGGAACCAGCGGTGCGGCGCACCAAATCAGCAATTTGCGACCAAATCGACATACCCAAGATGTAGAGGCCCCTATGGCCTCTGGCCAGTCTGAAGACGACGCATGTCGATGTGGAGGTGCGGTTTGAAAGACACCGGACCATGCCGTGTTGCGCGCAGGTTCCGGATTGCGGTTCACAGCTACGCCCTGTAGCGACCCATGGACGGGGAACACGATGCGGATACCACTTCTGTACTGGCTGATGATTCTGGCGCTTGGCGGCGTTTGGGGCGGAGCTTTCTTTTTCACCAAGGTCGCAGTCGCCGAGATCGCCCCGCTTACGCTGGTGCTTTTTCGCGTCGGATTCGCCGCCATCATTCTGTGGCTCATCGTGGCGGTTGCGAGGAAGGCGGTCGGTTTCGACCGCCAGTCCATGGTGCGTTGGCTGATGATGGGTCTGCTGGCCAATGCTCTGCCCTTTGCCCTCCTTTTCTATGGTCAAAGGGAAATCGGTGCAGGCCTGGCCTCCATCATCAACGCATCAACCGTGCTTTGGACCGCAGTGTTCGCACAGATTTTTCTGCCGGACGAAAAGCTGACCAGCTTGAAGTCAGTCGGCATCGCCGCTGGTTTCATCGGTATCATTGTCATGATCGGCCCGGCAGCGCTGGAAGGGCTGGGGGCCAGCGTCATCGCGCAGTTGCTCGTGGTGGCGACGGCCATCAGCTACGGATTTGCCGCGATCTACTCGCGGCGCTTCGCTAAGACTGACCCCATGGTAACGGCTGCGGGCCAGCTCACGGGCGCTACGCTGCTCATTGCGCCTGTTGCCTTGCTGGTGGACAACCCACTCCAGATGGCGATGCCATCGGCAGCCACAATCTGGTCCATTGTGGGGCTAGTGGTGATCTCCACTGCCCTTGCCTACGTGCTGTTCTTTGCAGTCGTAGCAAAAGTTGGCGCGGTGAATGTATCGCTTTGCACCTTCATAGTGCCCATCGTCGCACTGCTTCTGGGCAAGCTCTTTTTGTCGGAAACTCTGATTTGGAACCAATGGCTTGGCATGGCCATGATCATGTTTGGACTGCTGGCAATCGATGGACGAGTGTTTCGGACACCCACAAAACGTGCATCAGACGCATAAGCCCGGCGACGCGTCCTTTCTTGACAGCCCGCTCATTTGTCCCAAAATTGAAGGTTCCCGTAAAAAGGAGAAGTGCAAATGAGCCTGAACAAGTCGATCAATCTGGTATTGGTCACAGCGGCATTTGTAATGGTTACCGCACTGACGCTCGGCCTTATCTGAGCAACATGACCCCCGAATGAATGTAAGGCGCCCTTCGGGGCGCCTTTTTGTTTCCACTACCAGCGCACTGGCGACCGGTCATGTCCACGGGTTGTTGCCGGACAATTTGGGTCCCATAACCCAGATACCAACCACCAGCCCAGCCATGGCGCTGTCGTCAGGCTTCAGACTGACATAATCCAGCCTCTCAAGACCGGCCGTGTCAGCCCACTGATCCATCTCATCTTTGCCAAGGCCCGAACGCAGATGGTTGTGCTCGACGCGTAGGAACTCGTGATCATGCGGTTCGAAGTCGACGACAAACAATCGCCCACCAGCGCGCAGGGTACGGGCGGCGGCTTCAACAGCCAGGCCCGGCTCCTCAAGAAAGTGCAGCACCATGTGCAACACAACGGCATCATACTGAGGACCCAGCTTGGCGGCTTCGAAAAGATTGCCCTGACGCAAATGAACAGCGGAAACCTTATCCTCTTCGATCCGCGCGCGGGCGACCGCAAGCATTTCGGCAGACCGATCAAGCCCCGTCGTCTCTGTAAACATTGGCGCGAGAACCTGCAGCATCCGACCGGTTCCAGTACCGATGTCCAGAAGTCTGGTCCGCTCCTTCACATGCTGCGCAACCAACTCGGCCAGCTGTTCTTCAACGGCTGCTTCCGGAAGATGCAAACTGCGGATTTCATCCCACCGTTCCGCGTTGGCGGCAAAATACTGGCCGGCCTGCTCAATCCGCGACTGACGTATGGCGGTCAGGCTCTCCGCATCTGTTGAGAAAACCACGCTAGCGGGATCCATATCGGCGAAAATTCCGTCGATCAGTCTGCCGACGGACGGGTCAGGCGCCAGGCGGTAAAACGCCTTGGTGCCTTCGCGACTGCGATCGATAACACCCGCCTCGGCCATGAGCTTCAGATGGCGTGACACCCGTGGCTGGCTTTGGTCAAGAATGGACACGAGATCAGAGACCGTCAGCTCTGCTTGCCGCAACATGTTGACGATGCGCAGGCGCGTTGGCTCCGCGACAGCCCGCAGCGCTTCCACCAATTCATCGTGCCCGAACGACTGCATTCATCGTGCCCATGTCGAAGCGGCCAACCCACGGCCGCCTTGGCGGTTTACGGGAGCGGCACCGCACGAACAAGCGGCTGGCAGCCTGCACCACTGCATAAGCTGAGTTTGCGGCTTTTGCGCAGGCGTCCTTTGCCCTAAATACGGCGCAAATCAGCACCGACGCTAGACATTTCATTCGACCCCGGGGGACGCCATGGCGCGCCAATTCATCTATTTCATGCAGGGCCTCACCAAGACCTATACGGGCGGCAAAAAGGTCTTGGACAACATTCACCTGTCTTTCTATCCCGACGCCAAAATCGGCATTCTCGGCCCAAATGGTGCCGGTAAGTCGACCCTGCTCAAAATTATGGCCGGCCTCGACACCGAATACACCGGCGAAGCCTGGCTCGCCGAAGGCGCAACCCTTGGTTACCTGCCTCAAGAGCCACAGCTCGACACATCCAAGACGGTCAAAGAAAACGTCATGGAAGGTGTGAAGGAGAAGCAGGCGATCCTCGACCGTTACAACGAACTGATGATGAACTACTCCGACGAGACGGCGGAGGAAGGTGCAAAGCTTCAGGATCAGATCGACGCCGAAAATCTCTGGGACCTCGACAGCCAGGTCGAGATGGCGATGGAAGCGCTCCGCTGCCCGCCCGGCGATGCAAGCGTGGACAATCTCTCAGGCGGTGAACTGCGCCGCGTGGCCCTGTGTCAGTTGCTCCTCGCAGAACCTGACCTCCTGCTTCTCGACGAACCGACAAACCATCTGGACGCCGAAACCGTGGCGTGGCTGGAGAAACACCTCGTCGCCTACAAAGGCTCGGTCCTGATCATCACCCACGACCGCTACTTTCTCGACAATGTCACGGGTTGGATCCTTGAGCTCGATCGCGGACGCGGCATCCCATACGAAGGCAATTACTCGGTCTATCTTGAGAAGAAGGCCAAGCGCCTTGCCCAGGAAGGCCGCGAAGAGGCTGCACGCCAGCGTGCTGTCGCTCGCGAAAGCGAGTGGATTGCCTCCAGCCCCAAGGCGCGCCAGGCCAAGTCGAAGGCGCGCGTTAAAGCCTATGATGAACTTGTGCAGGCCGCCAACGAGCGCAAGCCCGGCGAGGCTCAAATCATCATTCCCGCCGGCGAACGACTGGGCAACGTCGTCATCGAAGCCGAAAACCTCAACAAGGGTTTTGGTGAGAAACAGCTGATCGCCGATCTCGACTTCAAGCTTCCCCCGGGCGGCATTGTCGGCATCATCGGCGCCAACGGGGCCGGTAAATCAACGCTCTTCCGCATGATAACCGGTCAGGACACGCCAGACAGCGGCGAGATCCGCATCGGCGAAACCGTCCAGCTCGGATATGTCGATCAAAGCCGGGACAGCCTCGACGCCGACAAGACCGTCTATGAAGAGATCTCCGGCGGCAATGAAATCCTGTCGATCGGCAAGCACGAAATGAATGCCCGTGCCTATTGCGGTGCTTTCAACTTCAAGGGCGGAGACCAACAGCAGAAGGTCGGCACGCTGTCCGGCGGTCAGCGCAACCGCGTGCACCTCGCCAAAATGCTCAAGTCGGGCGCCAACGTGCTGCTGCTCGACGAACCAACCAACGACCTCGACACCGAGACCCTAGGTGCGCTTGAAGACGCGCTGGAAAACTATGCCGGCTGCGCCGTCATCATCAGCCACGACCGCATGTTCCTCGACCGGCTGGCCACCCATATTCTGGCCTTTGAAGGCGACAGCCATGTTGAGTGGTTCGAAGGCAATTTCGAAGACTATCTCGAAGACAAGAAGCGCCGCCTGGGTGCCGATGCCGTCGAGAACCCACGCCGCATCAAATATCAAAAGCTGACGCGGTAGCCCGGCGTGCCGGCTCGCTTTGGTCACCTCTGAATGTTGGAAACGGTCACGATAATCTCGCCCACGGGCGCGGAACTTCACGCTTACCTTTCGGACGCGACGGGTGGCCAGCCAAAGGCTGTTGTGCAGATCAATCACGGATTGGCCGAGCATGCAGCTCGTTACGGGCGATTTCAGAAAGCGCTGTCGGAAGCGGGCTATGCATCCATAGCCCACGACCATCGAGGCCACGGCAAAACCTCAGCACCCGATACGGAACCACGCGTCTATGCACATGAGAGCGGCGTCTCGAAGGTGCTGAGCGACATCGCAAGTGTGCAAGACTTCGCGCGGAACCGGTGGCAAGGCGTTCCACTCGTCACTTTTGGTCATTCAGCGGGCGGACTGATGGCGCTGAATTATGCCTGCGCCAATCCAAAAGCCAGCGACGCCCTTTCCGTCTGGAACTCCAATGCCTCGGGCGGCGTCGCGGGTCGTGCTGCCCAGCTGATCCTGAAGGCGGAAGCGGGTCTGAGAGGTGCATCAACGGCCAGCAAGGTGCTGCCCAAACTCACCTTTGACGCATGGAACAAGAAGCTGGCGCCCAATCGCACGAACTTTGACTGGCTGAGCCGAGACGACGCGGAAGTTGACGCTTATGTCGCTGACCCGCTCTGCGGCTTTCCGGCCAGCATCTCCATGTGGCAGGATATTTCCCGACTGATCTATAGCGCGGGCGATGCGCGCAATTTGTCCAACCTGCCGGCGACGCTGCCCATCCACATTCTGGGTGGCGAGAAGGACCCGGCAACGGAGGGAGCAAAGGCAACCCGAGCTATGGCCGCCAAGCTAGAGCGCGTGGGATGCAGAAACGTGACGCTGTCGGTCCTGACCGACACGCGGCATGAAAGCCTCAACGAAACCAATCGCGACAGCACCACAGCCGCCTTCATCGCGTGGCTGGATTCTAGCTTTCAGCGCCCAGCGTAGTGTCGGCGCGCCTTGCCTTTAGCTCAAAGCGGAGCGTAACCTCCTGCCCCAGAAACGAGCCTGAAGGGTCGTTCTGAGCACCCACGCCAAAGGTCAACCTGTCGAGCACTGTGCCTCCGGCAACCAGCGCCTGCTCGTCCACTTCTTCATAGGTGAAAGGAATCGTCAGCGGCTCGTCCACACCACGGAATGACAGCACACCCTCTAGAAGGTAACCATCGCCATCCGCCATGATCCCAGTGGAGACAAAACGCGCGGTTGGGTTCGTAGCCACATCCATGCCGTCCGAACCGCCAGCCTGTCCGGCGAGATAGGCGTCGGCGATGGTGAACTGCCCGAGATCGATATCAACGGTCACCGATCCACTCTCAGGAGCCGAAGGATCAAATTCAATGTCGGCGGACCAGTTGCCAAAGGTGCCGATGGTCTCGGCCCCTGAATATTGGAAGCTCACTTCCAGATTGCTTGCCCCAAGATCGACAACCCACCCCGTATTGCCGCTGGAAGCCAGGGCGAGCCGTTCGGTTGCCTCGCCACCTTTTGTCACCTGCCCGGCCATCAAACCACCGCCGATCAGCGCCGTTGCCAGGATCGCCGACACGGCAAGATGCCGACCAGCTTTGCCCGCACCTGTGCCGGGAGAAGGCCGCTTGAAAGAGATGCGCCTCAGCGTTCCATCGGCCTCAACAAAATGGTGCTTCAGCGCCCCGGCCACATGAAGCAGCAGGATCAGAACAATCGATTTTGCGAAGATTTCGTGGATAAGGATCAGCCAGTCTTCGGCGACCTTTCGCGCTTCTGCCGACCAGTCGGTGAAGCCCGGCAGGTGCGCGAACGGAAGGCTCTCGACCATGCCAAAGAAGGTCGGAATGGCCGTCGGCGAAACGGAAACCATCAACCAGCCCGAGAGCGGGGCACCGATCATGAGCCCATAAAAAGCCAAATGCGCAGCATGGGCGGCCCTGTGCTCCCAGGCACTCCAATTGGGTTGTGGTGCGGGCGGCTTATGAGTCAGACGCCAGTACAGGCGTGCCAATGACAGAGCCAGGACGATCAGACCGACGGTCTTGTGAACCTGATAGGTGTCGAAGGTAAGCTGGGAGTTTTCGGGTGCCCAGTGCACCATCCACTGGCCAGAGGCCAGTTGGAACAGAATGGCGATGGCGATCGTCCAATGCAAGACGATCGCCACCGATGTGTAGCGGGCAGTCGCCGGAGGCTGACTGTCAAAGGCAACTGCCATGGGACTACTTCTGCTCGATGAACTCAGTCTGGATGATCAGTTCGACTTCTGCGCCGATGTTAGGAGCAAAAGTATCGAAACCAAAGGCGGTGCGGTCGATCATGCCCGTGGCCGTGAACCCAACCGCTGCGCCGGGGGCGAATGGGTGCTTTTCCATTTGACCGTTCAACTCCACATCGAAGGTCACCGGCACGGTCTGACCGCGGAACGTCATGTCGCCGGTCATCGTCCCGGTGCCGTTCTCACCCAGCTCGAGCGAGGTGCTTTCAAACGTCGCCTGCGGGAACTCGTCAGCGTTGAACCACTGCGCGCCCAAAAGCTCGCCATCGAAGTCTTTCGTATCAGCGTTGGGGAACGGTGTTGAGATCGTTGCAATATCGACCGTAGCCGACACTTTGGAGGCTGTCGGGTCCTCAGCGTTCAGTTCCAGCGTGCCGTTCACTGCGTTGAACTGACCGGTGTAATTGGAAAGGCCAAAATGGCTGACTTTCCAGGTCACGTTGGAGTGGGTTGGGTCAGCAGCATAGGTGCCGGTTGGGATGGTCAGGCCGCCATGGCCAGCGGCAAGGGCAAAGGTGCTCGCGCTAAGCGAAAGCACTGCTGCGATGGAGACGATTTGAACGCTTTTCATTATGGGGGCTCCTCTGATTGGGACCGTGCTGGGACGGCTGAAACAACATTTAGAGCGATGTTGAGTTTTGTTCATGTCGCCGCACAACAAAACTCAATTGCGTTTAGTCAAACGAATGTGAGACGCTTGCGTCGCTCTTGAGCGTAAGGGGGAACAATCAATGACAGCGGCCCGCGATACGGCAAAGTATAGCTCGCACAACCTCTACCTGATTGCGGTTGTTGTTTGCGGCTGTTTGATCGGAACGCTCACCTTCGGGCCGCGCTCGGCCATGGGCCTGTTTCTAACGCCCATGACAGACGCCAATGGCTGGAGCCGGGAGATCTTTGCCTTCTCCATCGCGGTACAGAACCTCGTCTGGGGTGCAGTCCAACCATTCGCCGGTGGCTTTGCAGACCGGTATGGGACTTGGCGCGTCATCACATTTGGCGCGGCGATCTATGTGTTCGGCCTTGTCCTGATGAGCATGGCCACCGACCCCGTAGGATTACATCTGACGGCTGGCGTTCTGGTCGGCATCGGCATTGCATCCTCGGCCTTCTTTCTCGTTCTGGCTGCCTTCGCGCGCATCGTCCCAGAGCAGTATCGCGGTCTTGTGTTTGGTTTGGGAACGGCTGCCTCGTCGGCAGGCCAGTTGGTCTTTGCGCCCCTAGGGCAAGCTTTCATCGACGGATATGGCTACCAGACTGCGCTTCTGCTCCTGGCAATGATGGTGGCTACAGTGCCGATCCTCGCCATCACACTGCGCGGCAAGCCCGAAGTCTCAGCCCAGCCCGATGGCCGATCCGACCAGACGATCCGGCAGGCGCTGGCCGAGGCCTTCTCAACCCGATCCTACGTTCTGCTCGTGCTGGGCTTCTTTGTGTGCGGCTATCATGTGGCGTTCATCACGGTGCATCTGCCGTCCTACATCGTGGATATTTGCGGCCCTACGCCGCTTGCAGCATGGTCCATCGCCATTATCGGGGCCTTCAACATTATCGGCGCAATCGGGTCTGGCACGCTCATGAGCCGATTTCCCAAGCGCTACATCCTGTCGGGCATCTATCTTGGCCGAGTGGTGGTGATCATGGCCTTCGTGCTCCTGCCGGTCACGCAGGGCTCGATCATCGTCTTCTCGGCTGCGATGGGTATTCTCTGGCTCTCGACCGTGCCGCCCACACAGGGGCTGGTGGCGGTCTTCTTTGGCACCCGCTATATGGCCATGCTGTTTGGCATCGCCTTCTTCTCGCATCAGGTCGGGTCGTTCCTTGGCATTTGGCTGGGTGGCGTGATCTACGACGCGACGGGCAATTATGACCTGATGTGGTGGACGTCTGTGGCCGCAGGTCTCTTCGCTGCGGCGGCACATTGGCCCATCCGTGAACAAGCTGTCGCGCGGCTTCAGCCAGCCTGAAGTCCGCTAACGTGCCAATTCGACACGCAGGCTGTCCCGAGCCAGGGGGGGCTCAATGCCCCTGGCGTCATATATATCGCGAGCCAGGAAATGCCCGGTCATGGCAAGGCCGTCAGCAACATCCCTGCCTTCCGTGAGCGACGTCTTTCCTCCCGGGGCGATAAAGGGCGGCAGGCGCAACAGGCGATCATGCCACGGCTCCCCGGCACTTGCAGAAACGGCGCGCCCGGTCTTCGGCGACACATAGGCAAGCCCGTCATTGTCTCCTGTCGAGGCGCATCTCGACAGGTCGAGCCCAAAACCCAGTTCCTCCAGCAGACGGAGTTCAAACCGCACCAGAAGCGCACCAGCCACCAGCGGGTCTTCCAGATTGTCCAGCAAGACATGCGCCGCGTCGTACAATTCGGGATGGGGGTCGCGCTCCGGCAGCAGACGCAGGTGCGAGGCCAAGGTCTGCACGATACCAAGGGCAGAGCGCGTCGCCATCACGTCGGCTGCCCGCAGAGCACCCGCTTCGGCGGTGTAGATACCAAGGTGTTCCTCAAGGCGCGCACGCCACACAAGCTCAAGCGTATTGCCCACCTGCAGCACGGGCTGCCGGGTCCGTGAGCGCCCTCCCCGCACCAGGCCAAGATGCCGGCCATGCCCACGAGTCATCGCTTCCAGGATGACGCTGCTCTCACCATGTTTGCGAATACCGAGCACAAGGCCGGTGTCAGACCATTCCATCAGCGCATTGTGGGACTAACTGCCCGGAAACTCCAAGCCGAGATCAGCGTATCGCTCCGGATCGTCTCCCCAATTCTCCCGCACCTTCACAAAAATGAACAGGTGAACGGTCTGCTCAAGAATTTGACCAAGCTCCTGGCGCGCAGCCATTGAGATTGCCTTCAACGTCTGGCCACCCTTGCCGATGACGATCCGCTTGTGCGCATCGCGCTGAATGTAGATGACCTGACTCACCTTCACCGAGCCGTCCGGCTGCTCTTCCCAATTCTCGGTTTCGACATGGGCCGAGTAAGGCAGTTCCTGGTGGAGTCGCAGATAGAGCTTCTCGCGGGTCAACTCGGCTGCCAACTGGCGCATGGGAAGGTCGGAGAGCTGATCCTCGGGGTAAAACCAGTGCCCAAGGGGCATCTCCGCTTCCAGCCAGTTGGTCAGATCTTCACAACCGGAGCCCTTGAGCGCCGAGATCATGAAGGTCGCCTCAAAGTCGACCTTGTCATTGATCTCAGCCGAGAGCGCGAGAAGCTTCTCCGGTGCGACAGTATCCACCTTGTTGAGCAGCAGAATGATGCGGCCTTTGAAGCCGGCCAACTGTTCCACAATCCGCTCTGCATCCCCAGTGAGGCCGCGCCCGACATCGATCAGCAGAGCCACGACATCGGCCTCCCGAGCCCCGCCCCAAGCGCTCGTCACCATCGCCCGGTCAAGCCGGCGACGCGGCTGAAAGATACCGGGTGTATCGAGAAACACGACTTGTGTTCGCCCTGTTGTGAGAATGCCCCGGATGATGCTGCGGGTCGTCTGCACCTTGTGCGTGACGATCGACACTTTGGCACCCACCAGCCGATTCAAAAGCGTCGACTTACCGGCATTCGGAGCACCAATAAGCGCCACAAATCCGGAGCGCATGGGGCCCTCTTCAACGCTTTCAACCTGCGGGTCGGTCATGCCTGCTCCCAAACGCCGTGGCGTATCAATGTCTGCTCAGCCGCATCCTGTTCGGCTGCGCGTTTGGAGCGTCCCCTTCCCGTCGCGCCGTCCAGCTTTTGCGTACCTTTGTCCGAGACGGGCTCCAACCGAACCTGAACTTCGAATCTAGGGTCATGATCCGGGCCGGACCGATCCAAAACCGCATAGACTGGCGATTTCTGGCGCATAGCGTGCGCCCATTCCTGCAGAGCGGTCTTCGGGTCCCGACGCGCAGCCTTGTTCTGCGCCACACGCTCGCCCCAGTGACGCTCGACAAATTTGTGAGCGGCGGGAAGGCCTGCATCCAGATAAATGACCGCAAGAAGCGATTCGACCACATCGGCACGGACGCTGGCCATGCGCTTGCTTGTAATCTGGCGCACATCTGCGCCGGTTCGGATGAACTTGTGCAAGCCAATCTCGTCGGCAACTTCAGCGCAAGTCTCTCCGTTCACCAAAGCGCTCAAACGACGGTTGAGTTCGCCCTCACTCGCATCCGGGAAACGCCGCCACAGAAGCTCCGCAACGGTCAGCCCAAGTACCCGATCACCCAAGAATTCCAGACGCTCATAGTGCCCCGTTTCGTCACTGATCTGGCGGGCAGAGGTGTGGGTGAGAGCACGCGCCACAAGCTCATGATCACCAAAACGGTGATCGATCAACGCTTCCAGTTCGGCTTCCCAGCCTGTCTTCGACCCCACGAAGTTGGCCTCACAGACCGTCGAAGAAGCGGGACAGGCGCAACGAGCCAGGCCAGCGCCACATCTGCCATGGGCGGGCTCCGTCTCCAATGGAGAAGAAGATAACGTCGGCTCGGCCAATCAGGTTCTCGTACGGAACAAAACCAACTTGCGCGGTTCGGCTGTCGGCTGAATTGTCCCGATTGTCACCCATCATGAAATAGTGGCCTTCCGGCACAGTCACTTCAGCGAAATTGTCGGTGTCAGCCAGTGGCGTCAGATCGAGCGTCGAATAGGTGACGCCATTGGGCAGCGTTTCGATGTAAACATCGGCAGTGCGGCCCGGAAGGGTGCCAAGGCCGGCAACCTGGGCATCGAACTCACCGGCAGGACGACGCTCAACCGCTTCGCCATTGATGAACAGAACTCCGTCGCGGACCGCGATGCGGTCCCCAGGCAGGCCGACGACACGCTTAACATAGTCGAGCCTGGTGTCGGTGGGCAGGCGGAACACGGCGACATCGCCACGCTCAGGCTCACCGCCCCAGATACGCCCTTCAAACAGGTCTGGAGCGAAAGGGAACGAGTACTTCGAGTAACCGTAAGAGAATTTGGAAACGAAGATGTAGTCGCCCACCAGAAGCGTCTGGATCATGGAACCGGACGGTATGTTGAACGGCTGAAACAGGAAGGTTCGGACAACAAGAGCCAGCAAAAGCGCTTGAACGACGATCTTGATGGTCTCGCCGAGACCGCCCTCACTGGCTTTCGCTTTGCTCACTCGCTCGCTCATGCAACAGGTCCAACTTTCAATGTGCCCTGCAAATCAGTGTGTCGCAGGTTGTATGGGGTCTAGACCGCGCGCGCGGACCACGCAACGGCGGCCGGACATTGATGGGTGAACTCGGGCCATTCTGGGGCAGCCAATGGCTACTCTGCTGCGATGGCAGCTGCCCGCGCCTCCAGTTGAGCGCGCCGCCGCAACTGGACGATGGCAACGAACTTGCGGATGACGACATAGAAAATGACTGCTGCCACCACGCCCAGCACGGTGCCTCCCACCAGCATGGGTTTGATGATCGGCTCCCAAACGGCGCGGAACACGACGGAGATGCGATCATAATCCCAACCGCTTTCGACAGCCTTGAGAAGCTGCTCTTCAGAACCACGGGCAGGTTCGATGTCAGCGCTGCGACCGAGCATCCAATTGCCCAAGCCCACACCTGCAGCCCAGATCATGGGGAACGTGATGGGGTTTCCCACCAGTGTGCCAAGCACCGCTGCCAGCATGGATACACCCAGCAGCCATGCCAAGGCACACCCCAGCGCGATATGGGCGCCGAACCAGGGCGTGAAGGACATGAAAACGCCGAACGCGAAGCCAAGAGCGATTTCATGTGGAGATGCAGCAATGCGGCAGGTGCGCTTGCGCACATAGGACACAGAGCGCGACCACGACTTTCGCGGCCACGCGGCAACCCGCAACGCCTCACGCCAGTCTGGTTTTTTGCGCCTCGCAAACAGCATAAGCCGAGCGTCCCACGGTTAGATGAACATCCGGTGACCGAGGGCACTGGCTGTCGCTTGCAGCGCCAAGGCCCCCGTTAACCATGAACTAGCCCGTCAACGCTGTTTGGCAAACCCCGACGATGGTTTGTTGATCGCATTTGATCGGCAGACTCTATGGCTGACCTACAGGTTGCGGCTTCCTGGCTTCACAGCCGGGATGGCCTCGAGTTCGGGCGGCAGTGCATCCGCCGAGTAGGAAGGCACTTTGTGCTCCGCCAGAGCAATCAGCGGCACGCCCACATCCGCTTCTCCGCCGGAGCGATCGATCAGGCAAGCGGCGGCCCTGACATCGGCCCCGATCTTGGTCATGGCTTCGACCGTCTCACGAATGGAGAGCCCGGTTGTGACGATGTCCTCGACAATCACAACCTTCGCGCCTGCTTCAATCTCAAAACGACGAAGGCGAAACTCGCCATCCTGACGTTCAACCCAGACGTTGGGCACGCCGAGATGACGGGAGGTTTCATAGGCGGGGATGATACCACCGACAGCGGGCCCCACGACATAGTCCACTTCATCGCCAAGACTGTCCCGGATGCGCGAGGCCAGCGCGCTGCAGAGCTTTTCAGTGCCAACAGGGTCCATAAAAACCCGGGCCTTCTGGAGAAAAACCGCAGAATGGCGCCCCGACGTGAGGATAAAGTGCCCCTCCAGAATGGCACCCGCCTCCCGAAAGACATCCAGAACGCCTTGGGTTGTCATCGCTGTCACGCCGGCCGCTCCTATTCCATGCGCCGGGAGACTTGGCGCACGAGTGGATGGTCGCGCAAGTCGTTCATGGCGTTGTTCAGTGCCTTTAGCGTTGCGATCTCAAGGTTGATCGCCATCCGAACCGACTGGCCGAGGCCGCCGCTCGCGCCGAGCGGAGTCATGGAGAGGTCGGCAATATTGCCGCCATGGTCGGCCACGATTTCGGCGATGCTTGCCAGGGAGCCAGGGACATCTGACGCGTCCACGATCAACGACGCCGGAAAGACCGTTTCGTCCCCGGGAGACAAATCCCACTGCATGTCGATCCAGAATTCATTGTCTTCGAACTGTGCGAGGCCCGGCGCATCGGACGGGTAAACCGTGATACCGACGCCGGGCTCCATAATGCCAATGATCCGATCTCCCGGCAGCGCGCCACAGATGGGGGCAAACCGAAGTGGCATCTGCTCCTGCAGCGCCGCATAGGAGCGAGCTTTTACAGAATTCCTGAGGCGAACAGACCCTGCATCACTGCTTGAAGCGTTCGCATCGTCCCTACCTTCTGGCACTTCAAGGGCGGCTAGCACCTTGCGCGGTGGAATGCGCCCATCGCCAATCTGAACGATCAGATCATCGACGGAATGGACACCAAAGCCATCGATGATGGCTTCCAGATCTTCCTGCACAAACTCCCGCCCTCTCTTGCTGAGAGCGTGGCGCAGAAGGCTCTGTCCAATCATGCGCGAGCGCCGGTCATCATCCGTCCTGGCCTGACGGCGCAGGCCGGCGCGAGCTTTGCCCGTGACCGCAGCCGTTTCCCACGAAAGCGCCTTGTGGGAGCGCTGGCCGGTGATGATATGCACCTCATCACCATTTCGCAGACGCTGAGTCACGGGGGCCGGATTGCCGTTCACCCGAGCCCCGACGCATTCATCACCAATGCGCGTGTGAACGGCATATGCAAAATCGATGACCGTTGCGCCCTTGGGAAGGGCGATCAGCATTCCCTTGGGCGTGAAGCAGAAGACCTGATCGAGGAAGAGCTCCAGCTTGGTGTTTTCCAGAAACTCTTCCGGGTTGTCGCCGCCATCGAGAAGGTCAATGGTCTGGCGAAGCCAGCCGTAAGCACCATCGGAGCTTAAACTCGTCCTTTTGCTGCCCACGTCCACATCCTTGTAAACAGAATGGGACGCGACTCCGCGCTCGGCAACACCGTGCATTTCGCGCGTCCGAATCTGCAACTCGACGCGGCGTTTTTCCGGTCCAATGATGGTGGTGTGAATGGAGCGATAGTCGTTCTGTTTTGGTGCAGAAATGTAGTCCTTGAAGCGTCCGGGCACGATCTGCCACCGCGTATGGACAGCCCCTAAAGCACGATAACACTCGTCCACCGTCTGGGTGATCACCCGGAATCCGTAAAGGTCGGACAATTGCTCCAGACTAAGGCCCTTGCGCTGCATCTTGCGGAAGATCGAGTAAGGCCGCTTCTGACGGCCATAGACTTCCGCCTCGATTCCATGGTCGGCTAACTCTGCAATGAGCGCCTGCCGGACGGACTCCACAAGGTCTCTATTCTCCTCAGTCAGTTCCTGCAGCCGATGCACGAGCGCCTCGTGGCGCTCGCCATGGAGATATTGGAATGCCAGCTCCTCCAACTCGTCGCGCATGTCCTGCATACCCATGCGGCCAGCCAGAGGCGCGTAGATATCCATAGTCTCCTGTGAGATGCGCTTGCGCTTGTCGGGGCGCATGACATCGAGGGTGCGCATATTGTGAAGGCGATCCGCCAGCTTCACCAGCAGAACCCTCACGTCTTCGGCCACGGCCAAGAGCAGGCGGCGCAAGTTCTCGGCCTGTGCGACCTGCTTGCTTTCAAAGTTGATGCCCTGAATCTTGGTCAGGCCCTCAACCAGTTTGCCAATCTCAGGCCCAAATCGGCTATCGATCTCGCTTCTCGTCGCGTCGGTATCTTCAATCGTATCGTGAAGGAGAGCTGTTGCGATGGTGGCCTCATCGAGGTGCATCTCGGTCAGAATGTTCGCCACTTCCAGCGGATGGGTGATGTAAGGCGCGCCGTCGGCTCGGGTCTGCGTACCATGCTTCTGCATGGCATAAATATAAGCCTTGTTGAGAAGGTCCTCGTCGGCATCCGGCAAATAAGATTGCACGCGCTCCACAAGCTCATAGTGCCGAACCAACTGCGTTCACCCTTGTCTAACCATCGCTACCTTCGGCAGCGATCATAGAAACACCCCTACCAGATAGGCAAAGAAAAAGGCGCGCGGAACAGGCCGCACGCCTCAAACTTAGATTCGTCTTTCGATCGACCTTAGAAGTCGTCAGAACGCTCTGGCGCAACAAGGCCTTCGATGCCGCGAAGCAGATCTTCTTCGTTCATGGAGCCAAACGCAGGCTGTTCGGCACCGGGCTCGATGGCTGGCACGGCGGTTGGATCTTCAGCCATAGTCGGCAGATCTTCTTCTGTCAGCTCATCCACCTCAACATGCTTCTGAAGCGAATGGATCAGCTGCTCTTTAAGGTCTTCAGGGCTCAGGGTTTCGTCTGCGATCTCGCGCAGAGCGACAACCGGGTTTTTGTCATTGTCGCGATCAACGGTGATGGGTTGACCGGTGGCAATGAGACGGGCGCGGTGAGAGGCGAGAAGAACGAGCTCGAAACGATTGTCGACCTTGTCCACGCAGTCTTCGACGGTTACGCGGGCCATGCGCTGCTCCATGGAATGTTCGGATGTTGCTGCGTCGATAACGGGTCAATGCGGTGAAAGCAAGGACAAGAGCACCCCTTCCTGTTTGCGATATGGAGCTCTTATGGGCTATCTGGCCTGACGACAGGAGAAGCGGACCATGTTCGACCAGCGCGAGAAAATCGCCATCTTCATTGACGGCGCCAATCTCTACGCCGCCGCCCGTGCGTTGGAGTTCGACATCGATTATCGCAAAATGCTCACGAGCTTCCGCGAGAAGGGCTATCTGCTTCGGGCGTACTACTACACGGCGATCGTCGAAGATCAGGAGTACTCCTCCATTCGACCGCTAATCGATTGGCTGGACTATAATGGCTACAAGGTGGTCACCAAACCGGCCAAAGAGTTCACGACGCCGGATGGCCGGCGCAAGATCAAAGGCAATATGGACATTGAGCTGGCGGTCGATGCGATGGACATGGCCGATAAGGTCGATCACATCGTCATTTTCTCCGGCGATGGCGACTTCAGGCGTCTGGTGGAAGCTCTGCAGCGGAGGGGTTGCCGGGTCTCAGTCGTTTCCACCACACAGTCCTCTCCGCCCATGATCTCCGACGATTTGCGCCGTCAGGCCGATCAGTTCATCGAACTCAAAACCCTGCAGAGTGAAATGGGGCGCAGTCTCAGCCGCCCCGAGCGAAGCTCTGCGCAAGATGAGTTCGACGACGGCTATGAAGACGACTGATATCCGAGGCCAGGAAACGCTATCGGACCACGTTCGCGCAGATGCGCTGAGCCGCCTCAGTGTCCCCAGCGAACCATCCTTCAGTTGCAATCACTGCCCACGGCTGCGCGACTTCATCGACGAGCAGAAGACGAACCATCCGGGTTGGTGGAACGGCCCGGTCCCCACATGGCACGACATGGGCGCAGGCGATGAAGCAGTTGAGCTACTGATTGTCGGCCTTGCTCCAGGCCTCACGGGCGCCAACCGCACATCACGAGCTTTCACCGGCGACTCGGCCGGCGATTTGCTCTACGCGACGCTTCAGAAGCATGGATTCGCAACCGGCCAATACGGTTCAGGCCCTGACGATGGATTGAAACTCGTTGGTACCGCGATCACCAATGCGGTGCGCTGTGTGCCTCCACAGAACAAACCGGTCGGAGCGGAGATCAACGCATGCCGCGACTACCTCATCGATTCAATCGCTCGGTTCTCCAATCTCAAGGTACTCCTGACCCTCGGAGCCATTGGTCATCAGTCGACCATCCGCGCACTTGGGCACCCGGTTAAAGATGCGCCATTTGGGCACAATTTTCTGTTTGCTCAACCGTTCGGTCCTGCCGTGCTTTCGAGCTACCATTGCTCGCGATACAACACCAATACCGGCGTGCTGACAGAAGATATGTTCAGTGCAGTGTTTGCGCGGGCGAGGCTTCTGATCGACGCAAAGCGCTAGCCATGCTCCCGCATCAGGCGCCCTTTTTCCCGCTGCCAGTCGCGCTTCTTCTCGGTTTCCCGCTTGTCGTGAAGCTTCTTGCCCTTGCCGAGCGCAATGGCGACTTTAGCGATGCCTCGGTCATTAAAGTACAGGCGCAACGGAACGATGGTCATGCCTTCACGCTGCGTCGCCCCGATCAAGCGATTGAGCTCCCGCCGATGGACCAGCAGTTTGCGAGGACGCCGCTCACTGTGGTTGAAGCGGTTGGCCTGTAGATATTCGGGAATGTGCGAATTAATGAGGAACAGTTCGCCATCTTCCGCGCTGGCATAACTCTCCGCGATGTTGGCTTTGCCATTGCGCAGACTTTTGACCTCAGTTCCAGTCAGTTGGATCCCGGCCTCAATGGCATCTTCCAAAGCAAACTCGTAGCGGGCACGGCGATTCTCCGCGACCACTTTGCCGTTCTGACTGGACTTTGGTTTCTTGGCCATTGCGAGCAGATGGGTATGGAAACTCGGCGGCGCAAGCTAGTTCAAGAGGCCGGCATGAACCATGGCGTCCCGAATGGTCTTTTCGGTCGAGCTCTCAATGGTCACGAGCGGTGGGCGCACGACATTTTCAAGCTTGTCCAGGAGAGACAGGGCATATTTGGGACCGGTAGGGTTGGGCTCAATGAACAGCGCCTTGTGAAGGGGCAGCAGGCGATCCTGAACCTGTAGAGCTGCAGCAAAATCACCCGCCATGCACGCGTTCTGCATTTCGGCGCACAGAGCCGGCGCCACATTGGCAGTGACGGAGATGCAGCCATGGCCACCGTGAGCCATAACGGCGAGCGCGGTTGCGTCTTCGCCAGAAAGCTGGATGAAGTCTTTGCCCACGGCATGTCGCTGCTCTGAAATGCGCTCGATCTTGCCGGTCGCATCCTTAACTCCAACGATGTTCGGATTGGCGCGCACCATCGCAGACATGGTGTCTGGCAGGATGTCGATGATTGAGCGCCCCGGAATGTTGTAAAGCACAACCGGCAGGTCCGTTGCTTCAGCCACAGCGCCATAGTGCGCCGCCAGTCCGCGTTGATTGGGCTTGTTATAATAAGGCGCCACCACAAGCAGCCCATCGGCGCCCTGAGCCTGCGCGGACTTTGCAAAATCCACGGCTTCGACAGTGTTGTTGGACCCGGCGCCAGCGATCACTGGCACGCGTTTATTGGCCACCTCAATGCAAAGGCCAACGACCCGCTTGTGCTCATCATGGGTGAGGGTTGGGCTTTCGCCCGTCGTACCCACTGGCACAAGGCCGTGGCTGCCCTGCTCCACCTGCCATTCGACGAACTCCCCAAACGCCTTCTCATCCACCTTTCCGTCTTGTGTGAACGGCGTGACGAGGGCGGGCATGGAGCCTTTGAAAAGGGACAGATCGGTCATGTTGGGTCTCAAGTGATTGGGCGTCGGGCGAGGTTGCGCCCCCGCGAAGTGGCCGCACCATATTGAACCCGTGCACCGCCTGCAATGCGCGGCACGACAGCTGCGCTGGCGAACTTAACAGCCGATGGCAGCGCCTTAACAAAACCATAACGTGAATGCTGCAATTGTGCAGATAACCCTCAGTCAACTCACGGAATCACCATGCGCCGCGCGACCTGTCTCCTGGCTACCGTTCAGATCTTCTCACTGCTCTCACTCATCATGCTGAGCTCCGCCTATGCCGCATCGCTGCGCGAGGGCATGAATGCGGTCACATCGAAAGACACGCAGCGTGCTCTGGCCATTCGTGCGTCCATGCGGCCAGGTTCGGTCGAGCGCAAGGCGCTTGCCTGGGCGATTGCTCTTTCGAGCGCGCTACGGGTGCCCCCCAACGATCTTGCCAAAATCGCTGGCGACCTATCCGATTGGCCGGGCCAGATCACCATGCGGGCGAATTACGAACGGGCCGTCGTGCGCCTCGGACTGGGCGACGGAGAGATCATCCGTATTCTCGGTGGCACCATGCCCGCAAGCGATGAGGGCAAACGCGCCCTCGCACAGGCCTACATGCGCACGGGCCAAACGAGCCGCGCGGCTAACATAATTCGACCATTCTATCATTCCGAGAAAATGAGCACTCAGGAACAGGCGGCCCTCGCCAAACAGTTTGCTCCTCTTCTCACCCGGGCGGACCATAAGAGGCGCATGGACACCATGCTCTACGAAGAGCGCGTGAAGGCTGCCATCCCCATCGCGCCGCTGGCCAATGCCGAAAGTCTGGCCGCTGGTCGCGGTGCCGTTGTCAGGCGGAAGGGTGCGGCAGCTGCGCTCCAGAAAGTCCATCCGAGCTGGAATGGTGACGCCGGGCTTGTCTTCAGCCGCATTCAGCATCTGCGCCGTTCGGATCGCCCACGCGAAGCAGCCAAGCTGCTGCTGTCCGCGCCCCGCGATCCCAATGTGCTCATCGACCCGGACGAGTGGTGGGTGGAACGCCGCCTGATCTCGCGAGATCTTTTGGACCTCGGCGATCCCGTCACAGCTTACAATGTGGTCGCAACCCACAGCGCGACGGGTCGCCGTGCCAAGGTTGATGCGGAGTTTCATGCGGGATGGTATGCGCTGCGTTTTCTGCGGGACCCAGGTCGGGCGCAAACGCATTTCTCCAACATCCTTAGCGCCTCGAGCCAGCCGCTGAGCGTATCGAGAGCGAACTACTGGCTCGGGCGGACGGCCGAAGCTACGGGAAACCGCAGCCGGGCAAGCCAATTCTATCGCACCGCAGCGGCCTATCCCGGCACGTTCTACGGACAGCTTGCCTCAGCAAAGATCGGAGTGCGCAAGCTTGGCATCCGCCGTCAACGCGCCAGTGCAGGCGACAGAGCCAACTTTGCGCGCAGACCTATGGTTCAGGCCATCAAGGCCCTTGAAGCCGCTGGCTATGGCTGGCGCGCCGGACTTCTCTACCGGCATTTGGGAAGGACACTGCAAAGCCCAGGGGAGATTGCGCTTCTGGCTCTGAACGCAGAGAAGCGGGGCGACTTCAACATGGCCCTGCAGGTAGGCAAGCTTGCCTACACACGCGGCCTTCCTGCTGACACATTGGCCTTCCCGTTGGGCGTTATTCCATCCAACGCCAACATCTCGTCTGTGGGCAAGGCACTCGCCTATTCGATCGCGCGTCAGGAAAGCGCGTTCAGAGCCGATGCAAAGTCGCCAGCCGGCGCGCTGGGTCTGCTGCAACTCCTTCCCGGCACGGCGCAGGGCGTCGCGAAACGTCACGGACTGCGATATTCGAAGTCAGCGCTCACCCGCGACCCAGCGCTCAATGCGACTCTGGGTGCAAAATACCTCGCCGAGCAAAGAGCAAAGTTCAACGGCTCCTATGTGCTCACGTTCGCCGCCTACAATGCCGGTCCAGGTCGCGCGGCGGAGTGGGTTCAGCGCTTTGGCAATCCTGCCGGCAAGAGCGTGGAGGAGGTTGTGGACTGGATCGAACGCATCCCCTTCACTGAAACCCGCAACTACGTGATGCGGATCATGGAAAACTATCAGGTTTACAAGACCCGCATCGCCGGCGACCGACTGACGATCGAAGAGGATCTGCGCAAGGGCTGACTGGTGGAGTTTCCCTTTCGGCATCAACGCGTTAGTTTGGATCCATGCCGGTCGATGATAACACGAAAAACTCCGACGCCCAGCCGGATGACCTGAGCCTCAAGTCTTCAGTGCGCACAATCAGAGCGCGAGATGGTGTTGAGCTTTCAGTTCGGGTTTGGACCTCGGCGCCTCCAGGGCAACGTGGCTCCCAGTTCTTTTGCCTGCCAACCATCGAACGGACAGGACGCGAGTTTGAGAGTTTTGCTGCAGAAGTATGCCGCAAATGCCCGGCGACCGTCATAGCCCTGGACCCTCGTGGCCGCGGGCGATCATCCGTCGGGGAGTTGGGTTACGCCAAGGATTGCGACGATCTGATCGACACCCTAACCGGGCTGGGCGTGGACCATGCCCATTTTGTAGCGAGCGGATATGGCGGCCTTGTTGGCATGTCGATGGCGGCTTCGCGCCCAGGCAGTGTGCTCAGTCTGACCTTGCTCGACGGTGCCCCTGCCATTGACGCCACAGGGCTCGCGAGACTGCAATACTTCATCCGCCGACATCCAAGCAATCCCAGCCGCGAGAAGGCGTTGGACCGGTTATCCAGTCATGAAGCCAAGCAGTTTCCAAAGGCGAGGCCCCTGGACTTCGAGCGAATGCTGGATGCGGGTCACGTTCAGGAGCCACAGGGAGATAGCAGCTACAGGCCCGATATGAGCGAACTCTATCTGAAGCGGCTGGTCACAATGGACCTGTCTCAAGGTTTTGCAGAACGGTGGGACCTGTTTGAAGGCTTCGCTGGAGTCCCTCTCCTCATCATTGAGCCCGAGAACTCAACGATCACCAGCGGCAACACCTTTCGCAAGATGGTCGAAACGCGCCGCATGGCCCGTGGCGCCACGCGACATCTCAAGCTTCCTGATCAAGGGTCTACGCCCGTGCTTGCCGGAAAGCTCGCTCAAGCGGTCGCCGAGTTCTGCATTGGTCCAGCCGCGTGAAGGTGCAGGCAATCAATCCGCCACGGCTCGATACAGGGTCGCCAGAGCTGTCAAATTGACATCTCTACCAAGCTGAACTTGTGAGACGACCCGCAGAGCAGCAGGACCGTGAGCTGCCCTAGGACAGCTTCGTGGCCTTGCCGACCCAGTCTTCGCGCTCGGCACGGCCCGGGAAACCGATCTGCCCGCCAATCCAGGCACAGTTTTCAGGGGTCCATTTCGCGATCTGGTCGAAATGGTAGATGCCGAGTTCGTTCAGCCGTTTCTCAACGGCATTGCCTATACCATCAATCTCGGTGAGCTTGTCAGGCCCGGCTTTCCGGGGCGCCTTCATGGTACGCGGTTTCTTTGCGCCGAAGTCCGAACCGACTGCCTCCGCCTTGCCCGCTGATGTTTTCACCTGTCCGGATGCAGCGCGTTTGGAGAAGTCCGTCGCCTCGCCCCTCGCTAGCACCTCGGCCTGACTGATCCAGTCTTCCCGCTCAATGCGTCCGGGGAACGCAAGATAAGTGCCGACCCACTTGGCCTGGCTCTCGGACCAAGCGGCAATCTGATCGAAATGATATGTTCCAAGGGCGTTAAGCCGACCCTCGTTCTGACGGCCGATGCCCTTGACCATCTTCAGATCATCGGGCTGTCCACCCCGTGGCCCGGCAAGGGCTGTAGGGCGCTCACCGGCTGCATCCGCGGCTTTCGCCTTCTCATCATTCTTATCGACAATGAGGGCTGTGCCCAAAGTGGCGGCCGCTGCCGGCGCGGCGACTGGAACAGGTTCAGGGCTTGGTTCCGCAGCCTTGACAGGTGCCGGCTCAGCGGGAGCAGCAGCAGGGGCTGGGGCAGGCTCTGGCATCTCGCTGGCTTCGCCTATCAGTCTGGGACGACGCGTGCTTCGGAATGACCCGGCAGCGGCTCCTGCCGATCCTGCAGCAATGGCTCCTCCGGCCATACGTGTTCCGCCTGCGCCCTCAGCAGCAGCGTGTTCGCGTCGGACAGTCGCGGGGCCGAACCACCAGTGAAGGAAGCATCCGATAACGCAGCCCAAAATCCAGGCGATGGCGATGAGTAGAAATGTCTGTATGGCAAGTGGCAACATATCTGTGCTCCAAACTTCAGTTCCGTAGGTGAAGAAGACGACGGGGGCGGAAAGTGCCCCGTCAGTCAGCCCTCTTCTCGGATGTCACCCATCCCCAAATGATGCCTGCCACCAGCGCGATCAGCAGGAAAAACCAATATTGTCCAATAAGATACATCATTCGGGCTGTCCTAGTTCACAATCTGGAATTCGATACGGCGGTTCAGGGCCTTACCTTCTTCACTGTCATTATCAGCGATCGGCTGGCTTTCTCCGAGGCCCCGAGCGCGAATACGCAAGGCCTCAACACCGGCCGATATCATGTAGCTCCGCACGGCATTGGCCCGGGCCTCGCTGAGACGCTGGTTATAGCTCTCGCTTCCATCGCTATCCGTGTGGCCATCGACCTCGATACGCGTGCCGGGGCAGCGAGAAACGATGCCGCTCAACTCGTCTAGAAGCCCAAAACTCTCCTGACGAATGACGGCTTTCGCCGTCTCAAAACCGATGGTGGCCTCTTGCATCCGTTCAGCCACCAATTCATCGCAACGCTGCGCTTCTACCGGCTCCAGATCCGGCGCCGTCAGATTGGCCGTGCCAGTGTATCCAGCGGGCAACCCATTCGTGATGGCGGAAGTCAGTTCATCACGCAGAGATGGGGTAAAGGTCTCGCCTTCAGCCGTCATCTTCGTGCCCTCAAGGCTAACTGATCCGGTTCTCATCCGGCTGAGCGTTGTCAGTGCGACGGAAACCGCGCCTTCAAAATTCACGGGCTCGCCACCGGCGCGCTGGAGATCGGATGTCACGTCGAGCCCAGAGAAACGGGCCTCTGCCATGTCAGAGATCGTCTGACCCACGTCAGTTGATGGCACATTGCCGCTGATCTGAACTGCATCACCGTCACGTCGGGCTGACCAAACATAAGGCGAGGCAACCGGTAGGCTGATCGACTCGGACGCCAGCTCAAGACCGGAAGGCAATGAAGCGGCAAGTGCGTTGATGACCGTGTCATAAGCCGCTTCTGACGAAGCCATGCCAGAGACAGAATAGGATGTGTCGGTGATGGATACCGTTCCGCTGTCGAACTGCGCCAACTGGTCCGTCGCGAAGATCAACGACTCCCCATAGCTCACGCCGTCCGGCAAGCCGGAGGCGATTTTCAGTTGATTGACTACGGTCAAGCCGGGCATAGCACTGGCTGCGGCATCCTCGGCGGCAACCTTCGCCGCCGCGTCAGGCGCGAAACCATCCAGCACAACAGACTGCGGGTTGCGCACTGCTGTCACGGTGAACGGAGACACGATTGCCGGATCGATCACGATGTCGCCCGCAGCAAACCCAGCCGGCAAGGCACCCGACAGGGCAGTCGCAGCTTCGTAGTCATCAACCGTTTTCGCCGTGCCTTCTGCGGAGAACTGTGTTCCCTCGAAACCCGCGCGCCCGGCCTCAAAACGGCTCATCAGACTGTACGCATAATCAACTCCCGCCTGATAGGCAGATGGAGCACCGGCAGCCAGCTGGAGTTCGTTCTCAATCGTGGCATCCGGAAACCGCGACTGCGCCAAGGCCTCCGCCTCATCCCGATCAGCCACAGTGGGTGCGAAGCCGGACAGTCGGATGACATCGCCCGACAGAGACGCGTCAAACGCATAATCAGCCACCACCGGTGGCAGAATAGCAGCCTCGGCGGTCGAAAAACCCACCGGCGGCCCCGATGCCCGTGCGGTTTCAGCTTCGAAAGCGGCACCATCGCCCGCCTGACCGCTCACCGTGTAGTTTGAGTCGGAAAGGGTCACCCGACCGCTTTCCAGAGCAGCAAGCTGATCAATTCCGAAAATAGCGCCGGCCTCAAAACCCTCAGGAGCGCCTGCAGCGAGGCGCATATTGTCGGTTACGCTCGCACCGGTGCGTTCAGCGGCAACCACGAGATTGGAGCGAGCTTCGTTGCTGGGAACCAAACCCTCCAGCACCAGAGTGGTACCGTCAGACTCTGCAGACCACTCGTAGGGCGAAACAAAGGGCGGTGACACACGCTCATCTGCGAGCGTCATAGCTCCTGGCAAGTCGCCAGAAAGAGCTGCACCAATGGAATCGAACTCGGCTAAACCGGAAGCCCGCCCCTCCAGAAAGAAGCCATCCGGAGTGAAGCCTGCCCGGCCGCTTTCCAGCAGCGCCAACTGCGACAGGCTGAACTCCACCTGATCCTGATAGCCAGTCGGCGCACCGCTGGCGAAGCTCAAATTGTCAACAATTTCAACGCCGGAGCGTCCTTCGACAGCACTTTCCAGAACCGCTTGTCGTACAGACTCGTCTGGAACCTGCCCGCTCAAAACCAGTCGGTTGTCGCCACTTAACGCGGTGAAACCATAGTTTGCTTCCAAGGGAGGAACGATGCTGACCACGCCCAAATCAATGGCTGATGGCCGATCGTCTTGGAGAGCCGACAATATGTTCGTGTAGGCATCCGACGACGACGCTGTTCCTTGAGCGCTGAGGGTCGAACCATCGAGGGTCAGAACACCGTCGGACAAGAGAGGCAGCTGCTGCGCGGCAAAGTCGGCACCCAGGGCAAACCCGGCTGGCGCTCCAGACGCCAGACGCAGCGTGTTGGACACCGCCGCCTGCGGAGAGCCGCTTTCAATCGCTTCCGCAAGCCCCTGGCGAGCTTGCTCTGTCGGCATAACGCCGGACAGTTCAAGACCGCTTTCGGACTTGGACATTGTCACGCGATAGGGATCAGCAACCGGCGGCTGGATCCGCACGCCTGCTGCGTTGAAGCCGGAAGGAACCTGCGTCGCATATGCGGACGGTACTTGCTGGAAGCTTTCTGAATTCAGCGCTGTTCCGCGAATGAAAAGGTCAGTGCCATCAACCGTCGCCACCCCAAAAGCCAGTCCCTTCATTTGTTCCGTGCTGAACGCGATGGCTTCCGTCAGACCATCCGGCGCGCCCGACGCAAGACGTGTCTTGTCTTCCAGAACCAGATTGGGAAAGGCACTCGAAATGTTCTCAGCAATCGCAGCGCGGGTTTCGCCGTCTGGGACAAAGCCTGTGACCGTCACGTTCGTTTCGTCAGTACGAATGGTTGTGAAGTAAGGCTCGGCGAGCGGCGGGCGGATATCTCGCATCGCTAGCGCTCCGCCGCCCGGCAAATCGCCGTCCAGGGCCGCAACAACGCTGGCATAGGAGGCGTCGCTCATCGCCAGGCCAGACGCACTCAGTTGCGTGTCAGAAAGTTGAACTTCAGCATCGTCTAGACCGGCCAACTGTGCGATCGCGAATCGCAACAAAGCGCTAAAACCTTCGGGCGCACCCCGTCCAAGCTCCATCTGATCGACGATCTGTGCTTCAGGAAGAACGGCCTGCACTGCTGCCAGTAAATCGGCCCGTGCTGGCTCGGAAGGAACGAAGCCCGAAAGCTCAACACTGTCCCCAGTCTTGGATGCGGTGAAGGTGTAAGGACTTTGAGGCGGAATCAGAGCAGTTGCATCGCGCACAACGCGAACGCCGTACTCCGCGGTGGCCAAATCAACAGCTCGCGCCTGCTCTGGTTCTGAGAAGGCTAGTCCGCCGACAGTCAGATCTCGTCCATCGATCGACAGCTCATTCCAGTCCAGACCGGCGGCCTCAAGAGTAGAGCCCGTTCGAGCGGTCAGATCACGCTCGATGGGACCAGACATAAAAAACAGGGCGAGGACGGTCAGTATGGCCGACGCAATAATTCCCGGCCAGATCCAACGCTTCCAGTTGCACATGTGATTGCCTCGGTGGTGAAATACACGTTTAGTTGATGGTTAACAAACCGTAGCTCATCGCGGAATGCAAGAACTGCATCTGGCGGGCTTCCGAAAAAGCGCTGGAGACACACAACACTGAACTGTTTCTAAGCGATAGAACCGAAGTGCTGAACTCCAAACGGTTCAAAAGAAAAGGCCCGGTTGCACAAGCAACCGGGCCTTCTCATGAGATGACCTTACGGTCGGACCATCAAACCTTAGAAGGTTGCGATGAAGTCCAGGCCGAGGTGCCATGTGCGGTCATTGGTGCGGTTATCGACACCCATGTCGCTCACGTAGTCGAACTCAGCTTCGATCGAGAAGTTGCTCGACACTGCGTATGCGAGAGTGTTTTCGACAGCCCAACCCTGAGCATTGAAGAGCACATCCCAGTCCGAAGATGCAGACAGCTTGTCGGTCAGAGTCAGGTCCAGATCGATGGACAGCTCGTCGCGGCCAAAGCGGATTGCTTCGTAGTTGTTGAAGTCGAAGTTACGGGCATAGCTGACGCCAGTAGCTGCTTCATAGTTCAGAGCGATGCCGAAGCGGTCGCCAGTGTAGGAAGCGCCAACGTTCCAGGAGAGGGGAGCGTTCACACCGTTAGCAGCACGGCCCAGTTCGTAGGCGATTTCACCGGTCACGGAGAAGCCATCCACGGAGTAACCGAGGTTTGCAGTGATTGCATCGTCGTTACCGCCGAGGCGGTTGGTGCCGATGTTTGCTACGCCAACGAGGTTTGCGTTACGTGCCAGGCCGGCAACGTTACGATCTTCATAGGCGATGCCACCGGTGAAGCCACCGTTTGCGAAGGTCAGAGCAGTCATGATGCTCTCACCGTCGTAGAGCGACTCAGCCAGACCAGTTGTAAAGGTCACGCCGTTTGCGCCGATGATCTGGATGAACACCAGGTTTGGCTGCACGCTCTCCAAGAAAGAGCCGCGCTGAGACACATAGCCCTGGTCGCCGATTTCGATGAACGAACGGACGGTGCCGAGGTCTGTCTCGTGACGTGCGTCGAACTGAACGCGGTAATCAACGTCCTGCTCGAAGCGGTTGTTGTTTGGACCGGCTGGGTTTGTGTAGCCGTACTGAACGCGAACGCGGCCAGAGATGTCCAAGCAGACTTCGGTGCCTGGGATGAAGAAGAAGCCAGCGCCGTATGCGTCACAGATTTGGACGTAATCGACGGGCTCTGGGTCAACAGCAACGATTGCATCAGCTGCAACGGCGCCGTTCACTGCGAAGAGAGATGCTGCCGAAGCAAGGATCATGCTCTTGAGTTTCATGGTATGACCTCCAGTCATATAGTTTCTTAAGGGAAGAACGTCCGCTTAAGCGTTGCCCCAACCCCATTTGCAAATGGGAGACGTGTCCACGCCTTTTCCCGCACCTGAAATGACAAAGCTGGGCGATGCCCGCAACAAGCGGCGGGTTTGGCGGCAGTCGGGAATCACGAGGCTGGAAAACTCTGTTGCACAAATGACACTGCGATCCCGGCCACCGGGGCTCATACCTTAAAGAAGGCTTAAATTCAGCCATCCGAACACTGAGGGGAAGTGGAAACACACCGCGAGTCGCCGAATCCACACATTGGCTCGATGTTTTGGGGCTCCATGCTCGCTACTGAGGTTTTCCCAGTTCCAGAGAACTTTCGCGCTTGAAACGCATTTGCCGCTCGCTTAACACCGGCAGCGGAGCTGTGGCCGAGTGGTCGAAGGCGCGCCCCTGCTAAGGGCGTAGGCGGGGAACCGTCTCGAGGGTTCGAATCCCTTCGGCTCCGCCATTTATGTTTGCACATTGCCGCCTGCCAACCCAATGTGCGTTGGCGTCGAGCTCGGACTTCGTCCTCTACTCTCTGCCACTTTTTCGCTCGCGCCAGTTTCGCTTCGCTCAACAGCTCCACGGGGGCGGGCGAAAGCCCGGGCCGCAGTCGCGGCCTTTGTCGTCGCGTTCGAACAAAGCCCTTCACTCTCCGCCATTTTCTGACCTCGCGCTGTAACCCTTTGGGCTTCACTCAGGACAGAGCCTCACACAGGCTGGGAAAGCTGCTGGACTTGCAAGCCTGTTCGGTTCGAAATTTTGCGGCGATCCCCCACCGCTACAGTTTCGCGCTGAGTGCAAATTGAGGCCGCGGTATGGGCTAGCGGCGGCTGCGCTCACCACGGCAACCACATGTTTAAACGTCTGAGCCGGTTATGGCTGACCGAAAACACCGTCGTGGGCCGCCACTGCGGCGGCTGCCAGGTCTTCGGCTTCCTGCACTCCCATGCCAGTCCGATAGAGGCTCGAGCCGAGCCCGAAACCATCACAGCCTGCCTTTGCATAGGCGTCAAAATCCTGGTCGGCGACTCCCCCCACCGCATAGAGCGGCATATTACCGGGTAAAACAGCACGTATGGCCTTGATGCCTGAGGGGCCAATGAGCGAGGCCGGAAAGAGTTTGAGACCATCGGCACCGGCCTCAATGGCCGCGAAGCACTCTGTGGGGGTCATAACTCCGGGCCAACTCTCCATACCCTGCGCCTTTGTTGCCCTTATCACGTCGAAATTCGCATTTGGTGACACGACGAACTGACCGCCCACCGACTTCAGATCAGAAACCTGGTCGGTGGAGAGCACGGTCCCCGCTCCGATCTCGGCCATACCCTCCACTGCTTTGATCATCTCGGCAATAGACTTGAACGGGTCAGGAGAGTTCAGCGGCACTTCGATACGCGTGATGCCGGCCCGCGCGTAAGCGGTGGCAATGGCCGCAGCTTCGTGAGGTTCGATTCCGCGGGTGATGGCTATGATGTTGCGGTGTTTCATTGGGCCATCTCCTGCGCGTTTCGCGTCTCCGACGCCTTCAGTGTTTCATAGGCGCGCTTGAGGCCGAGCAGCACCAGTTCTTCGCCACTTATGGAATCGCCGTCAAAACCAAGGTGCCGGGCGGCTCGTTTATAAAGCGGTCCAAGCTTCCCAGATCCTATGAAGACAATGGGCAGATCTGCGGACGGAGCGACCGTCAAAAACTCTGACCCAACGAGAAGGCCGGACAAGACCGCAAGCCGCTCATGATTGGTCCGGCCGTAACCCACCAAATCTTCAGCCCGCAGGCTAAAGAGCTGCCCAAGCGCGGCGCCTGCGTTCGAGTAGCCTCGCTCCACACCTTCAAGAAAGGCTGCTGTTGAAAGACCGGCATCGGCCTCGCTGGCGACAGAGTTCGCCAGGATGGAGTGATTGCGCAAAATGTCGAACAACTCTCCCGTCATCACCGTCTGGCTGTTGGCAATGCGGCCAGCTTCGAACATGACCCATTTGGAGTGGGTGCCCGGAAGACAAAGGTGACCGACAAACCCCGGATTGCTTTCAGCAAAACCCACCAATTGGGTCTCTTCCCCACGCATCACATCTGCCGGATGCATTTGGCGAAGGCCGGAAAGAACATGGACAGACAGTCTCTTGTCGTCTGTAGGGACCGAGACGGTCGATCCCATCAGTTCCGAGGCCGTAACCGGCAGATCCACATAGCCAGCGTCCAGCCAGCCGCTGCGACTGCCAGCCATACCGCACACCACAACAGGCAAAGGTGCATTTACGGACTCGGCGCGCAAATGCTCACTCAGGAGATCGACCAACACAGTCTCATAGTCGGCGGAGACCAGACCGGACATGCCCTTGTCGGACTTGAGCGCAGAAATAATGCCGCCTTCGGCATCCATAACCCAGACGCGCAAATTGCTGGTGCCCCAGTCCACCGCCACCCAGGAGGGTGCTGCAGTTGGCTTATGTGTTTCTTGCACGTCCATCAGGCACCGAACACCACGCCACCATCAACAACAACGCTTTGGCTTGTCATGGCACCGGAGGCTTTGGAGGCCAGAAAGAGGACGGGCTCCACCATATCGATGGGCATCAGTTTTCGTTTCAGGCACTGGCGTTCGATATGGCCTTCAACACCTTCGGGCGTCGCCCACAGATCTTCTTGCCGCTCGGTGAAGATCCAACCGGGCATCACTGCGTTCACACGGATGCCGTGGGGCCCCAGCTCCCGCGCCAGACCGCGCGTGAGGCCTGTGATGCCCGCCTTGGCGCTCACGTAGGCCGGATAGCCCGCATTACCCATCATGTAGCTGATGGAGGACAGGTTGATGATGACGCCCTCGCCGCGCTCAATCATGGAAGGGGCAACCTTCTTGGCAGTGAAGTGCTGAGGCCGCAGATTGGTGAAGATGGAATTGTTCCAATCCTCAACGTCCCAATCTTGCAGCTTGTGGCGGTCATCACGGGCCGCGTTGTTGACCATGACATCAATCGGGCCAAACCTCGCGATGGCCTCATCCATAGCTGCGTAAAGCGCATCGATATCGCGATTGTCGGCCTCTATGTAGTGAGCGCTCCCCGGACCGATGCTGCGCATCCTTTCCGCGACCGGTTCGTGGTCCGACAATCCATTGAAGCCGACGTTCGAACCTTGCCGCACAAAACCTTCGGTCAGCGCCGCGCCAATTCCAGAACCACCACCGGTGATAAAGACGTGCTTGCCCTTCAAATCGTGAAAGCTGGCGTTCAATTCCATAGCTGTCTTCCTTTCCGGCCGGGCTAGTGAGTGTCAGCGCAATTGATCGAAAGCGCCAGACCCGATTGCGCGTAAAGCGACGGCAGACTGACGCCGACGCTTTCCAGTTCCGCTCCACGCAGGACAAAGCCGTCTGAGAAGAGCGGATGGTCAAAGCTTCGATTGGCGTCGCGCACAGTCTGATTGATCGTCTGCAGCGTCACGCGATACCGGCGCTCCGGATCCAGACCTGGGATGGATATCACGGGGGGCACTGTGGAACGCGGTCGGTCGATCTGCATCAGCACCATTCTGGCCCGCCGGCGTCCCGGCCCGACAGTCAGCGCGCCAAGAAGATTTGGATCAACTGTGCGAACCCGATGAAACGTGCCTGAATGCCAAAGCTCTCGATCCTGCTTGTGATCGTGGATGGCCTTGCGGATGATCTCGCGATCACGATCATCCATCGTGGTCAGATCAGCTTCAACACCCATGTGCCCATAGCTGGAGACCAAGGCTCTGTAGTCGGCGTGGAAGCCGCGCCCCGTGGTGTGGCACCAGGCCGGGCCGATGTGCGCGCCCATGACTTCGGGCGGGAAGAAGTAGCTGAAACCGTTCTGGATGCGCACTCGCTCCACAGCGTCATTGGAATCGGACGTCCAGAAACGATGCGTGCGCTTCAAGATCTCATAATCTACCCGACCGCCGCCGGATGCGCAGCTTTCAATCTCAAGATCGGCGTGGGCTTCCCCCAGCCTGTCCAGCAGAGCGTACAGCGCAAGAGTCTGCCGGTGCACCGCTGCATTGCCGGACGAGTCACCAGGCAAGACGAGGTCCCGGTTCATATCCCACTTCAGGTACGAAACCTGGTGATCCCGGACCAAGGTGTCGAGACGCTCAAACAGATAGTCCGTCACCGCCGGATTGGTGAGATCAAGCACGAGCTGGTTGCGCCCAAGAAGCACCGGATAGTTGCCCAGACCAAGGGCCCAATCAGGATGTTTGCGATAGAGCTCAGACGATGGGTTCACCATCTCAGGCTCCACCCAGAGGCCGAACTCCAGCCCCTTGCTCCGCACATAGCTGGCAAGCGGTTCCAGCCCGTCAGGATATTTTTTGGGATCGGCGTACCAATCGCCAAGGCTGGACGTGTCGTCGTCACGACCGAGGAACCAGCCATCATCGAGCACAAAGCGCTCGGCACCGATCTCCGCCGCCGCATCAACAAGCGCCGTCAGCTTCTCGGGGTCATGATCGAAATAGAGCGCTTCCCACGTATTCACCGTCACGGGGCGCGGCTTCTTCTTATCTGGAAAGTCCAGAACGTGCTTGCGCAGATAGGCGTGCAGCTTCTGGCTCAGATCGTTCAGGCCTTGGCCCGAACGCGCAATATAGACTTCAGGCGTATTGAGGTGCTTGCCCGGCTCCAGCGTGCCCTCACCTGAGAACATCAAAATCCCCATCTGCAACTGGGTATCACCGGTGGGCATGCGTTCCAGCAGCATGCGATGATTGCCGCTCCAGCCCATGTGCACACCGAGGCAAGGACCCGTCTCTTCGTCAGTCGTGGGGGCCAGCAGGATGGTGCCGGGAAACGCTTCGTGAGACGTGCGCCCGCGTCGGTTCTCTCGTTTGGACAGTCCTAATGGGATGGGTTTGCGGTCGATCTCAAACTCCGCCGTCCACCGACCATGAAACGACATATGCTCACTCAGAGCCTGAGGGATGGAGAGTGTCGGTGCGGCGAACCAATCCACAATAATGGGCGCATCAGACGTGTTGGTGAGCTGCGCCGAGAAGGTTGCAACATCCGTTTCTGGGCACAACCGAATGGTGATCAGTAAGTCGAGGCCACGATCCGCATCGTGCAGGCCGAACTGCACGCCATCCTCGATCTCGTAAACGCGGGAAAGCTTGAACAGGCCGGCCCATCCGCTGCCCATAGCCTGAGGCCGGTGGGCGATCAGCGCCGGATGCCCCATGAAACCGCGACCGAGTTCTGGGTGCAGGCTGATGGGTCGGTTCTCATCAAGGGTCCCATAAGGCACCGGCCGTGTTGCCATGCCAACGAGCGTGTCGAGGCTCAAATCCTCGGGTAACAACTGCCCGTGATAGATCATGACCGGGATATCATCTTCCCAACTCAAGACGAGCGTTGTGGCCGCCCCGTCGAGACGGAGCGTATGGGTCGTTTCAGACATGAGAGTGAGCCTATTTGACGGCGCCGAGCGTCAGACCTGCGATGAAGTGTTTCTGCATCGCGAAGAACATCAAAACCGGCGGAACAGCAGCCATCAGTGCAGCGGCGGAATAAAGGCTCCAAGTTGTCAGATACTGACCCTTAATGCTCTCGATGCCGGCGGTGATGGGCTTCACCGTGTCGTCGGTGGTGAGAACGGTCGCCCAGAAATACTCGTTCCAGATGAAGGTGAAGATCAGCACAGCCAGAGCAGCGAGCGCCGGGCGCACCAGCGGCAGCACGACGTGCCAGAAGATCCTGAACTCTCCGACACCTTCAATGCGCGCGCTCTCGATCAACTCATATGGCAGCGCCTTGATGAAGTTGCGCATGAAGAGC
Organism: Pseudomonadota bacterium; assembly: GCA_039816825.1. Classification (GTDB taxonomy): domain Bacteria; phylum Pseudomonadota; class Alphaproteobacteria; order Rhizobiales; family Rhizobiaceae; genus JBCBXA01. The sequence goes on along the minus strand of JBCBXA010000010.1, from coordinate 4,301 downwards.
GTGCAGAAGCCGGTCTGGAAGGCGGAGTGGAACAACACCAGACCCCAGACCGTGTTGTAGATGCCAAGCGAGTTGGAAAGATCACGAACCGGCACCATCAGGATCTGGAACGGCACAAAGTTGCCTGCGACGAACAAAAGAAACAGAGGCACGGCCACGTTCCAATTGCCGAGGAACGGCAGCGGCACCTTGTAAATAGCCAGGGCGTAGCCGGCCAGGCACGCGAGCGAGATGGACAGGATAACCGTCGGCACCGTGATGATGATGGAGTTCCAGAAATACTGGCCCATCTTCGTTTCCTGAATGACCTGCCAGTAATTCTCGATCAGCAGGAAATCAGACGGCCATCCAAACACGTTGCCCGATGCGATGTCGCTTTCGGGGCGGATGGAGGTCATGAAAATCGCCAACAGCGGCAGGAGCCAGATGAACAGCGCAATAGGAACGGCCACATTGTAGCCGAGAAAAACGCCGCGACCGGAATTCTCTACTGGTTTGGGAAACATCTTAGCGCCCTACCTTTTCGTCCTGGTACATCCGGTAGAGGAAGTAGCTGATGTAAACGAGCATGATGGCGAACAGAACCGTGGCGATGGCAGAGCCATACCCATATCGGAAGCCAAACTCACCGAGCGCCGTCTCATACATGTAGAATGCGAGCACATTGGTAGAGCCCTGCCCCGGTCCTCCCTGCGTCATGATTGCCACCAGATCGAACGATCTAAGCGCGCCGATGACAGTCACCACCACGGCGATAAATGTGGCTGGCTTTAGCTGCGGCAGCACAACATAGCGCAGCATTTTCCACCCCTTAGCGCCATCAAGGCGGCCAGCCTCAATCATCTCAGAGGAAACGTTGTTGAGGCCGGTGAGATAAAGGATCATGCAGTAAGCGATCTGCGGCCAGAGACCGGCGGCAATCAGGCCGTAAGTCGCGTACTCTTCACTCGCCAGCAGTGCAGGCGGCGCGACTGAGCAACGCGTCGAGACATTGCCGACAATGTTGATGACTTCCTCACAGAAGAAGAACTTCCAGACCTGCCCAACGATGCCGAAATCTGGGTTGTAGAACCATCCGAAAATAAGACCGACAACGACCTGACTGATCACGAACGGGAAGAAGAATAGCGACTTGTAAATCCGCATGCCTGGCGTGGTCTGGTTAAGGAACAGGGCGATGCCCAGCCCAGCGGGAACGGCCAACATGAAGAGCAGCAGCCAAAGCACGTTGTTGACGAGCGACGTCCAGAACTTCGGATCATCCCAGAGCTTGGCGTAATTGTCCCAGCCGACCCACTCGGCGGACCAGCTTCCATCTGGCCTGTAGAGACCGTTCCAGTCATAAAAGGAGATCGCGATCGACTGGAAGATCGGCACGATCACATAGACCATGAAGAACAGGATCGCAGGCGCCAGGAAAAGCCACGGAACGATGGCCAGTCGATTGCGCTGGAACCATGTGCGCTCGTCAGCGGCGCGGGCCACCTCGGTGATAGCGCCAGACATCTGGTCGGAGTTGGATAAAGCGGCGGTGCTCATCGCGCCCTCCCCTGCGCTCTGAAATATCGGATCGCATATGACTGCGCCGAAATCGGAATCTGCAAGACAGTCGTCTTGGCTTGGAGATGCCGATGGCGGCGAAGAAGCGGGCGACCGAGGCCGCCCGCCCAAATCGAGGTCTTAGTAAACTTCTGCCTGAACTTCATCGAGGCGTGTGAGGATCTCGTCACGCTTGGATGGGTCGTTCATGAACTGCTGGAAGCCTTCCATGCCAGCCTTAGCCATTTCGCCTGGGGCGTCACGGTCGTAGAACTGTGCCAGACCAGCAGCGGTCGATACGGTCTCAAAGCCTTCAACGATGAACTTGTCGTCCTTGCTGATCTCAGCCTGAGAATTTGGCGGCAGCTGACCGATGGTCTTGTTCCACTGAGCCTGGATCTCTGGCTGAGCGATGAACGACAGGAACTTCTTGGCGTTCTCAACATTCTTCGCCTTGGCTGGGATGAAGAAGGCATCCGCAGGTGCTTCTTCAGCGCGAGCCACATCAGCGTTGATCTCTGGGAACTGGAAGAAGTCGATCTGCTCTTCGGTCAGGCCGGCATTCTTGAAGCCGTCGACGGCGAAGTTGCCCATTACGTAGTGAGCTGCGTCACCATTTGCGAAAGGTGCAATCGCGTCCTGCCAGCTCATGGTCGAGTGGTTGTCCACGAATGTGCAGCGTTCAAGCATGGTTTCCCAATTGTCGAACGTCGCCTGAATGCGCGGGTCGGTGTACTTGATGGTGCCTCCGGTCAGGCCGTTGTGCACATCGTAGCCGTTTGTACGCAGGTTCAGATAGTCAAACACGCCAGCTGCAGTCCAAAGGAACTTGGTGCCGATGGTGAACGGCGTCACACCATTTTCCTTGAGCGTATCGCAGTTTGCGAGCAGTTCGTCCCAGGTGGCAGGCTCGGACAGGCCTAGCTTGTCGTAGATGTCTTTGCGGTAATAGACGCCCCACTGATAGTAGGAGTAAGGCACGCCCCACTGCTTGCCGTCACGAGTCATTGTCGGCTTGATGGCCTCGAAGTTGGACGACAGGTTCTCGTCCGATGCCCACAGCTCAGAGATGTCCATGAAGAGGCCTTCATCGACATAGGGGCCCATGCGGTTGCCCGGATACCATGTGGTCAGGTCTGGCGCGTCAGCAGCAAGGAAGTTGCCGATAGCGGTCTTGTGAGCTTCACGATCGTTGATCGAGACCTTCACTTCGATGTCTGGGTTTGCAGCCTGGAAAGCAGCAACCGCAGCCTCAAAACCCTCTTTTGGAGCAGGGTTGGTGTCATCGAAGATGATGTTGAGTTCAGATGCCATGGCCACCGTCGCAAAAAGCGAAGCGGCGAGCGTAACGGCACCCGTCTTGAGCACAGTTTTCATAAATTTCCTCCCGGTGCGCGATCCAAATCCGGATCGCTGGATAGAAGCGTTCCACGGACAAACCGCAGTTGCAACGTCGTTCGGCGGGCACAATGTTTCCGACTTATGCAGTTCCATTATGCGGAACGCCGTTTGACTAAGTGGAACATTCCATCTAGCGTCGGCGACGTCAAGGCGGGTGGCGATGTTTGGAAAACCCAAAATTGTCGGGAGGAACCCGCCGCGACAGGCCCAGTGAAATGGGGGAGGGATTTGCACATGGCAGCGGAGCAGCGCTCAGTGCATATGGATAATCACGGTGCTTCGATGACAGATGAGCGCCTGGCGACCAATGGGCATAGTACCAGTGGCACGGGAACGCTGGGCAAGGCCATGTCCGTTCTCGACCTAGTGGCCTTTTCCGAAAGTCCTCTCCGTTTCAAAGATCTCCTCGCCCAGACCACACAGCCGCGCGGCACTCTGCACCGGCAGCTTTCCAACCTCATCGACGAAGGCCTGCTGGAAGTTGCGCCAGACCATTCGTATCGCCTGGGTCTGCGCCTGCTTGGCCTCGCCGCCCGTGCGTGGGATGGGAACGAAGTCCGCCAGGTCGCGGCACCGCATATTCAGCGCCTCCATGAAGCCACGGGCGAAACGGTCCATCTAGGTATTCTGCGCGACATTGAGGTTGTCTATCTCGACAAGTTTGATGCCCGGCAATCGGTCCGGATGCACAGCCAGATCGGCAAGGCCTCACCGTCCTATTGCACTGGCGTAGGCAAGGCAGCACTCGCCGCGCTTGATGCCGCCGACGCCAGCGAACGCATAAGCCGCATGCGCTTTCACCAGCACACGCCCAGCACCATCATTTCAGTCGATGCCCTTGAGAGCGAACTTGAGAGCATCCGAGCAGATGGCATTTCCTTCGACCGAGAAGAACACGAGCCCGGCATCCACTGCGTGGCAGCACCCGTTTCGGCACATGATGGCAATACTGTCGGTGGCATCTCGGTCACCGCGCCGTCTTACCGGGTGCCCATGGAAACATTGAAAGGCTGGAGCGGTCTTGTGGCCGAAACCGCCCGGGCCATCACCGAAGACCTATCGCTGCGCATGGGACCAAGACGCAGCTAATGTCATTCAAACCAATTGCATCAGGGGAGTGCCACAATGGCCGACGTTAAGCTCAACAAGCTCAAAAAGTCCTTCGGACCGGTGGATGTCATTCATTCCGTCGATCTCGCCATCAATTCCGGCGAGTTCGTCGTCTTCGTTGGCCCGTCGGGCTGCGGCAAGTCCACGCTTTTGCGCCTCATTGCAGGTTTGGAAGAAGCGACTTCTGGGCAACTCGTCATCGGCGACCGCGACGTGACCCACATCGAGGCGGCAGACCGTGGCGTAGCCAT
>JBCBXA010000109.1:0-9061 GCA_039816825.1 Pseudomonadota bacterium | reverse complement strand
AGACCCGCACAGATGCCTGGCTGGAGCGCCGTCGGCAACTGATTGGCGAACCACCTGCAGGCGCCGGCCAGATGGTGCGTGATCATCTTCTTGAAGGGTCTAGAGCCGCAGTTGGGAAGGTCCTCACGCAGCTGAAGGCCGGTGATGCAGCATGGTTCGCAGTCGATGAGTGTGTCGACGGGCACGTTCACGGCCCATGGTTCGGCAAAACAGACCGTCAGGCCGGGAACATGAAGACGGTCGCTCGACTAGCGTCAAAAACCGGAGCTGCCATCATCCCCTGCTGGTGCCTGGAGCAAGCAGGCGGTTATGAACTTACCTATTCGCGACCGATCTTTGGAGAAGACGTGGACCTGCTGATGAGCGAAACAGCCTCAGTTCTTCGTCCGGTTCTGGAAGAAAATTACGAGCAGTGGTTCATGCTGCATGAGTTACGCCCGGCAGACTTTCGGCTCACTTGAAGACACCTAGTGCGGCAGGCACAGACGGGCCGCACCTATAGCCGCTTCGGCATCTTCTGCCGGCTCAACAACCGGCGAAACAATCCGGCGTCGTAACGCTGTCCATACTGGATTTTGCGCCCCCCCACCGGCCGTGAGAATGCGTTTGGGCTCGGGCGCGCCCAGCGCCTTGAGAGCATCAAAGCACTGCCGTTCAATGCGCGCCATAGACTCCAGCAGACCGTGAAGAAACAGCGCGTCGTCGGCTGGTCGAGGAGTCATGACTGGCTGCTTCTCGGGATCACTTATCGGAAAGCGCTCACCAGCTGCCTTCAAGGGGTAGTAGTCCAAACCACTGTCGACCGCAGGATCAATAAGTGCGCTTAACCCCCTAAGCTGTTCTGTCGAGAACAGTTCCGCCAAAACAGCACCGCCTGTGTTCGATGCGCCACCGACCAGCCACATGGTTTCATCGCCTCTGTCCAAGCGGTGACTGTAAATACCTTTCGCCGCGTCTTCGACGCGTTCGTCCGACAGTAATTTGATCGCTAACGTGGATCCCAGAGAGACGACAGCGTCTCCCACCTCCGACGCATCCGTTGCAAGAAACGCTGCTATGGAATCAGTGGTTCCCGCATGAACGACAAGCTCAGGATTGAGGCCAAACTTCCTGGCCAATTCAGACCGAATGGGCCCTATGATCGCGCCGGGCGCATGGACTTGCGGAAGAAGCTCTTTGCGCAGTCCCGTTTCTGCAAACCATGCGGGCCACTGCTCCACCTCGAGGTCATAGCCGGTCTTGAGAGCGTTGTTGAAGTCAGACTGCCCAAAAACGCCAGTCAGGCAACCAATGATATAATCCGCCTGATGAGCCAGATGCGCAGCATCGTTGCGCTTGTCAGATGTCTGGAGTCGTAGAGCCCGGCCCAATGCCGATGCACTGCCCAGGGTAATATGATCCGCCGGCGCGACGGAAGAAATCACTTCCGCTTCTTCGTCAAACCCTTTGGAATTGTACATTAGACCAGTGGTTACCGGAACGCCATCGGCATCGACGAGCACCTGTGTTCCGGATGTTCCGTCAACAGATATACCGGCTATGCGTCTGGGATCGAGGCCTGCAGCATCAGCAGCCTTCATTTGCTCGACCAGACAAGACTGAACTGCCCGCCACCATAGCCCGGCATTGATGTGGCCGTCAGGCTGCTCAAGATGACCAGCACGGGCAAATGACAGAGGTGCGCCGGCCCCATCCACAATTGCCGTGCGGACACCTGAGGTGCCTACATCGATCCCCAGGTAGAGCTGATCAGCCATTGCCAGCCTGTCGCGCGGCGAGAGCCTGGCGGTACTTCTCGGCATCCCAGTTCAGGAGCTCTGCTTCCTGCGCCGGGCTCAGCGCCTCCGGCTTCATTCCGGTCGGCATTCGGGCAAGAACATCAGCCAGGCATTGTGCCATGGCGCGCTGGGCCGATTTGGCATCGGTTCGGACGGCAATGCCCTGCCCCTCAACCAGCACGCACGGCCTGTCATGCAGATCATCGCCACGTTTTGGCAAAGCCGGCCCGAGAAAAACCACGTGGTCCGGCCAATAAGACCCGCCCGCGGCCAGAGCGCTGAAATCAGGATCAGTCGCCAACCGGCCAATGCCCGGCACCCATTCAAACCCTTCAGGCGCATGGCCTTCGGGTGCTGCCGCGCTCATATCGTCACTTGGTAAGGCAAGAGCACTCTCAACGCGCTCAACAAGGTCACGAACTTCAGACGCATCCCGGCCACCACAGATCAGGCCATGATTCCTCAGAAGCACGATCTGCGTCTCTTCAGACACTGCATCCATTATGGCACCAGTGAGCGGAACACCCGGTTTCGCGTAAGGCACGACTGCAACAGGCAGATCCGATAGCTTCTCCAGTGCGAGCGCAGTCCCTTCATCGCTGACCACATGAGCAAGCGTAGCAACCGAGTGGGTATGCGCCACGACTGGCCAGTCGAAGGCGGCGTGGAACGTGGTTTCGATGGAGGGCCGCAGTCCGGAACCACCGGGCAGAACGGCAGCTTTGCAGGTACCGTCTCCTGCTCCCCGCGCCTCAGCGCGTGCCTTTTCCACATCAACGGCAACGAAAATGTCCTGCTCGCAAGCATCAGCCAGTTCGGTTCCAGAGGCTTTGACGTGCATCACACCATTGGCCTTGATGGATGTATTGCCTCCCGGCCCCTGTATGCGCAGCGGATCAGCGCCAAGATCGCGCGAGAGTTCCAGAAAGTCGGCAGGGATCGCAGTCATGGCGTCCTCAATTCACGATTGGAATGGAAAAATCTGGGGCGGCTCGCTGCTGCAAGCGGCAGAGCTCTTGCAGGTCGGCAGCACGGTCTGAGGTCTGGTCGTGGCTGCCAAAGTGCCGCGCGTACAAACCACCCTCTACGAACAGGCTCGCCCATCCGGCTGTCTTAGCGCCAGCTATGTCATGCTCTAGCGAGTCGCCAACCATCAGAATGCGGTCGGCCGGCAATCCGAGTTCGGCCTGAAGACGCTCGAAAATGGGCAGGTGCGGCTTGCCGTAGAAATGGACCGCACCACCGGCGTCTTTGTGCCTATGAGCAAACTCACCCGGCGAAACAACGGTTGCGCCACCGGCCCTCGGCGAAGCGCGGTCAGGGTTGGAGCAGTAGACCGGCATGTCTTCGGACAAAGCATGAGCGAGCGCCTGCTCAACTTCATCGCTTGCCCCCGCGTCCGGCAGGCCCATGAGAAGCAGAGCGTCAGCGCCCTCAAAACTGGTTACGAGCTCGACACAATCGAGTCCGGCAGCCCAGGCAGTGGCGTCCCCGTCATCTCGAGTGATTGGGAACAGCTTCAAAGAGCCGCCATCTTCGAGCAAATCGAGCCAGAGAGCCTCTCCGGATGTCATGATCACGCGAAAGAAGCTCGTCGGATATCCCTTGGCAGCTATGCGTTCGGCATTGGGAGCGGCGCGCTTTCCGGAATTGGAAAGAACAGCCAGAGCTTTGCCGCTGTCAGCGAGCGCTGCAACCGCGTCCGGAACACCAGAATAAGGCGTCGTGCCATCGTGCAACACGCCCCACTGATCAAATACGATGGCATCAAACCGGTCAGCAATATCGGCCAACCGGTCGATCATTTGCGTCATCGAAGCCGCCTACTTCCAGTCTTTGTAGGCTTCGGGCGATGGCACCATGAGACCGTCCAGATAGGCCTGGACATCCTCTTCCTTCATGGGCTCTGCCACTTTGTTGGCGGTGCCTGGGGGCATGTCGCCAAAGTAGAATTTGAAGCCGGGGATATGTTGTCGCCGCTTGCGCAACTCCATGCCCTCAAACGGATAATACTCATGATCGCCGCATGCAGCGTCATGGCACGGCAGAATATAGTCGGCTCGTTTGTCGATTTCCTCGACAGACTTCCAGCCTTCAACGGAGTTCACAAAGCGCGCTGGCACCCAATAGCGCCAGCGCTCCTTTGGGTTAGGCTCCATGTTGCGGGCCTGGAAGATAGCGTCCCCGCAAATGACGATGTTACCGGCAGACGTTGCCACGGTGACCGCCATATGACCCACGGAATGGCCGGGCGTGTGGAACATGGTGATGCCAGGCAGAACTTCGCACTCATCCTCCACCGCTTCGAACACGCAGCCAGCATAGGCGGGCTCAATGCCGAGGATGCCACACTCATACGTGTTGTAGTAGAGCGGGAGTGGATTGTAGGCCATCTCGATTTCGGCCTTGGGCGCGATGTAGCGGGCGTTCTTGAACTCTTTCATGTTCTGCACGTGGTCCCAGTGCAGATGGGTGAAAACGATTGCGTCGATCTCGTCGGGATCCACGCCCAGCTTCTCCTTCAGATGAAGGTGCACCTCAGTGCAGCCGCGCTTCTGGCAGTTGTGATGGTACTTCGTCGCCCGCTCCTCATCACACAGACCGGTGTCGACCAGGATTTTCATGTCCCCAGTGTCGACATAGTAGCAATAACAGGGGTTCCAGAACTTCTCTCCCGCCGGCCCTTTCCAAAATGTGTAGGTGCCAAGGTCGGCCTGAAGCCAACCAGTGTTGATCGGGTAAATCTGTGTCTCTGCCACGCCCATCGCGCTGCTCCTCCCACTCTCTATCGGCGGACTCGGTCCCCCGCTGTCGGGCACAACCTGTCGCAGTTCAGGCCGTCATTCAAGAGGATTGTATACAATTAGCGCCGAAAAAGAACTCAGCACACACTGACCAGCATGTCGCGGGCCAGCTGACGGCGGATAACCGTACCCTCCTCAGCCGGGGTTCTGCCCAAGATAATCTCGACCAACTGACGATGCGGCTCAATGGACTGCAGCATATCGGCCCGAGTTTTGTAACGGCGCGCCCGGAACGGGCCGGTTCTATATCGAAACGTCGCTGCCATCTCCGCAACATACTGGTTTTGAGTGGCCTCATATATGCGGGCGTGGAACACCTCATTGCAGCTCAGGAAGCGATGACGATCACCGTCTTCGGCGGCTTTTTCCATGTCATCCATGGCTTGCAGGATCGCGCTTTCCGTCAGAAGATTGAGTCTCTGCGCCGCCAGCTTGGCGCAAACAGCTTCCATTTCTTCCATTGCTTCAAACATTTGGCTGAGTTCAGCTTTGGAGTAGGACGCGACGCGGACGCTCCGGCCATCGCCATTTCCCACGCCCTGAACAAGCACACGGCGAGCGACGAGACGTCCCAGCGCTTCACGCACTGGCGTTCTCGACGCGCCGAACCGCTGCGCAAGCGAGACCTCATCCAGCCTTTCCCCCGGTTCCAGCAAGCCTGCTGAAATATCGGCAATCAGCGCATCGGTAATGCGATCAGCCGTGGTGCGGCGTTTTGCGCTGTCTGATTTCAAGGGTGCCATGGACCACCTTCAGTTGAACGCTACATCCCTCGCGAGATGCTCGCAGAGCGATAGACATACGCAAAAATGGCGGATTTCGCAAATTCTGCACAGCGGGGTTGCTTTTTGTATACAAACCCGCAAACCTGTCGTTAACAGCACGCCCATGCGTGCCGCATGTCTGTGGGAGGACACGCATGCCGGTCATTCGGCTCGAGAGCTTAAAGAAATCCTTTGGTTCGACTGACGTCATCAAAGGGATTGATCTGACCATGGAAGACGGCGAGTTCACCGTCTTCGTGGGCCCGTCCGGTTGCGGTAAGTCGACCACTTTGCGGATGATTGCCGGACTTGAGGCCGTAACAGATGGAAAGATCTGGATTGGCGATAAGGACGTCACTCATCTGGAGCCCAAAGAGCGCGGCCTTGCGATGGTCTTTCAGGACTATGCGCTCTACCCGCACATGAACATCGCTAAGAACATGAGCTTTGCCCTGCGTCTAGACCGGCGCCCGCAGGCGGAAATCGACGAGAAAGTCGATCGCGTGTCCAAGATGCTCAACATCAATCACTTGCTGCATCGCAAGCCGGCGGAACTGTCGGGTGGCCAGCGCCAGCGTGTTGCCATGGGTCGTGCCCTCGTGCGCGACACCGGCACATTTCTGTTCGACGAACCGCTTTCCAACTTGGACGCGAAGCTTCGTGCAAAAATGCGCACAGAACTAGCCGAAATGCGCGACCAACTTGACAAGAACATGATCTATGTGACCCACGACCAGATCGAGGCCATGACCCTTGGCGACAAGATCGTGGTGATGCTCGACGGCGAAATCCAGCAGGCAGGTTCACCACAGGAGCTCTTCCAGACACCTCGAAACAAGTTCGTTGCCGGCTTTATCGGAAGCCCGTCGATGAACTTCATCGACGCAACACTTGGAGGCAACGGCACGGCACCCGTGGCCCGGGGAACCGATTTCGAAGTTTTGCTCACGCCAGAGGCGCTGGGCACGGACGCGCCCGGCGAAGGGTCGAAAGTCACCCTGGGCATACGCCCAACCAGCTTCCAGCCCGCAGCGGCCGACGCGGCCTCGCGGATCGACGCAACCGTCGTTGTTTCCGAATATCTCGGAGCCAACTCAATTCTCGTCACCCACGTGGGCGAAGAAGAAATGCTGGTCGAGCACGACAGTGCGACGCCGGTTCGAAGCGGAACGAAACTGCCTTTCACCGTGCCCCCGGCGGAAGTCATGGTCTTCGATCCGCAAACCGGGCTCCGCCTTTAGCCCATCGCGACTCAGCTCATCTTTCCAGGGAGGAACATATGCTGAAATTCATCAAGACCGCCGCAATGGCTGCAACGGCTCTGGCCGCTGCCGTCACATCGGCGCAGACAGCTGGCCACGCCGGCAACCCCTATGCGCCCTATGAGGGTACGACACTCGTGATCAACGTGCCTTCGCACCCGCACTACAATGCGATGATGAAGGTTCTGCCCGAGTTCACCAAGCAGACCGGCATCAACGTAGAAGTCGATCAGCTCCAGTATCTGAAAATGCGCGAGCGCCAGACGCTTGAGCTCACCAAGAACGAAGGCGACTACGACATGATCGCCTATGTCGTTTTCTCCAAAGCCGACTACGTGTTCGCGGATCAGCTCGAGAATCTGGCTCGTTTCTTCATGGATCCGAAGCTGGCCATGCCTGGCTACGACGCTGAAGACCTGATCGACGGCTACGTCCAAAACATCGGTGTCGCCGGGGGCTTTAAAGGCTACCTGCCAGGCCCAACCGGTTCACTCTTCGGTCTTCCATATGGTTCCGAAACCTCTGTGCTCGGCTATCGCAAGGATATCTTCGAGAAGCACGGTCTGAAGGTTCCTGAAACCTATGACGAGCTGCTGGACGTGGCCTGTAAGATCCCTGAGCTCGAGCCTGAAATGGGTGGTCTTGCCTCCCGTGCAGCTTCCGGTCACCAGGCATCGCACGCATTCCTGCTGCATCTGGCTCCACTGGGCGGGCGCGTTTTTGACGCCAACTGGAACCCGATCATCAACAACGAAGCTGGCATCAAAGCCGGTGAAGCTCTGAAGCAAATCATCGATTGTGGTCGTCCGGGCTCCCAGAACTTCGGCCCATCTGAAGCCGCTGCCGCCTTCGCTCAGGGCGAATACGCCATGTTCCTCGACTCCATCGCGTTTGCGGCTGGCTTCGAAGACGAGAGCAAGTCCAAAGTGGCTGGCAATGTTGCGTGGACCCTGCATCCGGAAGGCGTGCGCCGTGGTTCGCAAACCGGTGGCTTCGGCATCGCAATCCCGAAAAACGCCAACAACAAGGAAGCAGCCTTCCTGTTGATGCAGTGGCTGACATCCAAAGAGGGTGACAAGCTCGTGGCCATGGCCGGTGGTAACCCATCGCGCTTTTCCACCTACGCCGATCCAGAAGTGCAGGCCAAATACTCCTACGCGGCCGCATTCGGTGAAGCTCTGAAGTATGCCGACCCCGACTGGCGTCCGATCATTCCTGTCTGGGGCAAGATCAACGCTGACATCGGCACCTCCATGTCCAAGGTTCTGACCGAAGGCGTGTCTGTTGAAGACGCTCTGAACGGCGTGGCCGAACGGGCTCGTGAGACCATGGAAGAAGCCGGCTACTACACCTGGCAGAACTAAGGGGACACTGGTTCCTCCCGGGGGCGGGTCGCTCAGATGCGGCGACCCGCTCTGCCCACAAGACTGGGGTGCGCTGCCAGCGGCGCATCCGTCTCGATCAAATCCTCACGGGTTTGGCTGATCTGACCGGACCAATTCCGGCACTTATCAATCTTTGTGGAACCTGCCATGCAGCTCGCCCGCGCCAACAGGCTAACGCCCTATCTGTTCCTGGCACCCGCCCTGGCAGTTCTGGCCGTCGCCCTCCTCTACCCCATCGGGTACATGATCTATGCGAGCTTCCTGCGCTGGAATCCAAGCCAGCGGATTGGCGAAGCTGAGTTCATCGGCTTTGACAACTACATAGACCTCTTGGGCGACGAAGCCTTTCTAGAAAGCACGCTTGTCACGCTGAAGTTTGCGTTCGCTGTGGTTTCGATCGAGATGGTGCTCGGTGTAGGCTTGGCTCTGCTGCTCGACCGCAATCTGCGCGGCATGAGCATTCTCCGGACCATCTTCATTCTGCCCATGATGATCGCGCCCATCGTGGTCGGTCTGATGTGGCGCTATATGTACCACCCGTCCATCGGCACGTTTAACCGCATCCTGGAAGATTTCGGCCTCGGTCCGGTTCCATGGCTCACCCAGGGAAATTGGGCCCTGACGTCCGTGATCTTGGCCGACGTCTGGCAGTGGACGCCGTTCATCTTCATTCTTGCTCTGGCAGCTCTCCAATCCCTGCCTCGGTCAGCCATGGAGGCTGCTCGTATTGATGGCGCCTCCGCCTGGCAGACCATCTGGCACATCAAGCTGCCGCTCATGATGCCCGTCCTGATCGTCACGCTTCTTCTGCGCCTGATCGACGCCTTCAAAGTGCTCGAAGTGGTGCTCGTCCTCACAAATGGCGGCCCAGGCCTTTCGACGGAGATCCTCTCGCTTCGCATCTTCCGCACTGCGCAGGAGTTCCGCGAACTTGGCACGGCAGCAGCCATGTCCAACTATCTGCTGATCATGCTCATGCTGCTGACCATAGCTATTGCGATTATATGTATCTTCCCAATAATTATGTTCTCGTACGCCTTGCACACAGCTATTTTCGATATCTGTCAG
>JBCBXA010000108.1:0-9316 GCA_039816825.1 Pseudomonadota bacterium | reverse complement strand
CTCTCAATGTGCATGCAGACCGCATCGAAGCCGTTTCGCCTACCACGTGCCCGGGGGACGTTCTCACCTCGCGCGCGCTGGCGAGTTTGGATCAATTATTCTCGTTTGCCGAGCCATGGGCGATCATGAACCCGCAGATGCGGTGTCTGTTTCACAAAGGTCGGGAATACCAAGCTGAAATCGAGGCTTCACGTGGCGAGTGGGATTTCGATCTGATAGACTATGCCAGTAGCACGAGCGAAGAAGCTCGCATTCTTGAGATCACTCATCTTCAGCGAAAGACTTCAGCCAGATGACGGCACCGCGTATCATCACAGTCGCCAATCAGAAGGGTGGTGTGGGCAAAACGACCACTGCCATCAATCTGGGAACCGCTTTGGCCGCCGTTGGCGAGACCGTCCTGCTGATTGATCTCGACCCGCAAGGAAATGCTTCAACGGGCGTTGGAGTGGATCGGGACAGCCGCACCCATTCCGCCTATGACGTGCTGTCGGGCGAAGTGTCCTTGCTTGAAGCTCAGATGCAAACTGCAGTTCCCGGTCTGAAGCTGGTTGCTTCCACCCTTGACCTTCTGGGTATTGAGATGGAGATCGCCGGCGACGCTGACCGGGCTTACAAGCTCAAGTCTGCGCTTTCGGACGCTGTTCGCAGCGGGGCGGACTTCACCTACGTTCTGATTGACTGTCCACCATCATTGAACCTCCTGACCATCAATGCCATGGCGGCTGCCGATTCTGTGCTGGTGCCGCTGCAGTGCGAGTTCTTTGCGCTCGAGGGTTTGAGCCAACTTCTGCACACGGTTGAAGAGGTTCGCAGCACGGTCAACCCGACCCTCGATATCCACGGCATTGTCCTGACCATGTTTGACGGGCGCAACAATCTGTCAGCCCAAGTGGTGGATGATGTGCGCGCTTACATGGGTGACAAGGTTTATCAGACTGTCATCCCGCGGAACGTGCGAGTGTCTGAGGCGCCGTCCTACGGCAAGCCGGCGCTCATCTATGATTTCGACTGCGCCGGAAGTCGCGCCTATCTCAGCCTTGCGTCAGAAGTTCTTGCGCGCGAACGGCTTGTGAAGGCCGCCTGAAAATCCCTCGTGCCAGAAACAACCAGAAGCAACGGCACTTCACGAGAAAGACAATCATGACCGATCAGACACCTCCAACCGGTCCCAGTGAGGACGAAAGCGGTCAAGCATCGGGCCGCAAACGGTTAGGCCGCGGTCTGGCGGCGCTGATTGGTGACCTGGATAGCGTTGCGCCGTCGGTTGCAAGGGCTGATGAAACCGTAACAACGCCTAGCAGTGGCTCGCCGCTGCGCATACCCATTGATCGTCTCGGCCCCAATCCGAACAATCCCCGGCGGGAGTTCGCCGAGACCGATCTGTCGGACCTTGCCAACTCCATCCGAGAGCACGGCGTGATGCAACCCCTTCTGGTTCGCAAGGATCCCGGTGGTGCTCCCGGCCGTTTCGAGATCATTGCGGGCGAACGGCGTTGGCGCGCCTCGCAAAGAGTGGGGCTCCACGAAGTGCCGGTGATCGTGCGGGACGCCACTGACAAGTCCTCACTGGAGCTGGCCATCGTTGAGAATGTCCAGCGCGCCGATCTCAATGCGGTGGAAGAAGCGCTCGGTTATCACCGCCTGATGACTGACCATGATTACACTCAGAACGATCTCGGTCAGGTGATCGGCAAAAGTCGAAGCCATGTGGCCAACACACTCCGGCTGCTCAAACTCCCACCAGATGTTCTTGAACTGGTGGCGAATGGAAGTCTGAGCGCTGGCCACGCCCGGACGCTTGTTACAGCTGAAGACCCTGGTTTGCTTGCGCGTAAGATTGTTGCGGAGGGCCTGTCAGTTCGCCAGGCTGAGAAACTGGCTCAGGCCAACGATGATGACAGGAGTGCGCGCCCGTCAGCATCAAGGAGTTCTGGTGAAACGGGCGACGCCGATGTGCGTGCCCTCGAGAAGCTCCTCGAAGGCAAGCTGGGGCTCGTCACTCGGATCAACGCAAAGCCCAATGGCAGTGGCCGACTTGAGATCCGCTACAAATCCCTCGAACAGCTAGATGGCATTTTGAGGATGCTTCAGGCCGACGGCTGATGCCGCCGCCAGCTCCGGCTTGACGGCTCAAGGCCTACCCGTGCATATCAGCCACCAATCCAAAACATGACCATGGGCTTTGCGCGAAGGTGCGCGGCCTGAACTCTGGGGTTTTCCATGGCCGGTACGCTACGCACGCTTTACGATAAAATCTGGGACGACCATCTCGTTCATGAAGCAGAAGACGGCACGTCACTGCTCTACATTGACCGTCATCTCGTTCATGAGGTGACGAGCCCCCAAGCCTTCGAAGGTTTGCGGATGAGTGGTCGCAGAGTGATGCAGCCCGAAAAAACACTGGCGGTGGTCGATCACAATGTGCCCACTTCGTCGGACCGGCATTTGGGCATCAAGAATGAGGAAAGCCGCATTCAGGTCGAAGCGCTGGCTAAGAATGCCGCGGACTTCGGCGTTGAGTACTATTCCGAATCTGACAAGCGTCAGGGCATCGTCCACATTGTGGGCCCCGAGCAGGGCTTCACACTGCCCGGCATGACCATTGTCTGTGGTGACAGCCATACATCCACCCATGGTGCCTTCGGCGCTCTCGCCCACGGCATAGGGACATCAGAAGTTGAGCATGTTCTGGCTACGCAGACGTTGATCCAGAAAAAAGCCAAGAATATGCGTGTGGAGGTGACTGGTGACCTGCCGGTGGGTGTGACTGCGAAGGACGTCATTCTTGCGATCATCGGTGAAATTGGCACCGCTGGCGGCACAGGACATGTGATCGAGTTTTGTGGAAGTGCAATCGAAGCGCTGTCCATGGAAGGTCGCATGACGGTCTGTAACATGACTATTGAGGGCGGCGCCCGCGCCGGTCTGATCGCCCCTGATCAGAAGACCTTTGACTATATTCAGGGCCGTCCGCGTGCGCCCAAGGGCGCTGCCTGGGATGCAGCGCTTGCTTACTGGAAAACGCTCCACACGGATGAAGGAGCGCATTTCGATCGTGAAGTCGTTCTGGATGGGGCCAATCTGCCCCCGATTGTCTCCTGGGGTTCGTCGCCGGAAGACGTGATTTCGATCAATGGTGTTGTGCCAAACCCCGATGATCTGGAGGACGAGACCAAGCGCAGCTCCAAATGGCGTGCACTTGATTACATGGGCCTCAAGCCAGGAACGCCCATTCAGGACATCAGTATTGACCGCGTGTTCCTGGGTTCCTGCACCAATGGTCGTATTGAGGATTTGCGCGCCGCAGCAGCTGTGCTGAAAGGCAAAAAAGTCGCGGAAAGCGTGTCAGCGATGGTGGTTCCCGGTTCCGGTCTCGTGAAGGAACAGGCGGAAGCAGAAGGTCTCGATGCAGTGTTCCGCGACGCCGGATTTGACTGGCGTGAGCCCGGCTGTTCCATGTGTCTTGCGATGAACGATGACCGTCTGAAGCCGGAAGAACGCTGTGCTTCAACGTCCAATCGAAACTTTGAAGGCCGTCAGGGCTTTAAGGGCCGTACCCACCTGGTGTCTCCAGCTATGGCTGCCGCAGCAGCGGTGGCAGGTCATTTCGTTGATGTTCGCAAGCTCGGCTAGGATTGCTCGACGCCCATAGCGTTTTTCTCCGTGCATTTGTTCTGTAGCCCATGCTTGTAGCATGACTGTCTTTCTGAAAATCTGTCCCTAGGGCAGACTGGAATGGGCAGATTGGAGGATGTGATGTCACGGGCAGATGGAGGAGGAAGGCGCAGAACGCTCAGTCTGGTTCTGACGGCAGCGCTCATATGCGGGGCGCCGGCGTATGTTGCCGGGGCTGAGCAGTCGCTATGCGGGATCAACAAAGTTGACTGGCTGGCCGAGCATCAACACAAGATGCTCTCTGAGTTCGAACAGCGCGCTGTGCCCTTTGAGACTTATGCGCGTCGCCAGGACGACCGCGTAGTGGCGCAGGCCTTCGACAATCTGGCCGGCAAGCGCAAGCTGATTGCATTTGACGCTCGACACCCCGCCCGAGGAACGGTTTCCGGCAACTATCAGTGCCGCAAGATCCAGTTGGATTCCGGCTTTGGCTACGCCTACCCATTCTTCCGATGCCGAATAGAAGACGATGGTGAGGGTTCATTCGAGCTCGTGAAGCTGAGCGGCTCTCAGCGGTTCACCGGCCTGCTCCATCGCATCACAACCTCCGATACAAGTGACGGTCCGACCGGACACCTCATATATCAAGGCATGTTTCACGCCGGTGACGATGCGCCCAAACCTTGGGACGCCTTCAGTCGCGACTCCCAGGTTGGCTGTATGACGGCAAGAGCGGATGGTTCTCTCGTGCTTGAGATGCCGCCGCAGAACGGCTTTCAAAGCCATGTTCTGTGGGAGTTTCGAAAGCGCTAGAGCAGCGACTCAGCACATCGTGTAATCGCGTGCCTTGCAGAACGGTGGTACTTCGTTAGCTTGCTGTCGGGCGAGTTGGGTAGGGCTCAGCGTCGCCTGCATCGTCAATCGCCATTCGGGTTCATCATATGCCAGCGGCAGACAACGCCCACCTTGAAGACACCGCGCTGAACATTCGACCGTTGGACGGTCGGGATGCGCCGCGTCTGGCTGTTCTCATTGCTGATTACGCACAAAGCGTGCGGCGTGGTCCGAAGAGACCGGCTGATCTCTTCTATGCTGAGACATTGCTCGATGAGGGCAGTCACACAGTGTTGGGTGCACTGATCGGAGAGGCTTTGGTTGGGTTCGCAATTTACACTGAGTTTCCAGATCCCATTGCAGGCCTGAAAGCCGGGGCGATCCACCATCTCTACACCGACCCGGAGCTCGATGGTCAGGGTCTGGATCAGGCTATTGTGGACGTGATTGCCGATGAGGCTTCCAATCGCAAATGGACGGAGCTGGTGATCATTGCGCGCCGGGAAGAGACCGCACTGCGCAGACTGGGCGAATCAATGGGCGCGCCAGACGGCTCCGCCCGCTTTATCGTTGCTTTGTCCGGCGATCGATGGCCCGCCACGGGTGTCTAAGCGCACCTGTTGGATGTTCGTCTTAGCCTGAAGGATGATAATCGCGCCCAGCTTGCGTCTTGGGTCCAGCTTGTAAACGTTCTAGAAAGACCCCGTGTAGGAGCAATGCACCGGCGCGAATTTCCTCGCAGGTAGAAGCGCTTGTGACCAATGGCTGCTCATTCAGCCTTTTAGGAATCTGACGGAATGTCGAACGCGAAATCCCAACGACCAACGGCACCGGCCATGGCTGATAATCGGCCTCTTTCACCTCACCTGTTTATCTACAAGCCCATTCCCACCATGGTGATGTCGATCTTGCATCGCATCACGGGTGCCGCGCTTTATGTCGGCACGCTTCTGGTGGTTTGGTATTTGATGGCCCTCGCCTCGGGACCCGAGGCGTACGCCACGGCAGCCTGGTTCTTTGGTTCGCCGCTCGGACTGCTTATCCTGTTCGGATACACGTGGGCCTTGATGCATCACATGCTCGGCGGCATGCGCCATTTTGCCTGGGACTTCGGCTATCTGATGGACAAGGAAACCTCGACCAAGATGGCTTGGGCGACGCTGGCCGGATCCATCACGCTCACGATCATTATCTGGATCATCGGCATCATCGCCTGGTAACGCGGAGTTCTCTGAATGCGCACTTCTCTCAAGCAGGTTCGTGGCCTCGGCGCCGCCAAGGATGGAACCGAGCACTTCTGGCACCAGCGCATGACCGCGCTTGCCAACGTCCCGCTTCTGTTGGCTTTCATATGGATCGTCATTTCCCTCGCAGGCAGCAGCTTTGCCGAAGCCCAGGCGACGCTGGGCCATCCGGTCACAGGCGTCATCATGGCACTGGTGATCATTTCGGCCTTCATCCACATGAAGCTCGGCATGCAGGTGATCATCGAAGACTATGTCCACGGCGAGGGGCTGAAGGTCGCATTGCTTATGCTCAACACATTCTTTTGTGTCGTGCTCGGATTGGCGAGCCTGTTCGCCGTATTGAAATTGAGTTTTGGAGCCTGATCGATGTCAGAGACCAACGGATCGAACGGTGCAAACACGACGCGCGACGATTATGAGATCGTCGATCATGAATTTGATTGTGTCGTCGTTGGTGCTGGTGGTGCCGGACTGCGCGCCACGCTGGGCATGGCAGAGCAGGGGCTGAAGACGGCCTGCATCACCAAGGTTTTCCCAACGCGCTCCCACACGGTTGCAGCGCAGGGCGGCATCGCCGCTTCGCTCAAGAATATGACGCCCGACAGCTGGCAGTGGCACATGTATGACACTGTGAAGGGTTCGGATTGGCTGGGCGACGTCGACGCCATGCAGTACCTCGCCATGGAGGCGCCCAAGGCGGTCTATGAGCTTGAGCACTACGGCGTTCCCTTCTCCCGCACGGAAGATGGCAAGATTTATCAGCGTCCGTTCGGCGGCCACATGCAGAATTTCGGCGAGGGCCCGCCCGTGCAGCGCACCTGCGCCGCTGCTGATCGCACGGGTCATGCGATCCTGCACACGCTGTACGGCCAGTCGCTCAAGAACAATGCAGAGTTCTACATTGAGTATTTCGCTATCGATCTCATCATGGATGACGATGGCACCTGCACCGGTGTGGTGGCGTGGAACCTGGATGACGGCACGCTTCACATCTTCCGGGCTAAGATGGTGGTTCTTGCAACCGGCGGCTACGGTCGTGCCTACTTCTCGGCCACGTCTGCACACACTTGCACCGGTGACGGCAACGGCATGGTCGCCCGCGCCGGGCTACCGCTCCAGGACATGGAGTTTGTGCAGTTCCACCCCACCGGCATTTATGGTGCGGGCTGCCTGATCACTGAGGGCGCGCGCGGCGAAGGCGGCTATCTGGTCAACTCAGAGGGTGAGCGCTTCATGGAGCGTTATGCGCCATCGGCCAAAGATCTCGCGTCCCGTGATGTCGTGTCCCGCTGCATGACGATGGAGATCCGCGAAGGTCGCGGTGTCGGCAAGAATAAGGACCACATTTATCTGCACCTGGATCATCTGGATGCAGATCTGCTGGCCGAGCGTCTTCCGGGTATCTCGGAGAGCGCGCGGATTTTCGCTGGTGTGGACGTCAACAAGGAGCCGATCCCTGTGCTGCCGACTGTTCACTACAATATGGGCGGCATTCCCACCAACTATTGGGGCGAAGTCATTAACCCGACTGACGATGACCCTGACCGCAAGGTGCCGGGCCTCATGGCCGTCGGCGAAGCTGGATGTGCATCGGTTCATGGTGCCAATCGTCTTGGCTCTAACTCATTGATCGACTTGGTTGTTTTCGGTCGCGCCGCCGCCATTCGTGCTGGTGAGATCGTTGATCGCGCCGCGCCCGTGCCGGAAGCCAACAAGGCTTCAGTCGATAAAATCCTTGATCGCTTCGACAGCAAGCGCAACGCCAACGGCTCAACCTCGACCGCCGAACTGCGGTTGCAGATGCAGAAAATCATGCAGGAAGACGCAGCCGTGTTCCGCACGCAGGAAACGCTGGAGAGCGGTTGTCGCCGCATGGATCAGGCCTGGGCTCAACTGTCCGACATCAAAGTGTCTGACCGCTCCATGATCTGGAACTCTGATCTCGTCGAGACATTGGAGCTCGACAATCTGATGGCCTGTGCGATCTCGACTGTCTATTCGGCCGAAGCGCGCAAGGAGAGTCGCGGTGCCCACGCCCGTGAGGACTATAAGGACGGTCCGTTCGCCGGACGCAATGATGAGGAATGGCGCAAGCACTCCCTTTCCTTCGTTGACGAAGGCGGGAGCGTGAAAATGGCCTACGGGCCGGTTCGTCTCGACATGATCGCCGACGGCATGCCCGAAGAAAAAATCGCGCCCAAAGCGCGCGTCTACTAGAATTGAGGAAAGCTCGACATGGTCGAACTCGCCCTGCCTAAAAACTCGACGGTCAACATGGACGGTAAGTCCTGGCCAAAGCCCAACGGTGCCACCAATCTTCAGGAGTTCCAGATCTATCGCTGGTCTCCTGATGACGACGAAAATCCCCGCGTCGACACTTATTGGGTGGATCGGGACGATTGCGGTCCGATGGTGCTCGATGGTCTTTTATGGATCAAGAATACGATCGATCCGACCCTGACACTGCGCCGCTCCTGCCGCGAAGGAATCTGCGGCTCTTGTGCGATGAATATTGATGGCACCAACACATTGGCCTGCACCAAGGGCATGGACGATGTGGATGGAGCGGTGAAGGTTTACCCATTGCCGCACATGCCGGTGGTGAAGGATCTTGTGCCGGACCTCACGCAGTTTTACGCCCAACATCGCTCCATTGAGCCGTGGCTTAAGACAACGACACCCACTCCGCAGGGTGAGTGGCTCCAGTCCGAAGAGGATCGCGAGAAGCTTGATGGTCTTTATGAGTGCATTTTGTGTGCTTGTTGCTCAACGTCCTGCCCGTCCTACTGGTGGAATGGTGATCGCTATCTGGGACCGGCCGCCCTGTTGCAGGCTTATCGCTGGCTGATCGACAGCCGTGACGAAGCGACAGGCGAGCGTTTGGACAATCTTGAAGATCCCTATCGCCTCTATCGTTGCCACACGATCATGAATTGCACGCAGGCTTGCCCGAAGGGTTTGAACCCGGCCAAGGCCATCGCAGCGACCAAGAAGATGATGGTTGAGCGGCGCTACTAAGTGCGCGCCGAATAGTGAAATAAAGGGCCGTCCGGGAAACCGAGGCGGCCCTCTTTCGTTGTGTCTTCAATCCTCACGCAAGCGTGCGCCAGCTTTATTGGAAAACGAGCGGCTGAGCAGCTAGCTCATGGCCAACTTGGGAGATCACTATCATGAAGACACTCTTTCAGCGCTTTCTGTGCGCCACGGCTCTTGTTGGCGCATCGTTTACAACCAGCGCCGCATCAGCGGAAGAAACCGCC
The DNA here is from genome assembly GCA_039816825.1 of Pseudomonadota bacterium. Classification (GTDB taxonomy): domain Bacteria; phylum Pseudomonadota; class Alphaproteobacteria; order Rhizobiales; family Rhizobiaceae; genus JBCBXA01. The sequence continues at coordinate 357 of JBCBXA010000108.1, read as the reverse complement.
CAGGCCTATTTTGCGGGCGGCTGTTTCTGGTGCATCGAGAAGGACTTTGAATCGGTCGCCGGTGTTGGCGACGTCGTATCCGGCTATCAGGGCGGCACGCTCGAGAACCCAACCTATCGCAATCATGATGGCCACCGCGAAGTGGTGCAGATCAATTATGACCCGTCCATCGTGAGCTACGAAGAGCTGCTGAAGATCTTCTTTCAGTCTGTCGACCCAACCGATCTAGGAGGTCAGTTCTGCGATCGTGGTTTTGCTTACACCACTGGCATTTATGCTGAGACTGAAGAAGAGCTGAAACTGGCGGAAGCGGCTAAAGCCAATGCAGCTGAGCTTCTCGGCAAAGACATTGCCACC
>JBCBXA010000107.1:0-9330 GCA_039816825.1 Pseudomonadota bacterium | reverse complement strand
AACGAGCTGGCCGAACTCGAAGCCAAGATTGGTAAGACCAAGCTGTCCAACGAGGCAGAGGATCGGCCCCTTTAGCTTGTTCGCACGGCTTTGCACGGCGAGATATTCGAGAATGCGCTCCTTGACCTTCTCGAGACCGTAATGGTCGTCGTTCAGGATGCGCTCCGCCTTTGCGATATCGTGCTTCAGCTTGGACTTCTTCTTCCAAGGAATACCGAGCACCCAGTCCAGATAGTTCCGCACAACGGTCGACTCAGCCGACATCGGGCTCATGCTCTTGAGCTTCTTGAACTCTGCATCGACCTTCTCGCGGGCCTCTTTGGACAGCTTGGTCTTACCAATCTTGGCTTCGAGTTCGGCCAGCTCGTTGCCGCCATCCTCGCCGTCGCCGAGCTCTTTCTGAATGGCCTTCATCTGCTCATTCAAATAATACTCGCGCTGCGTCTTCTCCATCTGCCGCTTCACGCGGCTGCGGATGCGCTTTTCCACCTGCAGCACAGAGATTTCGCTTTCCATAAGGGCGAGCGATCGCTCCAGCCGCTCCTTGATGGAGGTCAGCGCCAGCATTTCCTGTTTCTCAGGAATGCGGATCGCCAGATGAGAAGCGACGGTATCGGCCAGTTTAGAGAAATCGTCGATCTGCGTGACCGAACCGACAACCTCCGGCGAGATCTTCTTGTTCAACTTCACATAATTTTCGAACTCGGAGACGACGGAACGGCTCAGCGCTTCAATTTCCACCTCGTCTTCATCGTCCGCCGGCAAAATATCCGCGTGGGCCTCATGATAGTCTTCACGGTCGGTGTAGTGCTCCACGCGGGCGCGCTCACCGCCCTCGACGAGAACTTTGACGGTACCGTCCGGCAGTTTCAGCAATTGCAGAACGCGCGCCAGCGTGCCGACATCGTACATGGCGTCAGGCGCAGGATCATCATCCGCTGCATTCTTCTGGGTCACAAGCAGAAGCTGCTTGTCGCCACCCATAACGTCTTCCAGCGCGGCAATGCTCTTCTCGCGCCCTACAAAAAGCGGCACGATCATATGCGGGAAGACAACGATATCCCGGAGCGGCAGAACTGGAAAAACACCGGTCGGATTCAAAGTTGAATCGGTCATAAAACATCCTTTGGCTCGAGCGCACCGACCGCGGCGCGCCGAAATTCCCGCTAGCGCGCGTCCCAAACCAAGTGGCAACGACAGCCAACAGGCGGCGCTATCTCAATTATGGAGATTCGCGCCTCAACAACCCCCATTAAGTGGGGCCATCCACTACGCACTTCAACAAGCGGCCTGAAGGTATGACTGTGTCACTGTCCCTTGAGGCCACGGGCGGATCAGGCGCTGGCAGGAGCGCTTTCCGCTTCGTCCTGGCGCTCTTCATAAATGTAGAGCGGACGCGTGTTTCCGGAAACCACCTCTTCGGAGATCACAACCTCGCGAACACCTTCCAAACCTGGAAGTTCGAACATGGTTTCGAGGAGGATGTTCTCCATGATGGAACGCAGGCCACGCGCGCCGGTCCGGCGCTCGATGGCCTTGCGGGCTACCGCACGCAAGGCGTCCTCATTGAAGGTCAGATCTACTTCTTCCATCTGGAAGAGCTGCTGATACTGCTTCACCAGAGCATTCTTGGGCTCGGACAAAATACAGATCAGCGCATCCTCGTCGAGATCTTCCAGTGTTGCGACCACTGGCAAACGGCCGACAAATTCGGGAATCAGACCAAACTTCAGAAGATCCTCGGGTTCAACTTTCCGGAACAATTCGCCCGTGCCGCGCTCTTCAGGGTCAGCAACCTGAGCCCCAAAGCCGATGGACGTTGTCTTGCCGCGCTCGGAGATGATTTTGTCCAGTCCCGCGAAGGCACCGGAGCACATGAACAGTATGTTGGTCGTGTCCACCTGCAGAAACTCCTGCTGCGGATGTTTGCGACCGCCCTGCGGTGGTACGGAAGCGACCGTGCCTTCCATGATCTTCAGAAGCGCTTGCTGCACGCCCTCGCCCGACACATCGCGCGTGATGGACGGGTTGTCGGATTTGCGTGAAATCTTGTCGACTTCATCGATGTAGACGATGCCGCGCTGGGCGCGGTCGACATTGTAGTCGGCGCTCTGCAGCAGCTTCAGAATGATATTCTCAACATCCTCACCCACATAGCCCGCTTCAGTCAGGGTCGTGGCGTCGGCCATAGTAAACGGAACATCGATGATGCGCGCCAGTGTCTGAGCGAGATAGGTCTTGCCGCAGCCTGTCGGGCCAATCACCAGAATGTTGGACTTGGCCAGTTCGATGTCCGGGTTCTTCGAGGCGTGGTTGAGGCGCTTATAGTGGTTGTGCACGGCCACAGAGAGCACGCGTTTCGCGTAGGACTGGCCGATCACGTAATCGTCCAGCACTTCCATGATCTCTTGAGGGGTTGGAACGCCCTCATGGCTCTTCACCATGGAGGATTTGTTTTCCTCGCGGATGATGTCCATGCAAAGCTCAACGCATTCATCGCAGATGAAGACTGTTGGGCCAGCAATCAGCTTGCGAACCTCGTGCTGACTCTTGCCGCAGAAGGAGCAGTAAAGAGTGTTCTTGCCGTCGCCGCCGGAACCGCCCGTATTGCCGCTAACCTTGCTCATCGTTCGCACCCGCTTTGAATCGGCACCGCACGGGCGCCACGCCCAGAAATTAAGTGTTTGACGCCCAAACGCAACTCCGGGCATCAGCCAGCGGCCTCGACCTCACCGCAATTGTTTAGCGTTGTGGCCTGTCAGGTCGCGACTCACGGTAGAAATGAAAGACCAATAAGCCGTTAAGTGGGCGCATCAGTCTGATAGCAAACGCTATTTCGTGATCAGAAAGGGCGCACAAAATGCGCTGGCATGCCGCACGCCCTTCTCGATCAAATCCTTATTCAGACCCGGTGTCAGACGCCGCATCTTCCATCGCCGAGCGAGAGGTGATCACGTCATCAATCAGCCCCCACTCCTTGGCCTTTTCAGCGTCCATAAAATTGTCACGCTCCAACGACGCTTCGACTGTCTCATAATCGTTGCCGGTGTGGTGCACATAAATCTCGTTGAGACGACGCTTTAGCCGCTCCGTGTTCTGGGCGTGAAGCATGATGTCAGTCGCCTGCCCCTGATATCCACCGGATGGCTGGTGGACCATGATCTGGCTGTTGGGCAATGAGAAGCGCATGTCCTTATCGCCTGCGCAAAGAAGAAGAGACCCCATGGAGGCTGCCTGCCCCGTGCAAAGCGTCGACACCGGAGGCTTGATAAACTGCATTGTGTCGTACATGGCCAGGCCAGATGTCACCACGCCGCCCGGCGAGTTGATGTAGAGCGAAATCTCTTTCTTCGGGTTCTCGGCTTCCAGAAACAGCAACTGCGCACAAACCAGAGTAGACATTCCGTCTTCCACCTGGCCGGTCACGAAGATGATCCGCTCTTTGAGAAGCCTCGAAAAAATGTCGTAGGACCGCTCACCGCGATTGGTCTGTTCAACCACCATCGGCACGAGGTTCATATAGGTTTCAACGGGGTCGCGCATATCAATCTATCCTGTCGGGGGTGCAGCGGGCTGGATCACACGCTGCAAACGAATCGGTTCCGATGCGAGTCGGTGCAGAGATCATAGATAGGCGAGCCACAGAGAACGTTAAACCCCGGCTGACAATGCCGCAGAAACCCAAAAAGAAAGGCCGCCTCCCTGGGGAGACGGCCTTCATATTTACAGGCTTTTACGAGAACTATTCGTCCTCGTCGTCCTTCATGAGCTCTTCTTTGGTGACGGTCTCATCCGTCACGTCGGCCTTTTCAAGAATGTGATCGACGACTTTGTCTTCAAAGATCGGAGCACGCAGTGTGGCAACGGCTTCCGGGTTCTGCTGATAGAACTCCATGATCGCCTTTTCCTGGCCCGGGTACTGCTGCATCTGCGCGTAGAGCGCGCGCTGCATCTCTTCCTCAGACACCTCAATCTCTTCGGACTCGCCAATCCGGCTCATCACGAGGCCAAGGCGGACGCGGCGCTCGGCCAGAGCACGATATTCGGTGCGAGCCTCTTCCTCCGTCGTGTCCTCATCCTCGAATGTCTTGTCAGCACTCTCCAGATCGCGGGTCACTTGCGTCCAAATATTGCCAAACTCCTGCTCGACCAGCTTCTCGGGCAGTTCGAAAGAGTAAGTTTTGTCGAGTTCGTCCAGCAACTGACGCTTCACCTTCTGGCGGGTCATGCCGCCATATTGATTGGTCAGCTGATCGCGAACGATCTCGCGAAGGCGGTCCGCGCTCTCGAGACCCAGCTTTTCAGCCAGTTCGTCGTTGATCTCCAGATCGCCAGGCTTTTCGACCATCTTGATCGTCACGTCGAACTCGGCGTCTTTGCCAGCGAGGTTCTCTGCTTGATAGTCTTCTGGGAAGGTGACTTTTACCACGCCGGTTTCATCAGCCTTCATGCCAACAAGCTGATCTTCGAAGCCAGGGATGAATGTACCGGAGCCCAACACCAGCTTGTGGTCTTCGGCCGCACCGCCATCGAAGGCTTCGCCATCGACCTTGCCAAGGAAGTCGAGCGTGACGCGGTCGCCCTTCGCGGCTTTGCCCTTTTTCTCAGAATATTCACGGGCGCTTTCGGCAATGCGCTCGACCTGTGCATTGACTTCGTCCTCTTCGATATCGACGACCGGGCGCGTGATCTTGATGCCGTCATAGGCCGCAACTTCAAAGTCGGGCATGACTTCGTATTTGATCACGAAGTCGAAGTCGCGCTTGCCGTCGAGGATTTCGCCAGCTTCCGCTTCGTCTTCGGTCATGTCGATGTCTGGGCGGGTCGCCGACTTTTCAGAACGATCACGAAGCACGTTTTCTGGCGTCGCGGTGATCAGCTCATTCACGATCTCGCTCATGGCAGCCTTGCCATACATTTTGCGCAGATGGCTCATCGGCACTTTGCCGGGCCGGAAACCCTTTATCTGCGCACGACCCTTCATCTCTTCCAGGCGCTCGGACAGCCGTGTCTCGAGGTCTTCCTTCGGGATCGAGATGGCAATCTCGCGCTTCAGGCCATCATTGAGTTGTTCGGTAACCTGCATCATGCGTTCCGTTCATTTGCTCTGGCGGTTCGCCAGCCATCCGGTCCTTCGGTTCGGTTGGGCTATGCCCACCGCAGGCCGGACCTTCTTGTTGAATTGTTGGTGCGGATGAAAGGACTTGAACCTTCACGCCTCGCGGCACCAGAACCTAAATCTGGCGTGTCTACCAATTCCACCACATCCGCATATTGTCGAACCGCCAAATGCATCCAGCGCTTCGGTTGGGCGCCCCTATAGCAAAGCCAGCCCAGACCGCAAACCCGAAAGCGACGGCAGTTCATTGCTAAGCGCGCAGGTTTCAGCGAGCGGCACTGGAATAGTGATGTACCGTATGGCATTGCGGGCCAAACTCGTCTCTGAGGTCAGTCTCAAAAAATGAATAGCTTCAATATCGCTGTGTTTGAGGGCGACGGTATCGGCCCTGAAATAATGGCGCCAACCGTGCAACTGCTCAACGATCTGGCCACAGAGGACGGCAGCTTTGCGCTAAAGTTTGAAAGCCTGGATGCCGGCGCAGCTCACTACGCCCAGACCGGCGACGCCCTTCCAGATTCATCAATAGAGCGGGCGCGGGCGGCGGACGCGATCCTGCTTTCAGCAATGGGCTTGCCGGATGTGCGCAAGCCCGACGGGACAGAACTCACACCGCAGATCGACATTCGGTTCGAGCTTAACCTGTACGCCGGCGTCCGCCCGGTGAAGATATGGCCCGGGCAACCCACACCCCTCTCCTCGTCGTGGAATGATGACAGGCTTCAGGATGTAGACTTTGTGCTCATACGCGAATCCACCGAGGGTCTGTTTGCCCACATGCACGAAGGTGTCGTCACTGAAGATGATGCCACGGAGACCATGCGCATCACACGGGCCACGTCGGAAAAGCTTTTCGACTTCTCTTTCAAACTCGCCCAACAACGCGCCGCGCGTCTGGGTCGACCCGGTCGATTGACGTGTGTCGACAAAGCGAATGTGTTCCGCTCCTTCGCATTCTTCCGCTCCATCTTCGAGGAGCGGGCCAAGGCCTTTCCCGATATCGCGACCGACACGGCTTATGTCGATGCCATGGCCATGTGGATGGTGCAGAAGCCCCGCGCCTGGGACGTCATGGTCACCGAGAACATGTTTGGCGACATTCTCTCTGACCTCGGCGCCGCGCTGATGGGCTCACTCGGCCTCGCGCCATCGGCCGATATCGGCGACGATCATGCGGTGTTCCAGCCCTGCCACGGCAGCGCGCCGGACATCGCGGGCAAAGGCCTAGCCAATCCGCTGGCGATGATTCTGTCCGCCGCCATGATGCTCGACTGGCTGGCCGACCGTCACTCCGCTGCTCCACTAGCCAAAGCCGCGCGCCGAATTGAAGACGGCGTCGGAAAACTGCTTGCCGACGGGTCCGTTCTCACCGGCGACCTTGGCGGATCAGCCAACCTGAACGATGTCGTCAGCGCAATGCGCACTCATATGGATCTCTCATGACGTCCCGCACACAAGACCCGCAAACCCTCGCCCAGCGCTTCCCGGCCGATTTCACATTTGGTGTGGCAACGGCGGCCTATCAGATTGAAGGCGCAGTTCAGGAAGACGGGCGCGGCCCATCGATTTGGGATGCGTTCAGCCACATGCCAGGCCGCGTCTATCAAGGCGATACCGGCAATGTTGCGTGCGACCACTACCATCGTTGGGAAGCCGATCTCGACATGATGGCGTCACTCAATGTCGACGCCTACCGGTTCTCCATCGCGTGGCCGCGCATTCAACCGACCGGGCGCGGACCAGTGAACCAGCCTGGCCTCGATTTCTACGACCGGTTGATCGATGGCATTCTTGCCCGCGGAATGAAAGCCTTCCCAACTCTCTATCACTGGGACCTGCCCCTTGCGTTAATGGCCCATGGCGGCTGGACGGACCGCAACACCGCGGACGCTTTCGCTGACTATACGTCCATCATCGTCAAAGCCCTTGGCGACCGGATCGACGCTCTTTGCACATTCAATGAGCCATGGTGCTCGGTCTATCACGGTCATCTCAACGGCAAACATGCGCCTGGCGAACAGTCTCTGGACGCTGCCCTGGCAGCCGCGCATGTGACCAACTTGGCCCACGGCAAATCGGTGCTGGCAGCGCGGGCGGAACGCGCTGATATCCCGATGGGCATCGTGCTAAACGCTGTGTCCACTTACGCGGCTTCCGACAGTCCTGACGATATCGCAGCGGCCGAACGCAGCTTCCAGTTCGACAATGGCGTGTTCTTCTCACCCATCTTCGCCGGCACCTATGAAGACGACTTCTTCGAGGCCGTCGGAGACAGGCTGAACGTTGAAGGCGGAGATCTTGAAGTCATCCATCAGCCACTCGATTGGTGGGGCTTCAACTACTACTTCCCCAATACAGTGAGGCATGACCCGTCGCCAAGCGCACAATACCCAGCGGTGATCGCGGTTCCGTCCACGACTTCGAATGTGCGCACCGATATTGGCTGGGAGATCAAGTCGGAGGGCATGGGTCATCTGTTGAGACAGGTCTATGACCGATATCAGAACATGCCGCCATGCTACATCACTGAGAACGGCGCCTCCTACAATATGGGCCCCGGACCGGATGGCGAAGTGGATGATCAGCCGCGCCTCGACTATCTGGCCGAACATCTGCACGAACTGGCCGACATCACGGCCTCCGGAATTCCGATGCGCGGCTACTTCGCATGGTCTCTTATGGACAATTATGAGTGGGCGGAGGGCTATAAGATGCGCTTTGGCATCGTCCATGTGGATTATGACACCCTGGTGCGGACCATCAAGAAATCTGGCAAATGGTATGCTGACTTGAACGCAGCCCATAACGAGCTCAGCCGCTAAACATGGCCATCGCCGAACCCTTCACACCCTACAGGCCGCGACCAACCGAGGTTCGTAAAGGCATTCGGCACGTCGTCAGTTCAGCGCGCAAGAACCTGCTCACAATCTTCAATGAAGAGAGTTATTCTGCCGATTTCGTTGCAACCAAGATTCTGGGCCGGAAAATCTACGTTGCAAACCGACCGGACCTGGTTCGGCACATCCTTCTGAAGAACCATAAGAATTACGAGCCAAAGAGCCCGCAGATGCGCAGGGCTCTGGAACTGTTGCTCGGCGACGGTCTTTTCATTTCCGACGGTCCGACATGGGCCATCCGCCGCCCGCTGGTCTCACCTATCATTCACAACAAGAACCTGCACCTCTTCGCCGACACGATGGTGGAAACGGCCCAAGAGATGGTGGACGAACTGACGGCAACGCCCGAAGGTCGATCTGTTGACATGGTGGACATATCGGCGCGGCTGACAGCAACCATCATCTGCCGAACCGTGTTTGGGCGGAACCTGCCGCGGGAAGACGCGCAGAAGATCATCGATGGTTTCGCCGCATATCAGAAGCACATCGATGTGGTGAACCTTCCTTACTTTCTGGGCATCGACAATGGACTTCCGGTGTTCCGCGGATTTGCCCTGCGCAGGGCAACGAACGCGGTGCGTGGAACCATCAGCAAGATCATTGAGGACGTGTCGCAGCGCCATAGCGAAGGCGATGACCGCTCCATGATCCACATGCTGCTCGATGCCCGCACACCGGATGGTGAGCCCCTCACCCGCGACGCCATCGTCAACGAAGCTGCCACACTGTTCATGGCCGGTTACGAAACCACGGCCACAACGCTGGCGTGGGCGCATTATCTGTTGTCGGCGGACGCTGCCTCAGAGGCCCGATTGCACGCCGAACTCGAGACCGTACTGGGCAACAGGCAGCCGACCTTGGAAGACGTGCCCAAGCTGACGTTTGCGCGTGCGGTGATCGACGAAACACTACGACTCTATCCCCCAGTGCCGTTTTTATTGCGCCAAGCGGTTTCAGACGATCAGATTGAAGACATATCCATACCAGCCAAATCGCTGGTGGGTGTGGTTCCGTGGCTGCTCCATCGCAACCCCGAGCTTTGGGACCAGCCCGACGCCTTTGTCCCAGACCGTTTCGTCGGGAAAAGCGCCACCCCGTTCAGCTATATTCCGTTTGCCATGGGGCCACGTATCTGTGCGGGCGTTTCGTTCGGCATCACTGAGTCCGTTCTGTGCCTGGCGGTCTTTGCCCGGCATCTGCAGTTTAGAGTGGCGCAGGGACACAACGTTGAGCCGGTTTGTCACCTGACACTGAAACCGGGTGGTGGCTTGCCCATGACCGTTGAGCGTCGCCAGACGTGACGGCTATCATCAG
>JBCBXA010000106.1:0-9348 GCA_039816825.1 Pseudomonadota bacterium | reverse complement strand
TGCTGTCTCTGGCTCCAGGGCGCGGTATTGGCCCATGCCCATGGGTGTTCCGTCTTTAGAACTGACGGCCCAACCACAAATGATGTTCCCGATCCCGTCGGCCACCAGCTGATCGCCGGTCAGCACATCGATCACGCCAGGCATGGCCTTGGCTGCGCTTGCGTCGATGGCATTCACTTTCGCATAGGCATGGGGGCTGCGCACAAAGGCTGCATAAGCCTGATCAGCAAGAACGATATCGTCCGTATAGCGGCCTGCGCCGGTGATGAAACGCTTATCTTCCTGGCGCAGGACCCGCGCACCGATTCCGTCTTTCTTCGCCATGATCTTCCTCCCGAAGGTTGGCTATTGATGTAGGCGCTGCGCCAGCTCTCCACTGGTTACTTGCGGGCGCGCTGCCGTGGAGAGTGACACGCTACTCAGCGGCCACTTTGGCCGCACCGGCCATTTCGTGGGCCGCGGCCTGAATGGCTTTGACGATGTTATGGTAGCCCGTGCAGCGGCAGATATTGCCCTCGAGCTCTTTGCGGATGAGCGCTTCATCCAGAGCGGCACCGTGTTTCTCGATCATTTTGGTGGCCGCCATGATCATGCCGGGTGTGCAGAAACCGCACTGCAGACCATGATGCTCACGGAACGCCGCCTGGACCGGGTGCAAATCAATATCGCCGGCCAGGCCTTCGATGGTGGTCACATCAGAGCCGCTGGCCTGGGCGGCCAGCATGGTGCAGCTCTTCACCGCCTTGCCATCGACATGGACAACGCAAGCACCGCACTGCGATGTGTCGCAGCCCACATGCGTCCCGGTTTGCCCAAGCGTTTCGCGGATGTAGCTGACCAGCAATGTGCAGTCTTCCACGTCGTGGCTTACGGCTCTGCCGTTCACCGTCATCGACACAGTCGCCATGTGTTCCTCCTCCCAAAGGTCTACTCTGGAAGAATTCTTACATGGTGTTTGAAACCCCACAAGTGCTGGCATGTTAGCCCTTTGCCGCAGTGGTGGGGTGCAGACCCTTCATCATTGTTTCCGAATGTTGCGAGATGGCTTCCGCTGGCAGTGTGAGATGGCTATGACGAGCCATGACTGAGATATTGACGATCCGACGCCCCGACGACTGGCACCTGCATTTGCGAGATGGCGCCATGCTGGAGGGAATTGTGGGCGAGACCACACGCCATTTTGGGCGCGCCATCATCATGCCCAATCTGGTGCCGCCAGTGGTGACGGGTTCTGACGCTGTGGCCTATCGTGAGCGGATCATGCGGGCGGCGAGCACACAGGAACGTGGCGATCTGTTCGAGCCGCTGATGACCCTCTACCTGACAGAAGAGACGGATCCTGAAGATGTCCGCGCCGCCGCAGGCGACGGTTTGATTCGCGCAGTCAAACTCTATCCGGCGGGAGCCACAACCAACTCACAGTCGGGCGTTCGCGACTTTGATAAAGTGATGCCCGTGTTGGAGACGATGGCCGACATCGGTCTTCGCCTGTGTGTGCATGGCGAAGTGACAGACCACGAGGTCGACATCTTTGACCGTGAGAAGGTCTTCATAGACACCAAGCTCGAGGATATTCGGCAGCGCGTTCCTGAGCTCAAAGTCACGATGGAGCATGTCACCACAAAGGATGGTGTGGACTATATCGCGGCGGCTGAGCAAAATCTCTGTGGCTCTATCACCACCCACCATCTCATCATCAATCGCAATCATCTACTGGTTGGGGGCATCAGACCGCACTATTACTGTTTGCCCGTGGCCAAGCGCGAGGAGCATCGGCAGGCTCTTCGTAAAGCCGCAACGAGTGGCGATCCGCGCTATTTTCTGGGGACAGACTCCGCCCCTCATCCGACCGACGCCAAAGAGTGTGCCTGCGGCTGCGCTGGTGTCTTTACCGCCACGAACACGATGGCCTGCCTGGCCCATGTGTTTGAGCAGGAAGATGCTCTCGACAGGCTTGAGGGCTTCTCAAGCCTGCATGGCCCGGCTGCTTATGGTTTGGAGCCGAATGACGATCTCATCACTCTGGTGCGATCCGAAAGCGCCGTTGAGTATCCCAAGGCTATCAAGACGGACGCCGGGCCCGTCATCGTGTTCGATCCGGGCTTTCCGCTGCACTGGCAAGTTCAGGGCGATGGCTAAGAGCGTCTTTTGGGCAACGATGGGGCTCGCGGTTGTTCGACGGTGCATCACACGCGCTTTATATGTTGAAATCCTTATATTGAGGCGTAAAACGCCCCGAGTTGAAAAGGGGACGCGTGATGGCTCGCAAAGAATATCTGTTTACGTCTGAATCTGTTTCCGAGGGTCACCCCGACAAGGTGTGCGATCGCATCTCCGATGAAATCGTGGATGCCTATTTCGGCGCGGCGCTGGATGAAGGAGCCGACCCCTGGCAGGTGCGTGTCGCTGCGGAAACGCTAACCACCACCAACAAGGTCGTCATCGCAGGCGAAGTGCGCGGCTCGGACAACGTAACCCACGAAAAAGTTGAAGAGCTGGCGCGCGCCGCGATCAAGGACATCGGATATGAGCAGGATGGCTTCCACTGGAAGCATGCCGATGTTGATGTTCTGCTCCATGCTCAATCGGCGCATATTGCTCAAGGTGTCGACGATGCATCTGATGCCGATGGTGAGGGCGCTGGCGACCAGGGCATCATGTTTGGTTACGCCTGTCGCGACACCGATGCGCTGATGCCTGCTCCCATCTACTACAGCCACGAAATCCTGCGGCGACTGGCTGAGGTGCGCAAAAACGGCACCGAGCCCAAGCTTGGTCCGGATGCCAAAAGCCAGGTCACGGTCAAGTATGAGAACGGCAAACCGGTGGGCGTGACCTCCATCGTGCTGTCGACCCAACACACAGACGAGAGCATGGAAAGCGCCGATGTGCGCGCTGTGGTCGAGCCTTACATTCGCGAAGTTCTGCCCGAGGGCTGGATCTCAGCCGACACAGCTTGGCACGTGAACCCAACCGGCAAGTTCGTTATCGGCGGCCCGGACGGTGATGCCGGTCTGACGGGTCGCAAGATCATTGTCGATACCTATGGCGGCTACGCACCCCATGGTGGCGGAGCGTTTTCCGGCAAGGATTCCACTAAGGTGGACCGTTCTGCAGCCTACGCCGCACGTTACCTCGCCAAAAACGTGGTGGCTGCCGGTATTGCGGACTGGTGTAACATTCAGTTGAGCTACGCGATCGGCGTTGCACGCCCACTGTCCATCTATTGCGACATGGGCGGCCAGGGCCAAGTGTCCGAAGCGGAACTGGAAGCAGCCGTTGCAAAGGCGATGGATCTCACTCCAACTGGTATTCGCAAGCATCTGGACCTGAACAAGCCAATCTACGCCCGCACGGCCGCCTACGGCCACTTCGGACGGCAGCCGGATGCTGATGGCGGCTTCAGCTGGGAAAAGACTGATCTGGTCGACGCCCTTAAGGCCGCTCTCTAAGAGCTAAGAAGCGCCCGCGATCCTCTGGATTGCGGGCTGCACCTGCTCAATAAGATGGCTGGGAAGGATGGGGAAAGCGTAGCGTGCTCGCACAACCCCCTGCCGGTCGATCAGGAAGGTCTCCGGAACACCGTAGACGCCGTAATCAAGAGCGACACGACCTTCCGGGTCTCCCCCTATGGCGGCATACGGATTTCCCAGTTCGGCTAGAAAGGCGACAGCGTCTTCCGGCTTGTCTTTGTAATTGAGACCCACGACGACCACATTATCCAATGCGGCGATGGCTTCGATTTGCGGATGCTCGACGCGGCACGGCACGCACCAGCTTGCAAACACGTTCAAGGCAACGACATCGACTTCGGGGGGTAGGGTTTCAAGAAATCCTGTCGACAGGACTTCTGATGTCTGTCCGGATACGGCTTCAAGCTCGAGGGGCGGTATCGGCTGACCAATCAGTGCCGAGGGTATTTCGTCGCTTGCGCCGCCCCGCATTAATTGAACCGCAAAGATGCCAACAAGCGCCATGAACACGGCCAGTGGTAGGGCTATGATGAACTTCCGAGACATGGCCTATCGCCCGTCAGGCTGATCTTGCTGCAGGTTCGACAGTCTGCGCTTAACCAGTCGGTTTTGGACAATGAGCCAGATCGCAAGCAGTGCCAGCGCTGCAAAGAAGATCGCGTAGGACCACACGATGAAACTGCTGAACTCCCCCAACATCAGGCGTGCACTCTGGTGTCGTTTTGCGAGCGGCTGGTTGGCCCACGTGCCGCTGCTCTTTGCTCCAGCCGCCTGACACGCCTCGCCAGAACCTCATTGCGCATGGCGAGCAAGTGGAGACTCAGAAAGATGAATGTGATCGCTAAGGCCATGATCATTAAGGGCCAAAGCAGGTCCGGATGGATCGTCGGACCATCCATGCGGAATACACTGGCCGGCTGGTGCAGCGTGTTCCACCAGTCCACGGAAAATTTGATGATCGGCAGATTGATGGACCCCACCAGAATGACGATGGCCGCAGGCCGGGCTGATCGAGCCGGGTCATCGAACGCCCGCCACAGGGCGATCAGGCCCAGATAGATAATCAGCAACACGAGCACCGAGGTCAGCCTCGCATCCCAAACCCACCATGTTCCCCACATCGGCTTGCCCCACAACGAGCCGGTGATCAGTGCGAGAGCTGTGAATACAGCGCCGATGGGTGCAGCTGCCCGGGCCGAAACGTCGGCCATGGGATGACGCCACACCAGAGTGCCGATGGCTGAGGCGGTCATGAGCGCATAGCAGAACATGGCGATCCAGGCGGCGGGCACGTGGATAAACATGATCCGCACCGTCTCTCCCTGCTGATAGTCCGCGGGGGCCACAAAGAAGCTCTGATAAAGACCCACGGCCAGAAGCGCCGAGCCAAGCAAGGCAAATGTTGGCAGCAGCTTGTCGGACAGCGCCATGAAGCGCGTCGGATTGGCCAGATTTTGAAACCAGTTGCTCATGTCGCTCCGTCAGCTATCAGCCCCACCCAAGATGGTCCATATAAACCCGGCCTCCAAGAGGTTGATCATGCGGACGTGATGTCGCTCCATACCGTTGAGTGACGCGTCTAACGCAACGCCCGGATGGCAGCGGCTCCGGCAATCGGTGCCAGAACAGCTGCGAAGAGCGACAAAGCGCAGAGCAGCAGGAACGGAGCGCGGAAGGGTAGGGCCGCATCTCCATAACCTGCGGCGGCACCAACACCGAAAATAAGCGTAGGCACCAGAAGGGGAAGAATGATCACTGACAACAGCATCCCGGAGCGCCGCAGCGGAGCTGTCACCGCTGCTCCGATTGTGCCGAACAGAGCCAGCGCCGGCGTACCCGCCAGAAGCGAAAGAAACGTTCCTGTCAGCGCAGTTGTTTCCATGCTCAGCATCATCCCAAAAATCGGTGCCACGATCACCAGGGGCAAGGCGGTGCCCACCCAAACCGCAAGTGCCTTGCCCAGGACCACCACTTCCAAGGGCGTCGAGCCCGTCATCAGAACCTCAAGCGTTCCATCTTCAACGTCCGGCTGAAAAGTCGAGTCCAGCGCCAGGAGTGTGCCCAGCAGCGGTCCTGCCCAGAGCACAGCTGGCCCAACAAGGCTCAGTGTTTGCGGATCGGGGCCAATGCCAAACGGAAAGAGGATCACCAGTGACAGGAAGAACACGAGCGGCAGCGCCACATTGGCGCTCCGGCCAAAGGCCAAAGCCAACTCACGTCGAACCAGGATCCAGAGTTTCACCACCCATCTCCAGCCGACGGATCGCTATCGGGTGATCCGGCTGAAAAACTGGAAAGTTCCAGCGTCGTTGCCTGGTCGTCAAGGAAGGGCAGGTGCGTGGCTGCCACAGCCAAGCCACCAGCTTGCAAATGCTGGCTTACCAACCCCTCCATGATTCCGGTGGACGTCTGGTCGAGGGCGCTGGTGGGTTCATCAAGGAGCCAGACCGGCCTGTGAGCCAGCAGCAGTCGCGTGAATCCGGCGCGCCGCTTCTGACCCGCCGAAAGCGCTGCCACCGGCAAATCCAGAAGGTGTGCGATATCAAGCCGTGTCGCAGCTTCGTTTAGATCGCCAGTGCCACCGAGGAAGTCGCGCCAGAAAACGAGGTTGGCTCTCACACTCTGGTCGGTTTTGAGTGCGTTGTGGTGCCCAAAATAATGAATAGCTGCATCAAGATCGATTGCTTTCAGGCTGCTCTCAGCTTGATTGAACTGAACCACGCCTTCATCAGCATCCAGCAGACCGGCGATCATGCGCAGCAAAGTCGTCTTGCCGCTCCCATTGGTCCCTCTGACCACCAATAGTCCACCAGCTTTCACGGTGAACGTCACACCTTCAAACAGATGACTGCTGCCAAGGCTCTTGGAAAGACCTTCGGCGCGCAGTTCAAGACCGGCATGGCTCGTCATGTTCATGACAGGCTTTTGGCCGAAGCATGGCACGATGACAATGCGGTGGGCCAGTGCCTCCTGCTGCTGCCATAAATTGCGGCAAGAAAACCCTCGACATGGTCGCCGTTATTGGGAAGATTCCATTATGCAGTTTCAAAACATCGGCGCACGCTCATCCATCCGCTTTCGGCTCAACGGTCAGGCTGTTGAGGTCCCTGATGCCAACGCCACGACCACTCTTCTTGATTGGCTGCGTCTGAACAGGCGCCTTGTGGGCACAAAGGAAGGATGCGCCGAGGGTGATTGTGGCGCCTGCACCGTGTTGGTTGGGCGGCTGAAGCAAGGCATCCTCAGCTATGAGGGTGTGAACGCCTGCATCCGTTTTCTGCCGAGCCTTGATGGCTGTCATGTCATGACAGTGGAGCATTTGTCTGCCGGGGGACAGTTGCACCCGGTTCAGCAAGCCATGGTGGAACACCACGGGTCCCAGTGTGGATTCTGCACGCCCGGCATCGTCATGAGTTTGCTGGCGCTCTGGATGCGAACCACCGACTACTCAACGCAGGATGTTGAGCGCGCGCTTCAGGGAAATTTATGCCGCTGCACCGGCTACGCGCCGATTGTCCGGGCTGCCATGGCCGTGCGCCACGATCCGAGAATGGATCTGCTGGCAGCTGAGCGTGCTGCGGTGGAGGCTCAACTGAAGACATGGTCGCAGGACAAGAGGGACCTGGTGGGTTCTGGCAGCGAACCTTTTGTTGTGCCGGCCGATGTGGACAGCCTCTGCCGACATCTGCACGCCGCACCAGAGGCCACGATTGTTTCCGGCTCTACCGATGTTGGGCTTTGGGTCACAAAGCACAAGCGGCCGATCGCGCCTGCGATCTTCCTGCACGGTGTGGAGGCTCTGGAAACCATCGCGGTTCGCAATGGCCGTCTGCGTATTGGCGCTCGGGTAACCTACACCGACATGCTGCCGGTGATTGACGAGCATATGCCGCATCTTTCCGAGCTATGGTGGCGCATCGGTGGCGATCAAGTTCGCAACATGGGCACGATTGGGGGCAACATAGCCAATGGCTCACCCATTGGAGACACGCCGCCGGGCTTCATCGCTCTTGGCGGGTACGTCATTCTTCGCAGCGCCGAAGGGTCACGGCAGGTCCCTCTGGAGGATTTCTTTATCGAGTATGGCAAACAGGATCGGCAGGCAGGGGAGTTTGTTGAGGCCATCGAAATCTACCTGCCGACACCCGACAGCATCAATGCCTGCTACAAGATCTCGAAGCGCAGGGATGAGGACATCTCGGCCGTTTGTGGTGCGTTCCACATTGAGCTTGACGGCAATGCCGTAAAAACAGCCAGGCTTGCCTATGGTGGCATGGCCGGAACGCCGGCTCGAGCGCGCCATGCAGAGCGCGTGCTTTTGGAGGGCGGCTGGAGTGAAGACACGGTCCGCGCCGCGATGGAGGTCATGCCAAAGGATTTTCAGCCGCTGACCGATGTGCGCGCCACTGCAGCCTATCGCATGAAGACCGCTCAGAATCTGCTCTACCGCTTCTGGCTTGAGCATGGCGCGGAGGCTGTCGCACCGTGCCGACTGCCAGGTCTCGCCACTCTGGAGGCTGCGGAATGAACCAGCATCCCGATATGGCGCGGCTGGCCGAGAGCGACAACAGAAAGCTCGAGGCACCCTGCAAATCCTCAGCCCACGAAAGCGCGCACCTGCATGTGGCGGGCAGCGCACGTTACCTTGATGATCTGCCGGAGGTTGCAGGCACAGCCCATGCCTATCTCGGTCTCTCGACCATTGCCCATGGCCGGATTTCAAGCCTTGATCTGGAGGCCGTGCACGCGGCGTCTGGTGTTGTGGCGGTTTTGACCGCAGCTGATCTGGGCGACCATAATGATGTGAGCCCTACTGGTACTGGTGATGATCCGGTGTTTGCGGAGCACGACATCATGTTTCACGGGCAGCCCATTTTCGCCGTGATTGCCGAAACACGCGCTCAGGCGCGGCTCGCAGCCGATCTGGCCGAAGTGAAGTATGATCCGTTGCCGCATCACCTCACGGTCGAAGCTGCACGCGAAGCCAGTATGGATTTGGTCTGGCCGGCGATGCGGCTCAAGCGGGGCGAGCCAGCGGCCACCCTTCAGGCCGCCGATCAGAAGATTGGCGGGCGCATGGTGATCGGGGGGCAAGACCACTTCTACCTTGAGGGTCATATCGCCTACGCCGTCCCCGGAGAGGATGGCGACCTGCTTATCCACTCATCGACGCAGCACCCCACAGAAGTGCAGCACATGGTGGCTCACTGCCTGGGCCGCGTCATGGGAGACGTCCGCGTTGAGGTGCGTCGCATGGGTGGAGCTTTTGGAGGCAAAGAAACGCAGTCCAACCTGTTCGCCGTGGTCGCAGCGATCGCCGCTGACCGTTTGAAGAGACCGGTCAAGATACGGCCGGACAGGGACGACGACATGATCGCCACCGGTAAGCGCCATGACTTTGTTGCTGACTATTCCGTCGCTTTCGATGAGGAAGGCCTGATCCAGGCGGTGGACGCCACAATTGCAGCGCGGTGCGGTTTTTCGGCGGACTTGTCTGGACCGGTTACAGACCGCGCCCTGTTCCATGCCGACAATTGCTATCACTACCCCGCCGTCGAGCTGCGATCTGAACCTCGGCGTACACATACGGTGTCGAACACGGCCTTCCGCGGTTTCGGCGGCCCCCAAGGCCTGATCGTTGCCGAGCGCATGGTTGAAGAGATCGCCTATGCGGTGGGCAAGGACCCCTTGGATGTCCGCAAAGCGAATTTTTACGGCACCAGTAATCGCAATCCATTTCAAGCTGGTCGACGACACGGCCAATAATGTTGTCGGTGATCGTCTGGTGGTAGGGCGTTATGTTGCGATCACTGGTGCCGTAAAAATTCGCTTTGCGGACATCCAAGGGGTCCTTGCCCACCGCATAGGCGATCTC
>JBCBXA010000105.1:0-9362 GCA_039816825.1 Pseudomonadota bacterium | reverse complement strand
GCAACGGCTTGAGAGGCAGACACAGGAAGGTAGAAAGGCCATCTTTGTGTCGACACCCTCCAGCCAAGCCAGTTTTCTTCAGCGGTTCGTTCCGCGACAGCTTCAGGTCATGTCGAACGGCAATAAGGGTGCGGCCCTTGTGCTCGCGGCAACGGTCTTGTTCTCGGTCATGGTGCTCATCATCAAGCTGTTGGGCGACCGCTTTTCAGTGCCCCAGATCATCTTTGTGCGTCAGCTTCTGATGGCAGCCATCATGCTGCCGGTGATTGCGGACCATTTTGTCGACACCTTCCGCTCCAATGCGCCAAAGCTTCAGGCGCTGCGCGTTGCGCTGGCGCTGGCCTCGATCACAATCGGCTTCACGGCGGTCATCGAACTGCCCCTCGCCGAGAGCACGACCATCGGCTTTGCGCGTTCGTTTTTCATCACCCTGTTTGCGATCTGGTTTCTGTCCGAGAAGGTTGGAATTCGCCGATGGACGGCGGTGTTTGTTGGTTTCGTCGGGGTCGTGATCGTCATGCGGCCTGGCACCGATGCCTTCTCCATCTACTCACTTTACGCATTCTGCGCGGCGGCAACGATTGGTGGCGTTGGCATTCTCAACCGCAAGCTCGCGCAGTTGGACGGCGCTCAGAGAACCGTGACCTTCCTGATCGTTGGCGTTGCGATTGCCCTGGGGCCCTTTGCTATCGCCAATTGGGTGTGGCCGACATTTTATGAATGGCTGCTGTTCATCGCACTGGCCGGCGTCACATGGTCTGCGCAGATGCTCAATGTGACGGGCTTCAAATATGGCGAGGCTTCATTCCTGGCCGGGCTCGACTACATTCGGCTGATCTTCGCAGTGGCTTTTGGCTGGCTGTTCTTTGGCGATGTGCCGGACACGACGTTCTACATCGGAGCGACCATCATCATCGGCGCGGCCATCTACACGATCTACCGTGAAGCCAAACGCCAGCAGCAATTGGTCAGCACGCCCTACAACCGGGCGGGCAATCCGAACTAGCGTTCCAGAAAGTTCTGGACCAGGCCTTCGGTACTTACGTCACGGCCCGCCACCGGCTGGTCGCCTGTCACCATCGGCAGCAGAGAACCGGCCAACTCCTTGCCGAGTTCGACACCCCACTGGTCAAACGAGTTGATGTTCCAGATGACACCCATCACGAAGACCTTGTGCTCATAGAGTGCAATCAGCTTGCCGAGGGTCTCCGGGTCGAGTTTGTCATACAGAATGGTCGTTGATGGGCGATTGCCGGGGAAAACCTTGTGCGGCGCGAGGGCGTCGGCTTCCGCGGCGCTCATGCCTTTCGCCAGCAGTTCTTCGCGCGCCTGATCCTCGCTCTTGCCACGCAGCAGCGCCTCCGATTGCGCAAAGCAATTCGCCGCCAGTTTCGCATGGTGATCCGGTAAACCATCTTGGCTGCCGCGCGCCAAAAGGAAGTCACAAGGGATGATATCTGTGCCCTGATGGATCAGCTGATAAAAGGCGTGCTGACCGTTGGTGCCGGGTTCGCCCCACACGATTGGGCCAGTCTCCATCTCCACAGCCTGACCTGCCTTGGTAGTGCGTTTGCCGTTCGACTCCATGTCCAGCTGCTGCAGATAGGCGGGAAAGCGGCCAAGACGGTCTTCATAAGGCAGGACAGCATGCGTACTTTGGCCCAACACGTTGCGGTAGAGCACTCCGAGCATGGCCATCTGCACAGGCATATTGTCGGCCCAATCGGCTTCCTGAAAATGCCGGTCCATCTGATGGGCGCCGTCCAGCAACTTGTCGAAGCGATCCGGACCCAAGGCCAGCACGAGGGACAGGCCGATGGCGGACCAAATGGAATAGCGGCCACCGACCCAATCCCAGAAACCGAATGTCCGGTCTTCGGCGATTGGAAAGGCAGCCGTCGCCTCAAGATTGGTGGAAAGAGCGGCAAAATGATCGGCTACGGCCTCTTCTCCAAGCCGCTCGACCAGCCACGCGCGGGCCGTGCGGGCATTGGTCATGGTTTCCTGGGTGGTGAAGGTCTTCGAAGCCACCAGAAACAGCGTCGTACCGGCATCAAGATCAACCAACGTGTCGGTGAGATCGGCACCATCAACGTTGGAAATGAAATGACAGCGTGGGCCATCGCGATAAGGCGTCAACGCCCGGTACGCCATGGCCGGGCCAAGATCCGACCCGCCGATACCGATGTTCACGACATTGGTAAACGCACCACCCACACCGGCTATTTCGCCCGAGCGGATGGCCTTGGAGAACTGGCGCATTCGGCCGAGAACGTCCTCGATATCTGGCATCACGTTCACGCCGTCCACCAAGACCGGTTCGTCGGATCTGTTTCTCAGAGCGGTGTGGAGCACAGCCCTGCCCTCGGTGGTGTTGATGGCCTTGCCGCTGAACATAGCCTCGCGAGCTCTCGCGAGATCAGCCGCATCTGCCAGCTGCGAAAACAGCTCAACAGAGCGCCGGTCGATCATGTGCTTGGAGAAGTCGAAGAGCAGGTCGCCCAGCTTGTGACTGTGCTGCTCGAACCGCATGGCATCAGCTTCAAACAAGCGACGCATATCCTTCACACCAGACGTCTTCGTGTGGTCCGCCAGTGCGGCAAGAGCGGTTTGCGTGGCAGGTGTCATCGGCTTACATCCCGGGTTGAACATGAATTGGGCGCGCCCCCGCGACCCTTCCGGCAAGGACATACCATGCGCACCGACACAGGCCAGACGTTTCACCTCTCAGACTACACGCCGTACCCATTTGACGTGGAAAGCGTAGACCTTCGGTTTGTGCTGGAACCCGAGGCCACGGAGGTTGTGTCCACTCTGCTACTGCGTTCAAAGGAGGGCGCCAACCGGCTTGTTCTCGACGGCGAAGAGTTGGAGCTCTTGGAGCTGGTTCTGGACGGAGAGCCTGTCCCGGCTGGCAGCTACACACAAGACGATGACGGTCTGACCATTTACGGCACGCCGACTGATCGCAGCTTCGAAGTGCGCACACGGGTGCGTATCAATCCGACGGCCAACACCCAGTTGATGGGTCTCTACCGATCTGGCGGAAACTACTGCACGCAATGCGAAGCAGAGGGTTTTCGAAGGATCACCTTCTACCCCGATCGCCCGGACGTGATGAGCGTGTTCACCACGCGGATTGAAGCCAGCAGGGTAGAAAATCCCATTCTTCTGGGGAACGGCAACCCCGGTGAGACGGGCGATCTCGCCGATGGTCGACACTTTGCCGTCTGGCACGATCCGCACAAGAAGCCGGCCTATCTCTTCGCTCTGGTGGCGGGCGATCTTGGCTTAATCACCGACAGCTTCAAAACCATGAATGGGCGCGACGTCGAGCTGCGAATCTATATCGAACACGGCAAGGAGGCCCAAGCCGAATACGCGATGGACGCGCTAAAGCGCTCCATGAAATGGGACGAGGATGTTTGGGGGCGCGAATACGACCTTGATGTTTTCCAGATCGTGGCTGTCTCCGATTTCAACATGGGAGCGATGGAGAATAAGGGCCTGAACGTCTTCAATGACAGGCTGGTGCTGGCATCGCCCGACACGGCAACCGACGCGAACTACGCCGCAATCGAAGCCGTGATCGCGCATGAATACTTCCACAACTGGACCGGCAACCGCATCACCTGCCGCGACTGGTTTCAGCTCTGCCTTAAGGAAGGACTGACCGTCTATCGGGACAGCGAGTTCTCCGCCGATATGCGTTCGGCGGCTGTAAAGCGCATTGAAGACGTGATGCTGCTGCGCGCGGCGCAGTTCCCGGAAGACGCAGGCCCCCTCGCTCACCCGGTGCGTCCGGACAGCTATCGCGAGATCAACAACTTCTACACGGCGACCGTCTATGAGAAGGGGTCCGAAGTGGTCCGCATGCTGCGGACCCTGATCGGCGATGAAGCCTTCTGGAAAGGGGTCGGTCTCTACTTCACGCGCCATGACGGCGAGGCCACCACCATTGAGGCGTGGCTTGCCTGTTTCGAAGAAGCGAGCGAGCGCGATCTCACCCAATTCGCGCTTTGGTACGCCCAAGCCGGCACGCCGGTGATTGAGGTTCAGGAAGACTGGAGTGATGGCCGATACACGCTCAACCTCGCTCAACACCTGCCGGTCACGCCTGACGGCAATACGAAGCGGGCCATGGTGTTTCCGCTGGCCTTCGGTTTGATCGACGCAGATGGTCAAAACATCCAGGATGGTATGATCGAGCTGGATGCCCCGACACAGCGCGTCGAGTTTGACGTCGAAACCCAGACGAAACCGGTACTTTCGATTGGGCGCGGCTTCTCTGCACCGGTGAAGTTCGAGTTCGGGCAATCGATGTTGGACCGGCTGCACTTGGCAGCCCATGACAGCGATCCCTTCAATCGCTGGCAAGCCCTGCAGGACGTGGCACTGACGGCACAGAAACAGGCCTTCATTGATGGCGGCAACGCAAGCGACATCATCACGGGCGACAATGGCCTTGGCCAAGCCATTCAGACCGTTCTGACAGACGAACAGCTCGACCCCGCCTTCCGGGCACTTTGCCTGAAATTGCCGGATGCGGGCACGTTGGCGCAGGAAATCGGCCACGACGTGGACCCTGATCGATTGCACGTGATCTGCAACGAACAAATGGATGCCCTGGCGGACCACTTAAAGGATGAGTTACTCGCGCAGTATGAAGTGGCCATGCCGAAGGGCAGCTACGACCCCGGGGCCACCGATGCGGGTGGACGTCTGCTCGCAAATGCCTGCCTCGATCTGCTGGTGCGGACGGGGGAAACCGCGCACGCCATGAGAGCCAAACAACAGTTTGATCAGTCCGACAATATGACGAACCGCCTGGCGGCCATGGCCGCCCTGGTGCATCACGAAAGAGGCGATCTTGCCGAGGCTACTCTCGAAGCCTTCGAGGACTCCTACAGCCGAGAGCCTCTGGTCATGGATCTTTGGCTGGGTCTACAGGCGCGCGTGGCCGACGATGAGACGTTGAGCAAAGTGCAAAGCCTGACCGAGCACCCGGCCTTCTCCTGGGATACGCCGAACAGGATCTACGCGCTGGTCCGCACTTTCGCCATGGCCAATCCCACCGGCTTCAACCGGGCTGACGGGACCGGGTACACCTTCGTCGCCGACGCTGTTGCACGGCTGAACGCGACCAACCCGCAGGTTGCTGCACGGCTTCTGACAGCCTTCCGATCCATCCGCACACTTGAACCCGGCAGGCGGGGTCTTGCAGAAGCTGCGCTCCGAAAGCTGGCCAAGACTCCTGACCTCTCGCGCGATGTGTCGGACATTTTGACTCGCACACTGGCAGGCTAAGCCGCCACACCGCAGCTTCAGACCGGCAAATCAGCGGCTTTCGAAATTCGTCAAGGGAAAAGACAGAGTCCATCTTGAGTTTTTCTTCACTCAGACTCTTGCGCCATCGATTCGCGTTTGATTCTAATGGAGATGATTCGGGCACGGGGTTGCGGATCGAGTTCCAAGTACGGGGAAAGCATGAAGCATGCGGAGCGATTCCGCGTGACCGACTGGTTGCGCGCATCCTCAGCTGATGAGGAAGCCGGTTCAGACCGGCACCTTCGCGCGCGCTTGCAGCAGGAGCTTGATGGCCATGTCAGCATGGTTGCGGAGCCCGAATACGTCTCACGCAGTCATCGTGAGAACTGGCTCAGACACGTATTGCCGATCAGCATCATCGTCTTCCTCGCCGTCTTCGCGGCAACGCGTTTCTTCGCCCTCGCCAATCAAGCCGAGCACGTGGAATATCGCGAGAAGCTGAGTACATCGAATATCGCCAAGATTGCGGCCCTGTCTCTACCCGATGCCTTTAGCCGTAAGGGCGAAGCCTCAAGGGCGATGGCCGCTCGAAACATCCTCGACACACAATTTGACTCGCGGTTCCGGGAGATTGGCTTCTCTCCAAGCAAAACGCTCTTCGTTGCCGACGCCGAGGGTAAAATTTTCGCTGCCGTACCATCTGACGACCCCATGGTTGGCCGCAGCATCTCGGAGGTCGTTCCGAACCACTCGACTCTAGCCAGGTTTGCAGAACGAAACGGCGTCACCGATATCACCGGCCCGGACGGCAGAGAATATTATGCAAGCCATATGCGGATCATGGGCACGACGCAGGATCGCCAACCATCTCCGTTGGGTACGATCACAGTACTGGGCGACCGCAACCACGCATTTGCCCCGGTCCGCGACCGCATCTCCCTGAACGTGTTGCTCTTCATGCTGACGGGAGCCGCTCTCGTTTTGCTTCTGTACGCCTACTATTTCCAGGCATCCCGCGGTGCTGAGCAGAACGCGATCCATGCTGAGCGCAGTTCCAGGATTGAGACCGCTTTCACCCGTGGCCGGTGCGGCCTTTGGGACTGGGATCTGACGCGCGGTCGGATCTACTGGTCCAGTTCGATGCACACCATGCTGGGCTATGACCCGTCCACCCGAGTGATGGGTTTTGGGGAAGTTGTTGAACTGATGCACCCCGATGACCCGAGCCTTTACAAAGTCGCCGAGGAAATCGCCGACGGCCACATGAAAGTCATGGACCGGACCTTCCGGATGCGACATGCCGATGGTCACTGGGTCTGGCTTCGAACGCGCGCTGAAGTGGTGGAGCCCAAGGAAGGTCAGCTGCAACTGATCGGCATCGCCGTCGACATCACCGAGCAACGCCGGATGGAAGAGAGGGAGCGTACAGCCGATCAGCGTCTGCACGACGCCATCGCGTCAACATCGGAGGCTTTCGTTCTCTGGGATGCCGAAGGCAAGCTGGTGCTCTGCAACGCCAAGTTTCAGAAGACATACCAGCTGCCGGATGAGCACGTCCGGCGGGGAGCGGATATTGCTTCGATCTTCGCCAAGGCGCACCCCGCCCGAACCGCACTCATCACGGCGCAAGAGCATAGCGGTTCCGATTTGGCATCCGTGTTCGCCAATCGCAGCTTTGAAACCAAGATGCCGGACGGTCGCTGGCTGCAGACCAACATTCGCCGCACGTCCGACGGTGGGTGTGTAGCCGTGGGCGCAGACATTACCGATCTCAAACATCAGCACCAGCAGGTGCAACAGCACGAGCAGCGCCTGATCGCGACGGTCCACGAGTTGGAAAAATCCCGACGCGAAGCAAAGGACCAGGCCGACCGCAACCAGCTGCTCGCCGAGCGTCTGGAGGTGGAGAAGATCAACGCCGAAGAAGCCAACATAGCAAAGTCAGAATTCCTGGCCGCGATGAGCCATGAACTCAGAACGCCCCTCAACGCCATTCTGGGTTTCTCTGAGGTTCTGACCAATAAGCTATTCGGCGATCTGGGCAGCCCCAAGTATGAGGAGTACAGCTCCGACATTCACAAGAGCGGCCAGTTTCTGCTCGAAGTGATCAACGACATACTCGACATGTCGAAAATCGAAGCGGGCAAGTGGGAGTTGGAGCCAGAAGACACGCTCGTGTGTGGTCAGGTGCGAGACAGCCTGCGTGTGGTTGAGCTGCAGGCAGCGGCCAAAGATCTCGAGATCATTGATGAAATTGAGGACGGCTTGATGGCGCGATTGGACCCGCGTGCTTTCAAGCAGGTTCTCCTGAACCTGTTGTCCAATGCAGTGAAATTCAATGTCGACCGCGGCAAGATCTGGGTGCGGGCAGCGCGTCTGAACGGCTCTGTTGTGATCGCCATAGAAGACACGGGCGTCGGCATACCCGATGACAGGCAGGAGATGCTCGGAAGACCTTTCTTCCAGGTTCAGAACCAGATGACCCGCGACCATGATGGAACGGGACTGGGGCTCGCCATCGCCCGCTCGCTGATAGAGCTCCACGGAGGATCTATGGACATAGCCTCCGAAGTGGGCAGCGGGACCTGCATTACCTGTATTTTACCGTCCGAGGTATCGGGCCTTGCCGTCACGCACAATGCGGACCTTCTCGAGGGCGCTGCATAAGCTGTCGGGTCTAGCGCCGCAGCATAAGCCGCGGCGCCCGGACGCTGTTTTGATCAGCCGAAATTAGCTTCGATCACCACGCTGGCGATCGCGTTTTCCACGGCGGTCCTTGCGGTCCAACTGGCCGTCATTGTTCACGTCGCGCTGTTCAAACATGGCCATACTGGCTGCCTGAACCTCAGCCATCGTCAGTTGGCCGTCCCAATTGGCATCCATGGCCCTGACGCGGGCTGCGCGGGCCTGGACACGGCGGTCGTCAGACGCAGCTGAAATGGCGCTCAGCTCGTCGCGTGAAATCGTGCCGTCACTGTTGGAGTCAAACTCCTGAAAACGATTGGTCATGGCAGCCTGAAATTCCTCAAGGCTGATGGACCGGTTGTTATCGGTATCCATCGCCCGCAGGCCGCCGCGACGGTCATTCTCAGCCAGGGCAACACCGCCAAACAAGGCCAGGGTTACGGCCGCAAGCGTGGTCATTTTGATGTAATGGTTCATTGGAGGTTCTTTCTTCTTTGCGTCGCCTGAGCTTCCCTCAAGCTCTTTTGCCCGCCAAAGGCAGATGAATCTCCGCCCTCAATCCGGGGTTGTTGTCGCGCAGTTCCAGAGACCCTCCACACAAGCCCGCTACCGCGTTCACAAGGGCAAGACCGAGGCCGGAGCCCGACTTCGAGCGACTTTCATCAAGCCGAACAAAGCGCTGCACAACGCGGTCGCGTTCGTGAACAGGGATACCCGGTCCGTTGTCCGCAACAACGAGCACACAATGCTCATCCCTCACCTCACAAAACAGTGAAATGGCGGTGCCGTTTGTGACGATACGTTCATCTTCTGACGCGCCAGCCACACCTTCAGCAGCATATTTGAGCGCATTTTCCAGAAGGTTGGACAGGGCCTGACCCAGCAGTTCGCGGTTGGCGTTCACAATGGCCTTGGTGTCCGGCTCCAACCGGCTTTCAAATTCGATTTTGACGCCCGCTTCCTCGACAACCGCTTCATAAAGTTCAGCTATGTCCGCCAATACGGCGCAGGCGTCGACCGGCTCCAGCGTGGCCGCATGTGACCCAGCCTCAACGCGGCTGATCATCAAAAGCGCATTGAAAATGCGAATGGTATGATCGGCTTCAGCGACAATTTCGGAGAGCGCCGTGTCGCGCTCTTCCCGATTGTGATCGTCGGTGCGTGCGAGCAGTCGTTCCGCTCGGTTTCGCAGCCGGGTCAGCGGTGTCTTGAGATCGTGCGCAACAGAGTCGGCCATCGCTTTGATGCCGCCATCGAGCTGTTCAATACGTGCCAACATACCATTGAGCGACTGAGCAAGGCGGTCGAATTCGTCATCCACGCCAGAGATCGGTAGCCTTTGCGACAGATCTCCGCCGACGATGCGCTCGCTTGCTGCGGACACCCTCTCGATCCGACGAAGTGCTCTT
>JBCBXA010000104.1:0-9362 GCA_039816825.1 Pseudomonadota bacterium | reverse complement strand
CAGTTTATGGAGCCAAGCGGTCTTCTGGTTATCGTGGCACCCCTCGTGTTCCCAATAGCGATGGAACTGGGCATCGACCCAATTCATCTGGGCATTATCATGGTGGTCAATATGGAAATCGGCATGATTACGCCGCCCGTAGGACTGAATCTGTTTGTCACGGCTGGGGTAGCAAATATGTCCATGATGGGTGTTGTCAGGGCGGCGCTGCCATTCCTTGCCATCATGTTCTTGTTCCTGATTCTTGTCACCTATGTCCCTTGGATCTCAACGGTGTTGCCGAACGTCGTCATGGGCCCAGAGATCGTGGTGAAATAGACACCGGACGAACTGGGAAATAGATCTGCAGGCCGCTGCCAAATGCGCCAGCGGCTTCGCACGATAAGCCAAGGCTCGACTCTCGATCTGTAAGTTAAGCCCGAAAGTCCGGAATGGGCCGGGAGCGCGTGCTGTCAGATCTGATTTGTACGTCTGGCTTGGGCTCGAAGCGGACATTCCTCAACAGTCGACTTTTAAGCTGCGCTCATCTTTCATGTCCGGGACACAATGGAGCCAAAGGACAGCGCAGCATGTGCGGTCGCTACACAATGTATCTGACGTGGGCGGAGATTGTCGCCCTGTACAGTGGCCTGCCCAAGGCCGAGACAGGCCGCAACGTTCCGGCGCGCTACAACATCACACCAACGCAAGACGTGTTCTTTGTCGCCCATGGCGATGAGGGCCAGACGTTGAAGGAAGGCCGTTGGTGGCTGGTTCCTCACTGGGCCAAGGAGAAGTCCAAGTGGCCCATGTTCAACGCCAGGAGCGAGACTGCTGCCAGCAAGCCCGCTTTCCGTGAGGCCTTTAAGTCCAAGCGCTGCTTGATCCCCGCCGATGGCTATTACGAATGGACCAAGGCAGAGGACGGCGGGAAGGATCCTCGCTTCATCCACCTGCCGGAGGTGCAGCCGTTCTCGTTTGCCGGGCTCTGGGCATACAATATCACACTGGACGTTCTAAGCTGCACGATTTTGACAGCAGCCGCCGCACCCAAGATTGAGCACCTGCATGACCGGATGCCGATCATTCTCCCGCAGGAGTCGTACGACGCGTGGATTGACCCGGCCACTGACGTAGAGAGCGCGGCCAACCTCCTACAGGACAACCGCGGCCATGAGCTTGTCAGCTATAGAGTAGAGCGCCTGGTCAACAGCAACCGCTCGCAAGGGCCGAAACTCATTGAGCCCGTCTCGCCTTGATTGGTGAGGCGGGTTTCTTTGTTTGGGGTTCGATGAGAGGTGATCTGCCTGTGCTTCCGATGAGTCTGCCTCCAGAAAACCAAACGCATCAGTTCTTTTACTGCAACGATATGCACTACTCTGCTCTTGTGGTGTGTGGCGAAGGAGGGCCCAGATGTCCGCGTTGATGGAGCATGATGACTTTAAGAGCGCACGCCGTGCTCTAATCGCGAGTTCGATTGCACTTTATGTTGTCGCTGACTTCAGCTTTCTGAGTTCAGAAATTGAGTTTTTCAGTTTACGCTTGGAAGTCAATCAAGAGAAAATCGTCTCGCTTGGTTCTTTTGCAGTCATTTATCTAATATTCGTTTTCTTAATTAGAGCTTTTTCAAATAATAGAGAGTCCCAAAATATAACAAGTGTCCGAGAAAAAGTTATATACGAGAATGCTATTGACGAAATGAATCAACATGTCGAAGGAATGAGGGTAAGAATGGAGGCATACACAGATTCTGCAAGAAATAGAGATGAATCTATGTATAAAATTTTTTAGACTACCTCAGTTATATCTGAGGAATTAATTCGTCTGAAGAAATTTATTCGAAATCGACAGCACAGCTTGATAGCACGAGCTGAAAGCTACGTTTGGAGGCAGTCTCTTAGTTTTATGCTAGTCGATCTATCTCCTCCTGTTTTGTTGGCAGCCGTTGCCTTGCTCAAAGCATACGGTTTGGATTTGCTTCAGGGTTGGTGATCTGCGCCCGGAAGTAGGCCTTTCCTGCATGCTAACCGCTACCGAGGCGCTGAAAGCTGGTCGCCGGTGCTCCACATCCGGGGCAGACGATCTCAGCCAGCGCGCTTGGGTCGTGGATGTTGCGCCAGACCAACTGGCCACAGTCCATGCACTCAAATTTGTGTAGCTCGACGTTTCGCTTTTCGATCACGCGCGCGCCTTGGCGCATCACCACGGTCGATGTCGGCCACTTCTGCAGCAACTCGCGATAGACGTCTTGCGCTATGCTCCAATCGTCAATGCGAGCCAGCACGTGGCTTTCTCCATCATCCTGGCGCTCGATCAAAAAAGCGGGCTCCGTATGGTGCCCGCGCGGGTCTGACATTGCGATGTTGCGGCGTGACATGATGTTCCCCCTTCACGATTCCCAATTCGTCTAAACGTGAACGATACAGGAACAAACGGGAAGGGGGATAAGCTTGTGGCGAGGGCGCAGCGCCTACTGTCCATGCTGTGGTAAGGCAAACGAACGAGTGTTGAGGAATGGGCCCGCGCAGCAGGGCGAGCTTGGGATCTAAAATCTGGCGCCGAAACTACGATCTTTGGCCCGTTTCCCCTGTTCGAATGCGGCGACTTCAGTGCAAGCTCTTTCGCCCACGCTTGGCCAATTGACGCACTGAGCGCAGTTCGTAGGTTGGCAGCAGGGCTGAACTGCCTATCAGCGGAGGAGTTCAAGGAAATTGCCGAGCTTCAGAAATTCACTCGGAGCATGTATTTTCGTGTTGGCCGCGTTGGTCGGTGCAAAAGCTAGCGATGCATCGACCAGGACCGCCGAGTCGTTGTTGATAGTATGCTCCAACGAGAACGATCTTGGCTGGGTGGCTGGCTGCGAAGGATACATCTTTGGCAGCGTCGAGACATGGATTGAAGCTTCGGGAGCGGCAAGCGTTTTGTGGCTATGGAGCTCAGGGGAGAAGGAGCGCGTTAGGAAGACCGTTGTCGGATTTTGCATTCCCACTCGCATGTCGGTTAAGCAGCTCACACAGATCGTTGTGAAGTACATCAAGGCCAATCCAGAAGAATGGCATGAGCCTGCAAGCTATATGGTTCGCGAAGCGCTCTCGAACACGTTCCCTTGCGAAGATTGAACGGCGCCTTTCAGAAAGGCTTCTTAAGACTGAATTGAAGCGCTAAGGCGTCACGTCTGCCCACAACGTCGAGATGCTGGCAGACATCAGTGTTGCCCAGAAAGAGGTGAAAGTGCGCACTGAGATATCACGGGCAAATTCACCGAGGCGTTGTTGCTACAGTGTCTGACCGCCATCGGCATCGACCAAGTTTGCATCGACTGACGATGCCTTGATGTCACTGATGAAGCCGCGCCGCCAGATGAACAGAGCTATTGCTCCTCCCCAGAACAACAGCCCTAAAACAAAGCAGATCGGAAGCACATAGCTAACAGCTTCGGCTGAAGCTTCGGGAATGCTCTCGGCAAGCAATGTGTCTTTGAAGATGTCTAGCCAAAAGGCCATTAGGAATGACCCGATCGTTGCCGAGAGCGAAATTCCGGCGTTCACAAGAGTAATCGTGTCTAGCTCGTGCTCAGTGATTTGGTAGCACTTAATGTGACGATTGAAGTGCTGCGGCTGGATTTTGGACCCAGGCTGCTCGCCCTCAACCTTTGCCGCGCCTCTCGCCAAGGCGGGCATGGAGACACTTTTTAGCTGCCCTTTAAGAGGCGTGTTCGAACTCGTGGGCGGCGTCGATGTAGGCTGAGATGCGTTGGACGTAGTGCTCTCGGATGTCGTCATCGTTCAACTTAACGTCCCTGACTTTTGGATCGTATACTTTATCCCATGGTCCGCCAGCCTCGTGAGTCTTATTGCGGAGTGTCCAGGCTCGGAAGTCTTTGTAGGTCGCCCAAACGCGATCCAAAACCCATCTCGTTTCGGCATCATCCTCAGGAACGCGCGGCTCCATCAGCTCGAATGTGTCCCAGTCAACTTCGGTAGCTCGCCGAGTGATAGGGCGCTTACCAAAATTCTTGAACTCGTCATAAATTGATCGAACGACTGGGCCGTGCTCCCACGCGTAAATAGGTTCGTCGTAAAGACGAATTTCGTTAAGAGCCAAGTGCCAGCCATATGCAATGTAGACCAATTTCATCAGCTTAAGCTGACTAATTGGCATATCTTCCAGATCTGCCCTGTCTAAGATGTAATTGGCTATATGTTGCGGCGTGTAGGTCATAGCGCTTTCCGGGCGCGCGTCACCGTCCTCCCGCGATGTGCGGCATGGTTCAACGGCCCTCCTCCCGATTCCTATTATGGGGATTGTGGGGATAAACTCCAGATTTGTGTGAAACATTCTTTGAAACACCCGTGAAACAATCTGCGGGTGAGTCCATCGAGCAACTGATTTAGCGGCGTCCATCACCGTCCGACACCAGAGTTATGCAAAGCTGGGGATGAAAGGGCTGTGAAAAAATAGAGTGCTCCTTGGTCCAATTGAACCAACACAGAGCGTATCAGGCGGAACGAAACGTGAAGCTGTTGGATCTTATGACCGGCAGTAGCCCGTAATTTGGGGCTATGGCGTACAGTACACTCCATTGGTAATGGAGAGGCCGGGAGTTCAAATCTCCCCAGCAGCACCAGTTCTCCCAAAGCATGGTCTGTCAATGCCAGACGCCTCGAAGCGATTGATAGGAATATTGTCGACCGGGCGCGTGAACGCTGCTCTGGTTGATCGCTTTGGCGAGTATGAGCGGCTGTTCAGGGCCATTCTCGGTCCAGACCGCTTCTCCTATCGCAATTATTGGGTGGTCGACGGGGAACTGCCGCACTCACCCGATGAGTGCGATGGCTGGCTCATCACCGGCTCACTGCATGGCGCTCATGAAGATCATGCCTGGATCAGGCCGCTAGAGGCATTCATCCGTTCGGTGCGGGGTTCTGGCCGCCCTTTGGTGGGCATATGCTTTGGACACCAGATCATGGCGCAGGCTCTGGGAGGCGAAGTGGTGAAGTTCGATGGCGGCTGGGCTCTTGGTATTGAGAACTACCAGTCGGTGGCTGATGGAGAGCCTGTGAGCGCGTGTGCGGTGCATCAGGATCAGGTCGTGATGCCACCGCCGGGAGCCACCACCATTCTGGCCAATGACTTCTGCCGACACGCTGCTCTGTCCTACGGGCGGGAAGACGAGGGCGAGTGGGCTCGGAGCTATCAGTTCCACCCTGAGTTTGAGGTTGCCTGGGTCGCTGCCCTCATTGATGCGCGCGAAGGCAACGGGTTTGACGCGGACACGGCAGCGCGTGGCCGCAAATCCCTTGCGGACATGGCTGACAGCGACTTGTCGTCCGCGAAAATCGGCCACGAGATCGCAGCGTTTCTGGCGGGCTGATAAAGCTAGACCGCCAGTTCGGGCCGGTTTTCAAACAACGCCAGAGCCTCCGGATTGGCCAGTGACGTGACGTTGCGCACCGGTCGATTGTGGATCACATCCCGGACAGCGAGTTCAACGATTTTGCCGCTCTTGGTGCGGGGGATATCCTCGACAGCGGAGACGATGGCTGGGACATGGCGCGGGCTGGCGTTGGTGCGGATTTCAGTTCGAACCCGCTTGATGAGCGCATCGGTGAGTTCTGCGCCGGGCTGAAGGCGCACGAACAGAACGACGCGTGTGTCGCTATCCCAGTCCTGACCAACAACGACGGCTTCGGCGATCTCGTCGATCCGCTCCACTTGCCGGTAGATTTCGGCGGTCCCAATCCGCACGCCGCCGGGGTTCAGCGTTGCGTCGGACCTCCCCGCAACCACAAACCCGCCGCTCGGGGTGCGAGTCAGCCAGTCACCGTGACGCCAGACATTGTCGAACGTGTCGAAATAGGCCACGTGATAGCGCTCGCCATCCTCATCGTTCCAAAAGCCCACGGGCATGGATGGATGCGGTTGTGTGCAGACCAGTTCGCCTGGTTGCCCAGCGACGGGCTGCCCTTCATCGTCAAACACGTCTGATGCTATGGCCAACATGGGGCCCTGGATCTCGCCCCGCCAGACCGGGAGTGTTGGCACCCCGCCGATGAAGCAGGCACAGATGTCTGTGCCTCCCGAAATGGAGGCCAGGTGAACGTCGGCTTTCCAGCTTTCATAGACGTAGTCGAAGCTCTCATGCTTCAGCGGCGATCCCGTTGAGAGAACCGCCCGCAGGCTGGAAAGATCAGCCACAGCGGAGGGTATCACTTCGCACTTCTGAGCGTGGTCAATCGCTTTGGCGGAGGTCCCGAAATGAGTGATCTTCTCCGCCTCAATCAACTCGAACAGCCGTTCCGGACCGGGGTGGAACGGGTTGCCGTCAAACAGAATGAGGGTCGCCTCAACTGCCAGCCCAGCCACCAGCCAGTTCCACATCATCCAGCCGCATGTGGTGAAGTAGAACAGATGGTCGCCGGCATGCACGTCGCATTGCAGCATCTGTTCCTTCATTTGCTGGAGCAGAACGCCGCCGGAGCTGTGGACGATGCATTTGGGTTTGCCGGTTGTGCCAGACGAAAACAGGATGAAACCTGGATCCCGTACGGAGCGCATCGTGTACTCAATGTCCTGCGCCGGGTGCGCTTCAAGAAAGCTGTCTATGCTGCGGGCGATGGGAACGTCATCGAGGGGCGCTCCGTCCATTGCGTACGGAAATACGATGATCTGTTGGAGCGTCGGGAGGCGAGTGGCGATCTCCGAAAGCGCGGGCCTGCTATCGATGGTTTTGCCGGAGTAGAAATAGCCATCGGCGGCAAATAGAAGCTTGGGCTCGATCTGGCCAAAGCGGTCCTCAACGCCTGCGGGGCCGAAATCCGGTGAGCACGAACTCCAGATCGCTCCAATCGCCTGTGTGGCCAGCATGGCCGCGACGGTTTCGATGCAATTGGGCACAAAACCGGCCACCCGATCACCGGGCGCAACGCCGGCGGTTTTCATTGCTGCCACCAGACGCGAGACCAGATCACGCAAGCCGGCACGTGTGATGGTTCGGCGTCGGCCGTCTTCGCCTACAAACACCATGGCGAGACGCTCATCTGCGTTGCGCAGCATCTCCTGCGCATAGTTCATCTGCGAGTTCGGGAAGAAGTTTGCCGCTTTGATCGATGCGTCCGGAACGAATGCCCGGTCGCCACTGCCGCCCTGCATGTCGGCGAAGTCCCAAAACGATTGCCAGAAGGCGTCGAGGTTGTCGCACGACCAGCGGTGCAACTCTTCATAGCTTGCAAAGGAGCCATGGCCTGCGGA
The DNA here is from genome assembly GCA_039816825.1 of Pseudomonadota bacterium. GTDB lineage: Bacteria > Pseudomonadota > Alphaproteobacteria > Rhizobiales > Rhizobiaceae > JBCBXA01. The sequence continues at coordinate 2,132 of JBCBXA010000104.1, read as the reverse complement.
AGCAAGGCTGGCTTCAAAGGCCGTTAGACGTGTTCTCGCAATGGCTTCAGGTTCAGGCGTCCAAAGTGGCTGGAGATTTGGCTGTTCTGACATTCCGGCAACTCCCTTTGGCGAGTCTCTTAGCCAACGCGGAGCTGCTTGCAAGCACAACGAAAAAGGCCGCCCATGAGGCGGCCTTCTGTCGATCCGTTCCCTGCTGAAATCAGCGTGGGCAGGGGCGCACAGTGTAAGTGCCGTCGCCGTTTGAATAGGCGCACTGACCGGTCTGCGAGTTGCGTGCATAAAGCGCGCCGGCTGTGGCACCTGCCACGCCCGCGACTGCAATCCAGCCGGCATTGGCGCCCAAAGCAGCTGCTGTGACTGCGCCCAGAGCGCCGCCGCCGACGGTGGCGATTGCGGTGTTTTGTTCGGCTGCCGTGCAGCCGGCCAGAGCCAGGGGGCCGATCAGTGCGATGCTGAGGGCGGTTTTCTTGACGATGTTCATAAGTCTCTCCGACTGCCTGTTTAGAGTTCCAGTGCGCTCCCACACTGCGGCGGTATCATGGCGATATGCCAATTCGACGCAGCTTATCACTGCCGTTGCGGCATGCAATTGCACGATGCTGCGCTGCATCAACCGTTTCGGACCCAAATGGTTGCCATGCGTTTTGACAAGCCTGGATCATCGTTCACAAAAAAGCCCGCCCGGCAGAGCCGGACGGGCCAAACGGTCGGTGAGCGGGTCAAGCCCGCAACACCTTAGTTTTCGAGATAGTCGTACTGACCACCGCTCCACTCGTAGAAGACGTAGCCTGGCAGGGACACGTCGCCTTTGTCGTCGAACGACAGGGAGCCGAGAGCCGTGTCAAATGTGCCAGCGTCGAGGGCAGCTACGACGGCCTCATAGTCTGTTGAACTGGCTGTGCCTGCAGCTGCGGCCCATGCCTGGATAGCGGCGTAGGTGTAGACCACATAGCCTTCCGTTGGCTTTCCGTCAGCTTCCAGAGCAGCCACGAGATCAGCAGCGGACTCGGACTTGCGTGGGTCTGGGGAGAAGGTCATCAGAGTGCCTTCGCCTGCATCACCGGTGATGGACCAGTACTCGTCCGTCACCAGCGCGTCGCCGGAGATCAGAACGGTGTCCATGCCCTGGTCGACCATCTGACGCTTCATCAGGCCAGCTTCGGTGTGGTAGCCGCCGACATAGAGGGCAGTGATGCCTTCTTGCTTCAGCTTGGAGACAAGGGCTGTGTAGTCCTTCTCGCCGGCTGTGTAGGCTTCGTAGACTGCTGTTGTTCCGCCAGCTGCTTCGAAGGCAGCGCGTGTCGCATCTGCCAGGCCTTTGCCGTAGGCGGTCTTGTCGTGGATGATGGCCACTTTGCCGTCGCCAAAAGTGCTGGCGAGGAACTCGCCTGCAACAGCGCCCTGCTGGTCGTCACGTCCGCAAACGCGGTAGACGCCTGGGCCTGGGCGCTCATCGGTCAGAGCCGGGTTGGTGGAAGCTGGCGAAATCTGGATGATGCCTTCTTCGGCATACACTTCAGAAGCGGGAATGGACGAGCCGGAACAGAAGTGACCGGCCATTAGCACAGCACCTTCAGAAACCATTTGGTTGGCCACAGCCACAGCCTGCTTTGGATCGCAAGCGTCATCGCCAACGACGAGGCGCAGCATCTCGCCGTTCACGCCACCAGCAGCGTTGATGTCAGCCACGGCTTGCTCAGCGCCGGTCTTCATTTGCTCACCGAAGGACGCGTACTGGCCGGTCATTGGGCCTGCAACGCCGATCACGATCTCGGCCCAAGCAGCGTTGGCCGACATGGCCATTGCGAATGCAGCACCAGACAAAAGCAGTTTTTTCATAAGGGGAATTCCTCTCCTGTTAAGGGCGCGCTCCCTGCGCGCCGAGGGCGGTGGATCGCTTTCGAACCGCCGCGCTGCGGCTAACATTGCAATTAATGCAACGTCCCGCAATGCCAATTTAACGGACTGTTAAGCCGAGGTTAATTGCCGTTAGCCGGTAGTCCGTGCACGGTTTTGCCATGTTTCTAAGATGGCCGTGGCACTGGGAAAGCTTAGGGTCAGGACCCATTCATCTGCTGGCATTGGCGTTTGATATGACAAGATATTCAAGGAAAAGACTGCAAAGCGGG
>JBCBXA010000103.1:0-9691 GCA_039816825.1 Pseudomonadota bacterium | reverse complement strand
TACACCAGCTCGGCGCGCCGCCTTTTGGCGGCTATTTGTTCGGTCGAAAGTCACAACGGCCATCGCTCGGTTGGTTCTCATGACCGAACGTTACGTGATGTGCGTTGAGATAAGTTTGAACAGAATGGTGGTATTTGTTGCGTTGTTTAACGAAACGGAAACTCCACCAAAGCCGGGGCTTCTATCAGTCTAACCGGTGCGCCTGAGGGATCTCAGGGGAGCCGTTTGGGACCCCAGTGGAGAGACCGGTTCAAGCAGATCAGCCCGCACTGGCTTTGCCTCGGCAAAGAGATGACCTTGGGCATGCTTCACGCCGTATTCCAAGGCACCGACAACGTCGCTCTCGCGCTCCACGTCAGTGGCGATGAGGGTCAAACCATGGCGCCGTGCGTAGTCGGCCAGATCCTGGGGATGAATGTCGAGGCCGGCGATCTCATCTTGGGCGGTCAGGATGTCCACCGGCATTTTCACCGAACGGAAGCCCCGTTGTGACAAGTCGCGGGGCTGCATGTCGCGCCGAACAGCGAAGTCCAGGGTGAATCCATAACCGAGGGACGCTATGGCCGCCAGGCTCTCATGCTCCAGCGGGCCAAATCCGGCATATTCATCTTGTCTGATCTCGAACATGATCGATCTGGTGAGCGCGCTGTTGGCCTCCAACAGATTGAAGAACTGCGAGAAGCGGCGACCATCCACCAGCATGTCCGGTGATAGGTTCATGGAAAGCGGGGTTGATGATTTTCGTTCCGCCAGCCGTCCGGCGACTGCGATGACTCGCGCCAGCATTCGCAGATCCAACTCAGCCATCAAACCTTCACGGCGGGCGATGGGAAGCGCTTCGGCGGCTGTGATCAGCGTACCATCATCGGCCTTGAACCGGGCCAGAGCTTCATAAGAGTCTGCACGCCTGGCGGGCAGGGTCATCACCGCCTGCAGGTGAACGTCTATTCGGTTCTGGTCGATGCTTGTGTTGAGCGCACGAACGATCCTGGCAGTGTCGGTTGTTCCAGGCAGCTCCCTGCGTTTCCGGTATTCTGCGGCAATCGCTGCAAGCACCTGTGGTTCATCAGCCGGGGCGGGGGACTGTGCAAGATCTTCAATCGTCAAGCCGTCATCGGGATTAGGAATGGCCGCGGGTTGGGAAGCACTCTGAGCTTGCGGTGCGGTTTGGTTGCGCACGTTTTCAGCGGCGGTCTCCAGAGCCGCTCGCGCCTTCTCACGTTGTTCTTGGGAGTGCGCAAAGGCCCCTTCTACGCGCGCCGTTCTTTCGGCCAGTTTCCGGGTAATCCCGGTGAGAGCGCGTACATCTGTTTTCAGCGCCGCATCACCCTCATTCATCATGTTGCGCAGGCCTTCGTCCAAAGCATCGCTGTGGGAGGTCAGGTGATCGAGTTCGGTGTTGGTTTTGTCGAGGCGCCGTGTGGTTTGAGACAGCTCGTCCTCAAGATCCAGCAGTCGCCGATTGAGTGTCAGAAACACCTGCAGACACACCAGAACCGCAAGCGCGCCAATCGCAACGATAATGCTTTCACGAACACTCAGTCCAAATGCGAAGTAGCCCACCACGGCAGCCGAGCATGCGATGGCCACCAGGCAGGTAAAGATGATGGCTGTGATCAGCTGTTTGAGCATGGCAACAACTCCGCAATCGCCCCTGTGCCGAACGAATCGCCACACGGTCAGGCTGCCCATTGCTTAGCATGGGCGCGCGCAGAGCCGATGCTGGGCCTGCAACCGGTGGCGTGAAAGGCGTGGACAATCTAAGAACCTGCCATCAAACCCCATTTTGCCAGTCCGGGAGGGCTGGCGCTGGATGTGTTTGAACCTATGTCGACAGCAGCGCGGCTGAGCCGTGGTCGAGCTAAAGAAAGTGAAGTCATGCTCCAAGAGGTTCCGCAACCCGAAGCCATCGAACACCTCACTGATGTGCTCGGCGGCTACGACGTCGTGCTATGCGACGTTTGGGGCGTGCTCCATAATGGACAGGTGGCTTATCCCGGCGCGATTTCAGCTCTCATGGCTGCGCGGGAGGCGGGGGCTTTTGTGATTATGGTCACCAACGCTCCGCGACCCTGGCTGCAGGTTCGCCAGTTTATGCAGCGCCTCAATGTGCCCGATGAAATTTGTGACGCCATTATAACGTCCGGTGACGTGACCCGGGCATTGATCGAGACAGCGGGCATTGTGGCCCATCTGGGGCCAGACAAGGACGACACGCTTTATCATGGCCTGTCGGCGGAGCGCACAAACGATCTGTCTTCGGCCCAGGGCGTCGTGGTCACGGGCCTGAGGGATGACATTAACGAGAAGCCTGAAGACTATCATCCCCTCATGCGCAAGTGGCTGGAACACGGGCTCCCGATGATCTGCGCCAATCCAGACATCGTTGTCGAGGTTGGTGGTCGGCTCGCCTGGTGTGCTGGAGCGCTGGCGCGCGAATACGCCAAACTTGGCGGCCAGGTCTCCATGGCGGGTAAGCCCTATGCGCCGATTTACGACCAGGCGCTGGACATTGCCGCGACCCATCTCGGTCAGCCTGTCGCGAGAGAGCGCGTCATCGCCATTGGGGACGGCCAGCCGACCGATGTGACGGGCGCCAATGATGCTGGAGTTGATCTGCTCTTCATTTCCAATGGTATCCATGTGGCGGAGTATGGCGAGCGAGATGTGCCCGATATGGACCGTCTTTCCGCCTTTCTGCACGAGCACGGAAATCGGGCCCGCTACACTATGCCAGCACTTGCCTGAAGATGATGAAGTTTCAGCGTTTGGTGGACCCGGCGAGCATCCCATCTGAGTGGGGCGCGCCGGTTGTTGCCATCGGCAATTTTGACGGCGTTCACCGCGGGCACCAGATCGTGCTGGAGACTGCCAAGGATATTGCCGCGCGCCGCGGCACAGCGGCCATAGCCTTGACCTTCGAGCCGCACCCGAGGAGCTTCTTCAAACCTGAAGAGCCTGTCTATCGCCTCACGCCAGCACCCATTCGTGCCCGAGTTGTCGAGGCACTGGACTTGGACGGCGTTGTAGAACTGACGTTCGACCGCGCCTTCTCGTCCCGCACCGCCTCTTCCTTTGTGACGGATATTCTGCTTGGCAGACTGCGCGCCAGCGATGTGGTGACTGGTTACGATTTTCACTTCGGCAAAGGCAGGGAAGGCAGCCCAGAATTTCTGATCGCCCAGGGCCGCGACCATGGTTTTGGCGTGACCGTCGTGCCCGCGCAAAAAGATGAGGGCGACGCAGTCGTCTCCTCCTCCAGGATCCGCGGCGCGCTTGCCAATGCAGACGTGGCCGAAGCTGCAGGGCTTCTGGGCTATCGCCCCATCATTGAGGCTGAGATTGTGCCAGGCGCTCAGTTGGGCCGAACGCTTGGCTACCCCACCGCCAATATGAGTCTGCTGGAAGGTGCCGCGCTTGCCCACGGCATCTACGCAGTGCGCTTTAGAAGGGCGGACGGCACGTTGCACGACGGGGTCGCCAGCTATGGACGACGGCCGACCATAAACTCCGGTGCTCCACTGCTGGAAACCTATGTCTTCGACTTCAGCGGCGACCTTTATGGAGAGGTCTGCTCCGTGACCTTGTTCTCCTATCTGCGCGGAGAGGAGAAGTTCGACAGCGTTGATGATCTCATCGTCCAAATGGACAAGGACAGTCAGGAGGCGCGGGCGGTCCTGACCCACGCAACACCGATCACGCCTTTGGATGGCAGACTGTCATTTGATCTTGAGCCTCAACTCAATGGCTGATCTCGTTCTTATCACCGGCGCGACGGACGGGATCGGCCTTGAACTGGTTCACCATTACGTTGGTAAGGGCGACCGTGTCGTCGCAACAGGTCGCCGGTCAGTGGACGCGTTGCCAGAGAATTTTCCGGAAGCTGCAAGCTACGTGCAGGCTGACCAAACGGATCTCTCCAGCGTGGCCCATATCGTTGAAGCGGTTTCCGGCCGCGATGAGTCCATTCTGAACATCGCGATCTTGAATGCCGGCGTTGGCTACGCGTCGGACAGCGGGCCGGAAGACTCAGAGAGCGTCGCCGACACGCTGACGGCAAACCTCGATTTCAACGTGCTTCTTGCCCATGCTCTGTTTCCGCACATGCATATCGTGCGGGAGGGCTGGCGGCATATAGGGCATCTGGCGTTGATCGGTTCGGTTGCTCACGAAGGTGCTGCGAAATTCCCGTCTTATGCTGCCAGCAAGGCCGGCCTGCACGGGCTGGCACGCGCCCTGCGGGAAGAATGGCGCATGCGGGTGGCGGTGCAGGTGATCCATCCGGGTCCAACCCGCACGGCGATGCACGACAAGGCAGGCTTTGACGCCTCTAAGATGAGCTGGGCCTTTCTGAAGCCCGACTGGATGGCGCGCAATATTGCCATCGCGATTGATGCCGGGCGGCCACGGGTCAAGCTGTCTTACGGCACGTGGATCATGAGTCGCCTGCATTGGCTGGACGGGCCTATCCGGCATTTCCGGAAGGTGCCGCGATGACCGGTGTGGCGCTTATCACTGGAGCTGCAACTGGGCTCGGCCGCGCGCTGACCGAGACCCTGCTGGCCGAGGGCTGGACCGTCCATGGTGTTGATCGCGATGAGGCTGGACTGGCGTCCTTTGGAGCGAACTTCGTGCCGTACACAGCGGACCTATCCGATATCGCCTCGCTTGACGGCTTGGTGGGTTCCTTCGGTGACGCACAGTTCGACCTTGTCATCCACAATGCGGGGATCAGCGCTACCGGGCGCTTCGAAGAGATTCCGGCGGAGGCTCATGCGCGCTTGCTGGCTGTGAATGTCCACGCTCCCATCCTGCTGACCAATGCGCTGCTCGAGTCGCAGGCGTTTCAATCCAACGCCCGGCTGGTGTTCGTGTCTTCCCTAAGCCACGTCACGGGCTATCCGGGCGCGGCCAGCTACGGCGCGTCCAAGGATGCTATTGCGTCCTACGGTGCTAGCCTGCGCAAGCGTCTCAAGCGCGACGGCATCAAAGTGTCTGTCGTCTTCCCCGGACCGCTGCGCACCGAGCACGCAGAGCGCCATGCTCCAGAAGGCGCGCAGGCGGAGAAGCGTATGGCTCCAGAGCAGGCTGCAAAAGCTATTCTGGCGGGAGCCTGGCGAGGGCAGGCCGCCATCTATCCGGGTGTCGCAGCCAAGGCTGCTGCCTTTGCTGGTCGTATCGCGCCAGGAGGCATGGCCCGGGTGATGCGGCGCGTCATATACGACAAGCTGGATCGAACCGTGGCCGACTGAGCCTCGATCCGTGCGCAAGCCAGTTGTGGCGGGCGCGGGACGTTGCTAAGAGGCGACCATGTTTAGAGCATTGGGCACCATACGAATTAGTGGCCCGGCCTGCGCCTGACGCGCTCGGCCGGGATGCTTCCGCCTGCCCATCTAATGCGCCGCTCGTTTCGATTGGCCGCGCCCGTCCCAAGGGACGCAAACGAGATATTCAATGACCGATAAGACTGACAGCACGTTCGACTATTCGAAGACCCTCAACCTGCCGCAAACCGAGTTCCCCATGCGGGCAGGCCTGCCCAAGAAAGAGCCGGAATGGGTGGCGAAATGGGAGAGCGAGAAGCTTTACCAGAAGCTGCGGAAAGACGCCGCCGGACGCCCCAAATATATGCTGCATGACGGCCCGCCATACGCCAACGGCAACATCCATATCGGCCACGCGCTCAACAAGATCCTCAAAGACATCGTCACCCGCTCGCTGCAGATGCGAGGGTATGATTCCAACTATGTGCCCGGGTGGGATTGCCACGGCTTGCCGATCGAGTGGAAGATCGAGGAGCAGTACCGTGCCAAGGGCAAGGACAAGGATCAGGTTCCGGTCAACGAGTTCCGCCGGGAGTGCCGAGACTTTGCCGACCATTGGATCGGCGTGCAGGCTGAAGAGTTCAAGCGACTTGGCGTGATCGGCGATTTCGACCAGCCCTACAAGACGATGAACTTTGAGAGCGAAGCCATCATTGCCGCTGAGCTGCACAAGTTCGCCATGTCCGGCCAGCTCTACCGCGGTTCCAAACCCATCATGTGGTCGGTCGTCGAGCGTACCGCGTTGGCCGAGGCCGAAGTGGAATATGCCGAGTATCAGAGCGACACGGTTTGGGTGAAGTTTCCGGTTCAAGTCAAAGCGACTGCGCGTGCAATCATAGCTCGAAAGGAAGCTGAAGCGGCGGTTCTAGAAGAGCTGGGAATGCTAAATGACCTTCCGCCTGACCAATGGAATCCAAGTCAAGAGTTGAGTCTTTTCTACAAAGACCTGCTAAATGCCTCGGTCGTGATCTGGACCACAACGCCCTGGACCATCCCAGGCAACCGGGCGGTCTGCTTCTCGTCCAGGATCAGCTACGGCCTTTACGAAGTCACGGCGGCGGAGAATAAGTTTGGGCCGCAGCCGGGCGAAAAACTCATCTTCGCTGATGCGCTCGCAGAGGGCTGCGCGGCTCAAGCCAAGGTTGAGTTCAAGCGCTTGCGCGATGTGACCGGCGATGAGTTGGGCGCGATTTCGCTGGCCCATCCGCTCGCTGGTCATGCCGATGGCTACGGCTTCACCGTTCCCATGCTCGATGGCGAACACGTCACCGATGATGCCGGCACAGGCTTCGTCCACACTGCGCCCGGCCATGGCCGGGACGACTTTGAAATCTGGATGTCGCGCGCCGCCGAGATCAAGGCTGTGGGAGCGGACGCAGCGATCCCATTCACAGTCGGCGACGATGGTCGCTACACCGCCGACGCCCCGGGTTTCGGTCCGGACGCAGAAGGTGGCGCTGCGCGCGTCATCGACGACAAGGGCAAGAAGGGCGATGCGAACCAGCGCGTGATCACGGCCCTGATCGGCAAAGACAATCTCTTTGCACGCGGCCGTCTGAAACACGAATATCCGCACTCATGGCGTTCCAAGAAGCCGGTGATCTTCCGCAACACGCCGCAATGGTTCGTCTACATGGACGAAGAGCTTGGCGACGGTACGACACTTCGTACTCGCTCGCTCAAAGCCATCGACGAGACACGCTTTGTGCCCGCCGCTGGCCAGAAGCGCCTGCGCGGCATGATTGAAGGGCGTCCCGATTGGGTGCTGTCTCGCCAGCGCGCGTGGGGTGTGCCGATTGCGATCTTCGCGAAGGAAGATGGCACTGTGCTGAAGGATGAGGCCGTCAACCAGCGTATCTTCGAAGCCTTCAAGGCCGAAGGCGCAGATGCCTGGTTTGAGGAAGGCGCCAAAGAACGCTTTCTGGGCAATGAATATGACCCTGCCGACTGGCACCAGGTGATGGACATTCTCGATGTCTGGTTCGATTCCGGCTCCACCCACGCCTTCTGCCTTGAACAGCGCGACGATCTGAAGACCAACCGTGTGGTGGACGGCGGCGAGGATCGGGTGATCTATCTCGAAGGCTCGGATCAGCACCGCGGCTGGTTCCATTCTTCCCTTTTGGAAAGCTGCGGAACCCGCGGCCGCGCGCCTTACGATGTAGTGGTGACCCATGGTTTCACCATGGATGCCGAAGGCAAGAAGATGTCCAAGAGCCTGGGCAATACGGTCACACCGCAGGAAGTCATCAAGCAGTCCGGTGCTGACGTGCTGCGCCTGTGGGTGGCCACCACCGACTATGCCGATGACCAACGCCTCGGCAAAGAGATCATCCAGACCAATATCGACAGCTACCGGAAGCTGCGCAACACGTTGCGCTGGATGCTCGGCACGTTAGCCCATGATGGAGGCGAACAGATTGCAGTGGCCGACATGCCACCGCTGGAGCGCTACATGCACCACAGGCTGGCCGAGTTGGGCGCGGTGGTCGAAGCCGGGTACGAAGCCTTCGACTACAAACGAGTCAGCCGTGCGCTTCTCGACTTCATGGTCATCGACCTGTCGGCCTTCTATTTCGACATCCGCAAAGATGCTCTCTATTGCGATCCGATGTCGAGCCATACGCGCAAGAGTGCATTGGTCACGGTCCGCACCATCTTCGAAGCGATGGTGAAATGGTGGTCGCCGTTTCTGCCCTTCACGATGGAAGAGGCTTGGGCAGATCGGTATCCTGATGCTGGCAGCGTGCATCTGACTCAGTTCCCCAAGATGGGCGACTGGATGGACGAGGACCTCTCTGCGCAATGGTCAGCTATCAAACGTCTTCGGTCAGTTGTCCTGGGTGCTCTGGAGGTCCAGCGCCGGGACAAGACGATTGGTTCGTCTCTTGAAGCTGCCCCGACGGTGTATGTGTCCGACGAAGCGATCTTTGCGGCCATCGAGGGTGTCAGCGATTTGGCTGATATCTGCATCACATCGGACATTTCCGTTGAGGCGGGCGCCGGCCCAGACGGAGCGTTCAAGCTTGACGATGTGCCCGGTGTTGCGGTGAAGTTTGCCAAAGCTGACGGCACCAAGTGCGAACGGTCTTGGAAAGTGCTGACCAGCGTTGGTTCCGACCCGGACTATCCAGACGTCACGCCAAGAGACGCTGACGCCCTTCGCGAACTGGCAGCTGCCGGTCGTCTTTAACCATACTATGCGTGAGGCGGATGGCCGTTTGCGGCCAGCGCGCCTTTCGCATAGGTTAACAGAACACGAAGCTGTGCCTTGCGCGGCCCTGATTGCGCCGCAAAGCTGTGGCTCAAGCCGAAGAAGTCTCCTGTCAGAGAGTAATACATGTTGTTCAGTATCCGCTTTGCAAAGCTTGCCGTCCCGGTGGCCGCAATTCTGGCGTTGGCTGGATGTGTGGAATCATCCACCTATGGCACCGGCAAAACTCAGGAAGCGCAACTGGTCGAGGATCTGACGGGTTTGGTGGGTGGCCGTGAGCCGCCTCCAACCATTCAATATGTTGAGCGCCCCAACATTGTGCGGCCCACGAACGCAAGCATCTTGCCAGCCCCACAACAAGCCTCGCTAGACGACCCGTCATGGCCCGAGAGTCCTCAGGCTCGCCTTGAGCGCCTGCGTGCGGATCTTGAGTCGTCTGATCCTGCTGTCCGTGGCGCGGCAAAGCGCGAGTTGCAGCAATCTGACAATGCGAAACGTTCGGACGCGCGCGAGGCAAGCCGCCAGCGCCGGATCGCCGCTGGCATTGATCCGGACAAGCTGACCTTGACGCCTCGGGAGGTCAATCGCCTCGCTCTGCGCCAGCAGGATCAAAGACGTGGCGGGGGTGTCTCCACAACACCCGAACGGCGGTTCCTCAGCGAACCGCCAACCGATTATCGCCAGCCCGCCTCAACTGCCGTTGCTGGCGAACTTGGACTGACAGAGCGCCAGAAGCAGCGTTGTCTGCAGTCCAAAGGTCGTTCCGGCATTTTTGGCGGTTTCCGTGGTCGATCCACCAAGAAGCTGTGCGCCGATTATCTGGCGTCGCTCAATCTCGTCGAGCAGCGAAAAACTCAGTAAGCAGTGCTGCGCACTCACTTTGTGCGATGCCGGAATACACCTCCGGTGCGTGGAGGCATGTCGGGTCGTTGAAGAAGCGCACTCCGCTTTCAACGGCGCCACCCTTGGGATCGCTGGCTCCAAAGTAAAGCCGTCTGAGCCGTGCGTGGGATATGGCCCCGGTGCACATGACACACGGTTCCAGCGTGACCCAGAGATCGCATTCTTCCAGGCGTGCCGAGCCTTCCTTCGAAGGCCGCCTGCCCTTGTAGTCTCCCGACTTGGCAGACCGGCCATCGGCCTTTCCTGCACC
>JBCBXA010000102.1:0-9765 GCA_039816825.1 Pseudomonadota bacterium | reverse complement strand
AGGGTGCATGGCGGCCTACGCGCTCGTGCGCTTCAAATTCATGGGCCGAGACACGGTCTCACTAACAACACTGCTGATGCGCATGGTGCCACCAGCTGTGCTGTTGGTGCCGGTGTTCGGCATTTGGACATTCCAGTTTGGCCTTGATGGCACGCACATGGGCATCATTCTGGTCTATACCGCCATGAACTTGCCGTTTGTCATCTGGATCCTCCAGAGCTTCATCATCCAGGTGCCCATCCAGCTGGAAGAGGCGGCCAAGATGGATGGGGCAAGCCCGTTCCAGATCTTCTTTCTCGTCGTCCTGCCCATCATCAAACCGGGTTTGGCTGCGGCTGCCATCTTCACCTTCCGCATTGCATGGAATGAGTTCCTCTTGGCCAATGCACTTGCCGACCGCAACTCGCGGACTGTCCCGGTGACGATTGTGAACTCGCTCACAGAGTTCGGCATCGACTGGGGAGTGATCATGGCCACTGGCATGTTGCTGGCTATCCCGCCAATCATCTTCACCTTCGTGGCGTCCCGGCAGATCATCACCGGCATGACAGCTGGAGCCGTGAAAGGCTAAGACTGCCCCATGTCTCTTTCACTGAAACCTCAGGCACCAGTGCTCATCATCGCATCACTGGAGACCAAGCATGAGGAAGTGAACGATCTCGTGGACCGAATTGGTCGCCACGGCTTCCAGTGCGAAATCATCGACACAAGCCTACGCTCCGGAGGTGTGCAACTGGATGGCAAAGGCAAGATCGCTGCCATGCATGCCTGCGCCCAATCAGCGAACGCTTCCATTCGCAGAGCCATGGCAGGCGGCGCTCAGGTTGTGGTCGGCATTGGGGGAGGAACCGGCGCCCAGATTATTGCTGAGGCGATTTCTGATCTCCCGTTCGCCATGCCGAAAATCCTCATCAATACGATGGCGCACGACATGCGGCCGGATACCGCCGACAATTCTGTGATCATCATTCCGTCCGTGTCTGACCTGGCGGGCATGAACCCAACATTGCGTCAGGTCTTCGAGAACGCAGCGGCTGTGGTGGCCGGATTGGCCCGAGCAGCAACCTTTCACCCCCACATCTCCACCAGCCCGACCATAGGCATGACCACCCTTGGCACCACGAGTCGTGGCGCTGATCTGGCCAAAGCCATGCTGCAGGAGGCGGGCCATGAAGTGACGGCGTTTCACGCCAATGGTTATGGAGGAAAGGCCTTCACCCGGTGGTGCGCCTGTGGCGCGTTTTCGGGGGTTATGGACTTTACGACCCATGAAGTGACTCGCGTGCTTTTTGATCGCGCGTGCAACGTTCCCAGCGATCGATATCAAGCCGCAGCCAAAAGCAACCTACCGCAGGTTGTGCTGCCCGGTGGTGTAAACTTCATGTCGCGCGGGCCGTTGGACCACCTCAGCGACGAGCAACGAACGCTACCCCACTACACACATAGCTACAGCTTTACACACATCGGCCTGACCCCGGACCAGATGGCCCAGTGTGCTGACTATCTGGCCGAGCATCTCACGGCACTGCCAACACCAACGATCATGATCGTCCCAATGGGCGGTTTCTCAACGGAAGACAGAAGCGGTGGTGCAATTGAAAACAGGGCGGGCCGTGAAGCCTTCGCACGCATCATGGAAAGCCAGGCCTCCTCCGGCTTCGAAGTCCGGCGCGTCGAGACCCACATTTGCGAGGCAGAAACCGCTGAAGCCGCCGTATCGGCCATGACCGAGTTACTCGGTCGGACAAGCAACCGCCCCCGTCCCGCCGATGCCCATACCCACGACCGTGCCCGCCACATGACGGCGTCACGCTGACCAAAGACACTCAGGAGACTTCATGTCGTCAAACATTCTCGCCGCAGACCTCGATCCCAACGATGTCTACTGCAAAAAGCTGGCTCTGATCGACACGGCGCGGCGATGCTTCGAAACGGGCCTGCAGACCAATGCGGGCGGCAATCTCTCCGTTCGCCTGACCTGTGCGGACGCACTTGTCATCAAGCCCTCGCTCGTGGGTTTCAACGAGTGCACGATGGACAATCTGATGATCGCGGACTTTGAGGGTCAGACGGTCGCGGGGCATGGGAAACCGTCTGCCGATCTGGACTTTCACGCAGCGCTTTATGCTGCGCGGGACGACATCAAAGCGATCGTGCATGTTCACTCGCCATGGGCAACGGGCTGGGCTTCAGCCGGACTCGAAATCCCGTGCCTGACCGTTCAAACCCTCGGCAAGATTGGCCGTATGCCACACATTCCGTTGACTGAGAATGGCGGCCCACAAGGCGCCAAAGAAATCGTCCCGGTGATGCAAGACAAATCCGTAAAGGTGGCAGTTCTCGCCAACCACGGCACCATCGGTGTCGGTAAAACGCTTGTGGAGGCGCAACATCTCGTCGAGATCATCGAAGAAACCGCGCAAGTGGCCTTCGTTCGCGACGGGCTCATGCTGGCCAGAGGCATGAAAGACGCAACGATGCCAAGTGAAGGGCTAAAGCCCGTCGCAAAGGGCTAGACGACACCAGTTGTCTGCAGATCAGGTCAGTTTAGTCGTGCAACCTATTAGTGTAGAGTGATTCGCGGGGGACATTTGGAGTGTCTCGGTGCGGAAAAACATTACAAGCCTCGATGCTCTGGCAGACATAAGCTCGCTGGAAACTGGTTACGACGTCTTTCGCTTTCTTAAGCAAGCCTCGAACGACGCCGGATTTGAGAGCTTTACTCTGTTTGGCATGCCATCGGAGCAAGAAACACTGCGCGAAGCAACAATGCTTGGCACATGGCAGCCACAGCTTGTCGCTGCATACGATGAGCTGTGCCTTGCCGGCGAAAGTGCGGTGCTCTCTCGCGCGCGCTCATCCACCCTGCCGTTTACATGGCAGATCGAAGCTATCAACGCCGGACTGCCCGACGATAAGCGGCAGCGTGCGATTGACCTGTTCACCGACTTCAATATGACGCAAGGGCTGGTTTGCCCCATCCACGTGCCCGATCAAACGGCCTACCTGATCGAGTTCACGGGCTCTTCAATCCCCAAAGAGCCTGATCTTCTGAACACCATGCATATACTGGCGCTTCATGCGACGGAGCGGCTGAGAGCGCTGACCAAACCTGATCCATGCCAGACGATCAAACTCACGCAGCGCGAGCGCGACTGCCTCTACTGGACGGCAGAAGGAAAAACCAGTGCCGAGATCGCCACGATCCTCTCGATCTCAGAGCACACCGTGAACCATTATCTGAGTTTGGCGGCCCGCAAGCTGAACAGCCACACCCGCGCCCAAGCGATTGCCCGGGCCATCCGACTGGGTCTGATCTCCTGACAAAAAGGGCGGAGCTGCAGCCCCGCCCCTGAATGAGTAGCCCCTAGCGGCGCGCAACTGCTAGAAGAGACGCAGAACGCCCTGCTCCGCCTGAGCTGTGAGTGACAGCGCGGTCGTTCCCAACTGCTGGCGTGTCTGAAGAGCCAGCAAGTTGGCGCCCTCTTCGTTCTGGTCAGCCAGCACCAGTTTGCCAGAACCTTCGCGAAGGTTGTTGATGGCATCCTCGGTGAAGTCGATGCGAGACTGAACCACGCTCAACGATGTCGCGAAGGACGAAGCCTTGGTTCGAACGGTCGAAAACGCCGTGGAGAGTTCGGTCAACGCAGTGTCCACATTGGCCTGGTTTGCCACGGTCCAGTCACCCGACGCCGTCGTGGTCAGAGCCAGATTGCCGGCGCCAGCCTGGGTACTGGTGTCGAAGTCTGCACCGGTGACGGTGATAGAGGACGTGTTGTCCTCGTTGAACTGAACCCTGAGTGTTTCGCCGGTTGTTCCAGCGGCATTGGCCAGCAAATTCGTTCCGTTGTAGCCGGAATCTCTGGCGACGGTCTCAATCTGGTCGAGCACGGCTTCGAACTCAACACGATAGGCCTCACGCTCAGCATCGTTTGAGCTAGCCGATGCCTGAGAAGCCTTGGCCTTGGCCTGCTCCAAAAGTCCCTCGATAGCCTTGATGCCATTATCGGCGGCCTTGATGGTCTGCACAGCCTGGTTCATGTCGGACAGCAGATTGCTCAAATCCTTGGCCTTGGAATCAAACCCCTTGGCCTTGAAGAAAGCGTTGGGGTCGTCGAGCGCGCTACTCACCTTCAGGCCTGTTGCAAGGCGATTCTGCACGGTTTGCTGCAACTCGCTGGTGCGCTGAAGCGACAGAAGGTTGGAACGAGAAGCGGCTGAGAGTCGAATATCCATGGGAATTCCCTTTCTGAGATACTGAGCCCCCTTCTGGAGGCTGCCGACCGTTTGTTCGGCGATCTCAGGATCGATAACTCCCGTTCAAGTTGCATATCCAAGCGCTTCAGCCTTGTGCCTAGCGACGATCAACCCCTCAATTTTCGCAGTCTGGGAAAGTTAGCCAAGCCCTAACAAGGATGGTTAAAGAACAATGAACAACCCTCCCCCCAAAAGTGAGCACTGAATTCACCCCAGCTCAAATGCACCGTTTTGGGAACCGCATCACAGCAGTCTGTTTGCATCAAAACCGGAGATGTGATGTGACAGCCCTGAAAAAACTAGATTCATTAGATCAACATTTTGAGTGCATTCAAACTCACTATGACGCGTTCAAGTTCATGCGCAGCCTTGCGCTCGAGTTCGGCTTTCAAAGCTTCCTGATCGCAACCCTTCCCGAGCTTGATGAGAAGCTGTCTGAACAGACACTTCTCACCAATTGGGACGCAGAGCTGCTGCAGATCTACGATGAGGGCTTCTTCACACAACGGGGCCCGATCTGGCCCGCCTTCCATACATCAGCATTGCCAGCCTCCATCAGTCTGAGCGAAGGAATCCCTCATAGGTTGCAGGCCAGCGATCCCGAGTTCCAGGTTCTAGAGACGTTTGGAATTCGTTCAGTCACATGGGTGCCGCTGCGCTTCGCATCGCGCCGGCCAATGATCGTCTGTCTGGGATCACAATCGCCGGACAAGCTTACCGGTCAACAGATGGCTGCCCTTCTCTATCCTCTCGTTCAGTTGGGTGAACAATTGGAGCAGATCAAGGAGCGCACGCACCGGCAGCATGTGATCCTGTCCGAACGGGAGACCGAATGCCTGCGCTGGACGGCCCACGGCAAGACCAGCGTCGAGATCGCGGCCATTCTCGAACTCTCAGAGCATACGGTGAATCACTATCTCGCTGGCGCAGGGCGCAAGCTGAACGCCGTCAGCAGGCCGCATGCCGTCGCCAACGCCCTAAGACACGGCTTGATCAGTTGATCCAATGGAAGACCTGTTTCTAGAACTGATCAGCCCCAACGGATCCGACCGAGATCGTTACTTCGAGCGACAATGTGAGGGACTGCAGAACGACATTCTCTCGCCAGTGATCGTGCGCACAGGGCGCGCAGTTCACGATCCAAAGGCCCAGCATCTGAGACACGAACTGACGGCCTGCCTGGCCACGCAGCATCGCGAAGTCCAGGCTTGCCTTCGCTTGGCCCCCACGGAAAGGGAGCGCACCGATGCAATAGACGCCTTGGCGTGGACCGGCCCGCGCGTGCGGGAGGTATCCGCCCTCGTCATCAACCGATGTCCATTTGACAATCCCGATGCTCAGCTGGAATGGCGCCGGAACCTTATCTCTCAATTGTTCACCCGTCTGGAGCCCTATTGGGCCGACACAGGCACCAACAGACTGCTGCTCCTGACAGAGCGATGTCATCTGCCGGTGCTGAGCGATTTTACATACCCCAGCAAGCGCATTCACGCCCATCGCTCAGCAGCCAATCAGATTCTGTTTGGCTTTCGTATCAGCACGCTCGACCAATCACCCTTTGCGCCGCCTCTACCAGCTCACAGCAACGCCATCCTGCAAGAGGCATCGTCACCACTATCGAACTGGTAGGCATGGCGCCGCTGAGAGCAAATTATCGCCCCTCAGCGGCGGCTGCAGCTTGGAGCGATCTTGAGCAAGTGCCAGCGATGCCTTGAGCCCACACAGCCGCACTGGACCAAAGAACCGCTGAACGATGGTTCGAACAAAACTTGAGAAATGGTGCGGTCGAGAAGACTCGAACTTCCACGGGTGTTACCCCACAGCGACCTCAACGCTGCGCGTCTACCAATTCCGCCACGACCGCACGTGCTGGTAGGCCGGAAAACCCGGCTGACGGCGTGTAGCAGTCACGCTGTATCGCGGCAAGCGAAAGGACGGCGTTCTAGAGCAAATTTTTGAGCTGGATTTTGGTAGCAGCTAACCCAATGGTTGCGGTGTCAGGTCGGCATCGGCAGCCAGCGGCGCAACCAATTCCTCGTCCTGACGATCAAGAATCTCAGGTGCTTCTGACATGTCAGCGAGTTCCTGCGAAGAACCGCCGAATGTGCGTAAACCGCCACCGCCTCGCTTTTCAGGCGGCCTGGGCAACAGCTCGATCACTGAGATGAGGATCTTGTCACCCTGCAGCATAACCTGCCCACGCGCGATGGGCGTGTTGTTGGCCATCAGCACCAGATCGTCATCTTCTTTGGTTTCCAGTTCGATGACGGCACCGCGGCCCATGCGCAAAAGCTGGTGGACCGGCATCTTGGTCGCACCGAGTTCGACGGCTATATCAATCGAGATGCTGTTAATGGTTTCCAAGGCACTTTTTCGTCCGCTCAGCGGCGCGCCATTTGACGCGCCGAACCTGTATTTAGATTGTGAAAGTTTATAGTTGGCAAATGGTTAAGTCCCGAGCCGATCTTGCAATATCGAAGCCTCCGACGTCGACGGATTCTGCGCTGACTGGTCGCCTGATCCGAAGTCGAACACCTGTTCCATATGATGCGGCGCTGGCGCGGATGGATGCCTTGGTCGATGAGGTTCGCTCGGGTGCAGCCGATACGTTCTGGTTCCTGGAGCACCCGCCAGTCCTCACGGCGGGGACCAGCGCGAAGATAGAGGATCTTCGTCAGGCAGACCGATTCCCGGTTCATCGCACGGGCCGTGGCGGGCAGTTCACCTATCACGGCCCCGGACAGAGAATCGTCTATGCAATGGTTGACCTGCGCAAACGAGGAAATGATGTGCGCCGCTACGTCGCCGCTCTGGAGGAAGCGATCATCGCAACCATGGGCGCGTTCAACGTGACGGCATATCGGGTTGAGGACCGGGTTGGTGTCTGGGTCCCTCGTCCGGAAAAGCCATCACTCCCCGACGGCTCCATGCGCGAAGACAAGATTGCGGCCATCGGCATTCGCGTCAGCCGCGGCGTTGCGTTTCACGGATTGGCTATCAATCACGAGCCCGATCTGTCGCATTACGATGCCATCGTGCCGTGCGGCGTCAGAGGGCGTGGCGTCACCAGCCTGGTTGATCTGGGATTGCCCGTGACGATGGACGATCTGGATCTCGCGCTGGCGCAGGGATTGGCTGCACAGTTTGGCAGCGGATTGCAGTTTGAAGAGGCCTAGTGGCGAAGAGCCTCAAGTGCATCGCAAGCGCTCTTCATGTCTAGCCATCGCACGGCGCGACGAAGCTGAGCTTCATCGTCCTCGCCCCACTGCTCGATGTTCCAGTCCTCATCGAGATGGGCCTTGCTCCATGCGGCCTGCCCATCAATCAGCTGTTCGTGGACGGCCAGCCCAATAAGAGCTGATCCTGTCAGTGTCGTGATCGTGTGCAGTGCTGCAGCCTCGATGGGCTCCTGAATATGGGCGACGCGCCCGCGCAGCGCGTCCAGTGTCTGGTCAGACTGTGAGATGTGCATAACGCCTTCGGTGAGTTCGAAGCGGACACCCATAGCCTGCTCGAAATGATCGAGCACCGGATCCCACTGCGCCCGTTGCCGGTCGATCAATTGCGCTGGGCCTGGCGCGCGGTAGTAGAGCAAATCATTCGCCGCAAACCGCAGCACATCTTCGACCACCGCCCCAATATCCTGAGATACCCCATCCAACGCCGTGTTGACGAGGCGGGTCATCGGCATGACACGCGGATCGATGCGCTCTTCCTGCGCCTCCCATTCGGCAGCCAGGATGGCCGCCAGAGCCTCCGTCGGAACCGCCAAGGCCTTGCGCGCCGGAGTGAGCACTGGTTTCCCGTCCAGCATGACGCCATGGGCGTCATGGACCGCTGCCACAAATGCTTCCTTGTAGAAGCGCTTGGGCAAATTTGCTGCCATACTCTGCTGCGCTGACACCATCGGGTCGGGCGCATCGGCTTTTTCAGCAGCCTCAAGGTCGTTGAGAATGTCACGCATGGGTCAGTGCCTCGTCGATAAGCGGCAGCAAGTGGGTCGGATGTTCCAGGACTGTCTCAGCTCCTGCGGCCAGCAGCATTTCGGGCTCATGATAGCCCCACGATACTCCAATGGCCCGCGCACCAGCAGCCTTTGCCATCTCCATATCGTAGCTCGTATCACCCACGACAAGCGTTCGTCCTTCATCAATGCCACTTTGCGCGCAACACTCCAGCACCATATCGGGAGCCGGTTTGAACACGCACTCATCAGCCGTGCGCGATATGGGCAGCAGCCACTCAAAGTTATGGTGGCTTGCAACGATCTGTAAGCCTCGCCTTGACTTGCCGGTCACGACGCCCGCCGAAACCGGTGGTCTTTGCATCACGGCTTCAAGCATGGCGTCAACACCGCCGAACACGGGTTCAGCGAAGTCACCCGACGAACGGTATTCCATGAACTGCCGCTTGTAGAGATCTGTAAGCTCCGCGGCCTGACGAGACTGAGGATCAATATCAAGCAAACGACCAATGGCAATCGGCAGCGAGAGGCCAATGATCCCACGCACAGCGTCATCGTCAACAGGCGGCACACCCGCCTGCTCAAAAGCAAGGTGCATCACAGCGACGATCACGCCGGCGCTGTCGATCAAGGTTCCGTCGCAATCGAACAGCACCAGAAACGGCTCAGTCGTTGAACTCATAGGGGCAGATCAAACGTATCGGCGATCAACTGATCACCTTCTGCCTCATCCCAGCCAAACAGGTTCCAGCTTTGCTGCATGTGGGGCGGCAAGGGAGCTGTAACATCCAGCTTGCGGACCCCCGCATCGGGATGTGGCAGCACGATGCGACGCGCGTGAAGATGCAGACGATTCTGCAGACCGCCCGGCGCTTCCCAATTTTCAGTCGAGAAGTATTTGGGGTCACCAAAGATGGGATGGCCGATATGGTCACAATGCACCCGCAGCTGGTGTGTGCGTCCGGTTATGGGCGACAATTGCAGCCAGCTTACGCTCTGTCCGGCATTGGCCACATGGCTGTATTCGCTGACCGCGTGATCGGCATCCGCCTCTCCATGTCGTGCGACCCTCATGCGGTCTCCGTCCGGAAGTTGGTCTTTCACAAGATGCGTTGAAATGCGCCCCTGCCGTGGACTGGGAACGCCGCGGTTGAGCGACCAGTAGATCTTGCGCGTATCGCGCTGGCGAAATGCCTTGGTGAGCGCTGCAGCGGCGCCACGCGTGCGAGCCACCACCAGAACACCGGACGTCTCGCGGTCGAGCCGATGGACAAGCCTGGGTTTCTGGCCAGCTTTGTCGCGCCAGGCTTCGAGCATGCCATCCACATGGCGGTTCAAACCTGAACCACCCTGCACCGCCAGTCCCGCAGGCTTGTTGAACACGAACACTTTCTTGTCTTCGTAGAGCAACATCTGCGCCAGCACTTCACCGTCGCCCTGATGCTTGATGGTGTTGCGCGTCAGCCCGGAACTGGCCTTGGCATCCGTCGGCAATGGCGGAATGCGGACGGTCTCTCCAGCCTCAAGGCGGGTCTGGCTCTTGG
>JBCBXA010000101.1:0-9853 GCA_039816825.1 Pseudomonadota bacterium | reverse complement strand
TGAATGTCGCTTCCTAGCCATGCCAAATCCCCCTCTCGCCGCCAATGTAATGGCCCAGTTCTAGGGGGGAAGGACACTCCCGGGATCGCCAACTAGCAAAAAGTCATTGCTCATTCGCCGCAGGTGGCGGTAGCACCTCCCTTAGGTCGGCGGGGGCGGGCATTCTAGTGACTTTCAGTCGGTCGGAGGCGGCCTCGTTGCTGTCGATCAGGTAGGCGGCCAGCGCGAATAACGCCGCGATGCAGGCGAAAACGATAGCGCCGCGCAGACCCACGCTGGATGGGCTCTTGGCGGTTCGAAGCAGATCACGGGGAAACGGTACGATTGTGTCCTCCTGACGCTGTTTCGGCGCAGTTCGTCTTCAATGAGTGGTTCAGCTTCATCCAAACCTTAGGTGCCAACTGGCAAAAGCGAAAGCAGCCCAAAGGCACTGTGCCCATCTTGGAAACGCCTGTCCGGGAATTCGGAGACTGCTGCGCACAGCAATACGCAACTGAACAAAGGCTAGAAACGGTAGATCCGCCGGGCGTTGGCACCGAATATGGCGGCCTGATGCTCCGTCGGGACGGCTTTAGCGACCTCGTCCACATAGGCGACATAGTCGGCCATCAGTCTGTCGACGGGGAAGTTCGATCCGAACATCACGCGTTCCGGGCCAAAAAGGTCGACGATCTGGCGCGTCAGGTCACCTGTCATCGCGCGATCTTTGTCGAACATGCCAAATCCCGAGAGCTTGATGGAGATCTGGGGCAGGGCAGCCAACCGTGCCAGCCCATCGCTCCAGCGGGTCAGGCCCTCGTCGCTCTGGTCCCAGGGCGATCCTGCGTGATCGATGATGACCGGAACGTCTTCGTGGCCTGCGAAGAGATCAGCCGCTGTTGCCATCTGCTCCGGATAGCATTGCAGATCAAAGCTCAGGCCACGCTGGCCGAGTTGGGCAAAACCGGCCCGCCAGGCTGCGTTCTCCAAAAAGTGCTCCGGCGCAAAGCTGATGTCCGGCCGGTCATCAAGACGGCTGACGATGTGGCGCACGCCACGGAAGGACGGGCAGGCCAGGTGGCGGTCCATCACCTCTCCACAATTGTCCATCGTGAGGTCGACGAACCCGACGATGGCGACCGGATGGCCTGCAGCCTGCGCCTGCTCATACACGAACAGGGTCTCTGCCACCGGATCGTCAATCGCCCCATCCACCTGCACATGCACGGATGCCGTCAGTTGCGGGTGCTCTGCCCGGAATTCATCGAGCAGATAGTCCCGCTGGATGGCTGTCGGGTCCCCAAAGGGCTTCGGCGCGCCGATCTTCTTCAGCCAGACATAGCCGACATCGGGATCGTTCGTGACCGGGTTCCAGATGTGATGATGGGCATCGACGATTTTGACATCACTGCCCAGCATTTCAGAACCCGCGTTTGAACATGGTTTGCATGCGGTCGAACACGTCGACGCCCATCTGCAGAAGCACATCAATAGTGTCGATGGGCACCCAGTTCTCGCGGATTTTGCCTTCATGGTGCAGGTAGAAGTCCATCACCCTCATGCGTATCTCGCCGCCATTTGCGCCGGCGCCCATGAAGTTCTGCCCGGTGTGCTGTGCCACCACTGATGGCCAGCCGCCCGTCACCGAATAAGGGCCGTCACCAATGCGGATGTAGTGGCCCGCGTCTGGGCGGCCTTCCAACTGCGCCCCGCCTTTCCGGTTTGGGAAAGCGAGTCGGAACGGCAATTGGTGATAGTCCACAAACCCGGCCAGGCCTCGGTTGGAGCCAATTCCGGCTGGGCCGTACCACATCATCCGGTCGTGCCAGTGCTCGCGCTGGGGCATGTTGATCAGGCCCTCGCGTCCTTTGAGCTCGAGATCATCATAATCGGCCAGCGTCTTATGCATCGCCATCGTCTGCGTAAGGCTGGCAGCGCCCTGAGCTGGGTCTGTGTCATAGAGCCGCACGCCGTCATTGGTCAGCGGGCCGGGCCAGACCATCTCAATGCCGGTCGATGGTGCGACGGGCCAGAAGCCAGCCTGACGCATCAGATCCATCACGTCCCACAAGCAGGTGGACTGCACGATCTGGCCGTCCTCGATGATGTGGACTTCGCTGCAGCGCAACATGACCGGGTGACCTGTGGCCGGAATGGTCAGCCATGGTTGATCAAACGTGCCGAGGATGTGGCTGATCACGGCCACCATCTGTTGGCCTTTATATTCGCCTGCAACCACGATGAAGTCGCGGCGCTCCATATCCGGCATGGCGGCCCGCAGCGGTGCCCACACCGTTTCATAGACGGCTTCAAGGCCGTTCATTTCGTTGAGGGGGTGTGATCCGCGCCAATGGCAATTGGGGGCATAGAGTGCCTCAAGCCGCGAGCGCATCTCGTTGGCGGGCGCTTTGCAGAGGTCATAGAAGGCGTTGTGGATGAGGGTTTTATTCGCGACGGCGGTGGAAATGCCGGGTCCAGACATGATGAATCTCATTGAAAATTTTAACCTGGCAGCGGTCGCACCGACTGGCCAGACTGTCAATGCGTTCCAGCTGCCTAAAGCTCTCGATTCTCATCAAGTGTGCGGCGCAGCCGCTCAAGCACCGGCACAGCCTCGCGCAACTCTTCAACATTGAGGAGCTTAATCAGCTCGCGTGTCGGTTCCGCCAGCGCGGCAATGGACTGGTTGCGCAGTTCGGTGCCGGCATCGGTGATGAAAACCAGCTTGCTCCGGGCATCTGCCGGATTGGGCTCCAGCCGGACAAAGCCGCCCTTGCTCAGGACCGTGAGTGTATGGGTCATGGTCGCCTTGGTGACCTGAAACGCGCCGGCCAGTTGCACTGGCGTCTGGCCGTCTCCAAGCCGCACCATGTGGTTGAGCACCGAAAAATGCGACACGTGCAGGCCCTGAGGCAGACGCTTGTTGAACATCGCGCTCGACAGCTGGCTGATGATTCCCACCTCGTTGAAGAGTTGGAACACCATGGCCGCATCGTCCCGGGGGGGAGGAACTGAACTGTCGGGCGCTTCTTTGCTCAAACCGGCTCCGATCAAGCGGCTATGATCTTCTTGTCCACCGGCCAGCGAGGGCTGGGTGGAATGCTGGCGGTGGTGTATCCCACGCGCCCCAACATCTGGACTGTCCCGCCCCCGGGGGCAAGCATGGCGTGCACTTCGCTGTAGAGCGCACCCATCTCTGCATATTCCTGCAGCGTTTGGCTGAGTGGGTGAAGCCCCAGACCCTGCCGAGTGGCTTCAAGGTTCATGCGAACCCAGTCGCGGCCGGCCTGGATCTGCGACACGCGACTGTTGTCGGCAGTGGTCAGCCAAACGAAACCCTGAGCCGAACGCGGCGGCGCGAGAATGCCATCCTTTGCCTGGTTGAACTGGGAGGAGCCAATCTTCTCCATCTCAGGCCGACTGATCTGGCCTGCCAGAAGTAAGGCCTCGAAGAATGGGCCTGTGAGGTCGATACCATCAGGGTTGGCATCGACCTCCCTGCGGCCAATTCGAATAACGTCCACGCTTTCCTTATGTGTGCGAGGCGTCATCATCTCTATCAGAATGCCCTCCTCGGCGACTTCCCTGAGGCGCTGGACGCGCTCCGCATCAATGGTCATGCCAGCTTCAATGGCCGTCGCGGCTGACGCGATGGTCTCCAACTGATCGGCCGTGACGGAGCGTGTCATGTCGAAGGGCTCTTTCGCCGAGCGGCGCTGCAAAACCTGGCCAAACAAGGGGTCGGCTGCGACGCCGGAATCCTGTGTGAAAGTGGCGATTGCGATCGGACGGTCGTCAAGCTGATCAACGCTCTGTCCTTCCGGGAAAAGCGCCACATCCACGCGATATCCGTCCTGAGCGGCGGCCATGGTCATCAGTTCCAGGAAGCACCCCTGACCAATGGTGATTTGCCGATTCATCGGGTCTGTGTGCGGCAGCATCTTCTCCCGGTCGACCGTGAGAATCACTTTGCCGGGTTGAGAGAGGTCGGCCTGCCAAGGCTGCATGTTGTGGGGGTTAGGGGCCAGCACTGCGTAGGAGAGGGCACGCTTGCGCGGTTCCGAGTAAGCGGACCCCGCGAGCTCCCACGGTTGAAGAGCCGTCTGGGTTGTGCGGGTGACCGTATATCCCAACCCGGCAACGCCTGCCCCCGCTGCAAGAACAGCGCCTCCGCCAACAAGTTTGATGAATTTGCGTCTGTTCATGATCCTCTATATAAGTTTGATGTCTAACTATATAATTAGATGTCAAACTAAATGATTTGTGTCAACAGGCTGTTGCCTGCCGCGTTTCGCTGCTAGTTTCCCGGTCGCTAGCGGAGGCGTTGGAATGGCGACGACAAGAAGGGCTGGAAGCTATACGGGGCTTGAAGACCTGGGTCGTGTGAGGCTGTCGAAGCATTTTTACATGCGGAACTTTCTCTATTCCGAGATCGCTAATTTCTATGCCCGTCAGAACATGCCGGACGATCCGAAGACCGCCATCGCCGCAGGTGAGGGGCTTTGCCAGAACCTGCTCGACCCCATCGTTGATACGTTTGGGCCCATCGAGATTCGTTCCGGTTTTCGCTCGTGCGAGCTCAACCATTTTGGTGCCACCGAAGTGACCCCACAAAAGTGCTCGCGCAATTCCGAGAATTATGCCGGCCATATTTGGGATCGTCGCGGGGAAGACGGGTCTCTCGGTGCCACGGTTTCCATCGTCATTCCGTGGTTCGCTGACCAATATAATCGCGGGCGCGACTGGCGTGACCTCGCATGGTGGGTCTACGACCATCTGCCGGTGTCCGAACAGTGCTACTTCCCCGAGAACGCGGCCTTCAACATTCAGTGGCGCGAGAAGCCGATAAAAGACATATATTCCTACATCGACCCACGGGGGCTACTGATCCGGGTTGAGGACAACCCGGATGACATCGCCCATGATCGCGCCTCTCGCTATTCCGACTTCCCACCTTTTCGCGGCGTCGTTTATCCTTCGACACCCGCTCAATGGAGCGCTTCATGAACCTGCCCCGAACCCCTTCCTTCAGGCTTGATGGCAAGAAGGCCCTGGTCACCGGCGGATCGCGCGGCATCGGGCTGGGCGGTGCAGTCGCTTTGGCAGAGGCAGGCGCGTCGGTTGTCATTGCTGCGCGCTCTGCCGAAGAGGTGGCCGAGGCCGCAATCGCACTGCGCGCCGAGGGTTGGGACGCCAGCGGCGTAAGGCTCGACGTGACCGATGCGGATACCGTGCGCACCGTCGTTGCCGAGTACGGCCCGTTCGACGTGCTTTTCAACAATGCCGGCACCAACCGACCCGGCCCCTATGATACTGTTTCCGAAGAAGATTTTGACCTCGTCCAGAATCTGAACGTGAAGGCGGCGTTTTTTGTTGCGCAGGAGGTCGCGCGCAGTCTGATGAAGGCGGGAAAGCCGGGCTCCATCATCCACACATCCAGTCAGATGGGGCATGTCGGCGGCATCGACCGATCCATCTATTGCGCGTCCAAGTTTGCGATTGAGGGGCTTACAAAGGCGACGGCGATTGAACTCGCGCCGCACAAAATCCGCGTGAATACGCTTTGCCCGACTTTCATTCGAACACCCATGACCCAAAGCACCTTTGAGGATCCCGAACGGGTGGCGTGGATCGAGCAGAAAATAAAACTCGGCCGGATCGGTGAGATCGAGGACATTATGGGTGCAGTGCTTTTTCTTGCATCCGATGCATCTTCTCTTGTCACCGGCACCTCCATTGTGGTCGATGGCGGCTGGACTGCAGGTTAGGACAAATGACAGACGACGCGAAATTCGAAGGCTTCAGCCAGCGCTGGAAAGACTTTCCAGACTACATCATCGGCATCACCAAGGAGATCTGGGAGGAGCGTGGCATCGAAAGCCTTGAGCGCACCTATGGCAAAGATCTTATTGTGCGCACGCCCACCGGCCTGCAGCTTGGCAACCAGCAGGTCATCGCTTCCACCATGGCGACCGTGCACGAGTTCCCTGATCGGGAACTGTTCGGCGAAGACGTGATCTGGTCGGAAGCCGAACCTGGTTACTACCTGTCATCGCACCGCGTTCTGACAACCGGAACACACTCGCAGGACGGCGCGTTTGGTCCTGCGACGGGCAAACGATTCACCGCCTATGTGATCGCTGACTGTGCGGCCCGTGGTGACACGATCGACGATGAGTGGCTCGTGCGGGACTATGGCGGAATTGTCCGTCAGTTGGGTGGTGATCCCCGCGCTTTCGCGCAGGATTTGATTGACGCTCAGGGCGGTCCAACGAGCGCGGCACCCGCTTTCACACCGGCCATGGATGTCGCGGGCCCCTATCTCAGCAAGGGCAATGATAATCCGTGGGGCGAGCGCTTTGCGTCGATCCTGTCACGCCTCGCCAATAAGGAGTTCAACATCATCCCCGAACTCTATGACCGTGCTGCCCACGGTCACTATTCGGGTGGTGTCCATGCTCTGTCCTGGGGGCCGATTGATCGTCACTGGGTCGGGCTGATGTCATCCTTCCCGGATGCCGAGTTCAAGGTTCATCATGTGATTGGCATGGATGGCGATGAGTTTCTGCCACCGCGCGCGTCGGTGCGCTGGTCCCTCGATGGTTCTCACAGCGGATGGGGGGCATTTGGAAAGCCGACAGGTGTTCCGGTGCATGTGATGGGCATGAGCCAGTGCGAGTTTGGACCCTTCGGTGATCGCGCGCCGACAATCCGCCATGAATGGACGCTCTATGATGAAGTGTCGATCTGGAAGCAGATTCTGATGGGCTCCGCCTGATCGGACCTGTACTCTCGCCAGCCTAGTTTTTGCCAAAACCAACCCACGACCCCAACCCACGACCAGGAGACCAAAGTGTCCGCGCACCCGCAAATTGTTCGCTACGGCGAGCTACAGCCTTGCAAGACCGCCTTCATCGACGCCCATACGCCGGGCAGCGATCAGAAAGAGAATTTCACCATCATCGGCGGCGGTGTGTCGGAAAGCCCGGATCAGCATGTCCACATCGCTGACAAGATCGGGTTCAACATCGGTGCCGCCGGGCAGCCTCCCAAGTGCAACAATTCACTGCACTGTCACCGCACGGCTGAGGTGTTCTGGGTCTTGAAGGGCCGCTGGCGGTTCTTCTGGGGGCGTTACGGCACGGCTGGCGAGGTGGTTCTTGGGCCGGGCGACATATTCAACATCCCCACGGGCATCTTCCGCGGCTTTGAAAATGTTGGCGACGACTATGGAATGATCATGGCCATTCTGGGTGGCGATGATGCGGGCGGAGGCGTCATCTGGGCACCACAGGTCATTGAGGCTTCCACCGCCCATGGTTTGATTCTTGGCGAGAATGGCAAGCTCTACGACACCAAGAAGGGCCAGAGCCTGCCGGATGGTGTGGCCCCCATGCCGCTGCTCACCGAAACGGAACTGGAGGCTTACCCGGAACTTTCGCCCATGCAGGCCGTGGGTTTTGGCGTTCGACGCTATGATGACATGGTGGCTTTGGCTAAAGATGCACCAGTCACAGTGATCGGCGAGAAGGGCATCATCCGCGACAAGCCGGGTTTTGAAGTGCGACTCATGACGCGCTCCAGCGCGAGCGGAGAAACCAGCAGCGCCGACCACGCTTCGGTTCTGATGCCTGTCACTGGCCATTGGAAAGTCACCTGGCAGAACGGCAATGGCGGCGAGTATTATCTGGCGCCGGGCGACACGCTTTTGATGCCTGCCAATGTCGAGCACTCCATCGCCCCATCCATGTCTGGCGATGCGGCTCTCTACCAGATTGTCGGCACTGAAGACCCGGCAGGGCCAACCTGGGATGGCAAGTAGTCGCCTGACACAGGTTCCGATCTTTGACGGGCACAACGATGCCCTGTTCCGCCTGTTTCGGGCCGGGGGAGGCCCGGCTGCCCTGTTTGGTGAAGATAGCGGGCACGTGAACATACCCGCGGCACAGCGCGGTGGTTTTGCGGGCGGCTTCTTCGCCATGTTTGCCCTTGGTGCGGGGCGGGGTCTCGACTTTTCGATCTTCGCGACCCCGCCCTATGATGCTCCACTGCCCGAGCCGCTCGATCAGCCGGAGGCTCTGTGTCAGACGATTGCGCAGGCTGGCATAGCCCGGCAGTTGGAAACCGCAGGGCTCGTGCGCTTCTGCACGTCTGGAGCTGATGTGCGCCGCGCGATGCAGGATGAGGTCATGGCTTTGGTGCTCCATCTCGAGGGCGCGGAAGCGATTGGTGGCGATCTGCTGGAGCTGGATGCACTTTATGCGCTCGGGCTGCGCTCCCTGGGTCCTGTCTGGAGCCGACCAACGATCTTTGGCCACGGTGTGCCGTTTCGGTTCCCGTCCGACGGCGATATTGGCCCCGGCTTGACGGAGCCGGGCAAGAGGCTGGTCAAACGGTGCGGTGACCTCGGCATGGTTGTGGACAACAGTCATCTCAATGAGCGGGGCTTTTGGGATGTCGCTGAGTTGGGTTTGCCTCTGGTGGCAACCCATTCTAACGCCCATCACATCTCTCCATCGGCAAGAAACCTGACCGACGAGCAATTGCGATCCGTTGGTCAGACAGACGGCATGGTGGGCTTGAACTACGGAACCATGTTTTTGCATCCCGATGGTTCAGCCGGTCGAAAGGGCGCGCTGGACCATGTGATCAGACATCTCGATCACATGATCTCCCTGGCGGGCGAAGACCATGTTGGTCTGGGCTCAGACTTTGACGGCGCGCCCATGCCTGAGGGGCTGGATGGGGCAGGGACCTTGTCAGTTCTGCGCAACCTCATGGCAGACGCTGGATACGGAACAGCACTCATCGAGAAAATCTGCCACGGCAACTGGCTGGCCCTGATGGACCGCGTGATGAAGGCCCATTGATGGACGGGCAGACCGTCATTCTTGAGCCGGCGCGACACACGTCAATTATCCATCGGACCGATGTTCTCGTCGTAGGATCTGGACCGGGTGGCCTCTCCGCAGCGCTTGCGGCAGCGAGAGCGGGCGTCGAAGTCTGCCTGGTCGAGCGGTTCGGCTGCTTCGGTGGCAACATGACCGCTGTCGGCGTGGAAGGCATGGCCTGGTACCGCCGTGAAGCGACCATTGAAGCGGGCGGTCTGGCACGGGAATATGAAGACCGCGCCGCGGAGGTCGGCATGGCTGTGCCGGAAAGCCAGTCGCTTAGCCAAGAGATTGACGCGGAGGGCTTCAAGGTGATCGCTGATCAGCTTGTGCAGGAGGCGGGTATCCACGCTATGCTGCATCGCTATGTGGTGGCCCCAGTGGTGGAAAGTGATCGGATCACGGGCGTGATTGTCGAAAGCAAGGCGGGTCGAGAGGCCATTCTCGCAAAGCTGGTCATCGATGCGACCGGCGACGCCGATCTGGCGCAGGCCTGTGGTGCGCCCGTTCGCAAAACGCCGGTTGAAGAGATGCAGGCGGCTTCGGTCATGTTCCATCTCGCTGGTGTCGACAAGGCTGCGTTCCTGCAGGGCGTGGCGGAAGACCCCCAGACCTACGCCGACTGGTCGGGCGGCGAATGGAAGGTGGAGACGGATGGCAAGGAGGACGAGATGTTCTCGCCGTTCCTCAAGCGCCCGTTCGAGCGCGCGCGCCGGGAGGGCTCCATGCCCTCTGATCTGACGACCATTGGCGGCACATGGGGCGCGGTGCACGACAGTGGTGAACTAACCTACATGAACCTTGTGCATCTGGATGGGTGCGATGGGACCGACCCTGACAGCCTCACGCGTTTTGAGATGGAGGGGCGGCGGCAGGCCCTCCATGCGCTTGATGCTCTCAAACAGCACACGCCGGGTTGTGAAAAAGCCCGCCTTCGCAACTTCGGAATGACCATCGGCATCCGGGACACCCGAAAGATCGAT
>JBCBXA010000100.1:0-9933 GCA_039816825.1 Pseudomonadota bacterium | reverse complement strand
CATGCTGTTCGTTACGTCGAATGACATCCTTTTCTACGGTCGCCAGTTGGCTGGGCATTTTTTCGGCTGATCCGTTCGAGATCGGTCGTAAGATGTTGGTAACCAACACGTCAGGCGACCGTGGCACATTAGCACTAGTTTGACTTTTTTGCCGCTAGGTTCGGTTAAGCATTCTTGCTTGAATGTTAAAACCGTCTACAACCGCGATGGGGATTCTGCGTGGGCTCTCGAGTCGACCCTGCGCGTCCGCTTCCCCGAGCAGACATAAGAATGAAAAGTTCGGTTCAGTTATGATTTTCAATTCGATCCGCCTGATGGCCTGCCGGTTGATGATTGCTTTGGCGCTCGGCACGGTTGCCATGGCGTCTCATTCAGTGACCTTCCCACAAGCGGCGCATGCAGCAGTTGTCAGCAGCGTGCAAGTGCAGGGGTCTCAGCGGCTCGATAATCAATCCATCCTGAACTACATCACGATCGAGCCCGGTCGGTCGTTTTCGACAATCGATATCGATGACAGCCTGAAGGCGCTTTTTGCGACCGGCCTGTTTGCCGACGTTCAGATCTTCCAGTCCGGCCGCACTCTGATCGTGCGTGTCGAGGAAAATCCGACGATCGCAAATGTCATCATCCGCGGTAACAAGAAGATCAAAACCGAGCCTCTGCGCTCGTCTCTGCAGTCAGAAGATATCGGGATCCTCAGTGACAATGTTCTCGAGAGTGATCGCCAGCGCATCGAAGAGCAGTACCGGCGCATTGGCCGCGAAGACGTGTCCGTGAATGTTCGGACCGTTGAGCTCGCCAACAACCGCGTTAATGTGGTGTTTGAAATTGCCGAAGGCGGCAGAACTCGCGTCAAGCAGATCCTGTTTGTGGGTAACAACGCTTTTGGCGACCGCCGCCTGCGCAGCGTCATCAACACGAAGCAAAGCAGCCTGCTGTCGTTCATCAGCCGGAACGATGTCTATGATCCTGACCGCCTGGCAGCCGATGAAGAGATCCTAGCTCGCTTTTATTTCGATCGGGGATATGCGGACTTCGAAGTGATCTCGGCTATTGCAGACCTCGATCAGGCCGAGAACGAGTACACCATCACGATCACGGTGAATGAGGGCGAGCGCTACGATTTTGGCGACGTCCAGATCGACAGCACCATCGAGGGGCTCGACCCCGAGCAGTTGCAGCGCGAACTGAAGTCGCGCACCGGTCGCCTGTACAGCGCCAAGCGCGTTGAAGAGACCATCGAGGGCATCAATAACCGTGTTGCGAGTAAGGGGTTTGCCTTTGCGCAGATCACGCCGCGCGGCGAGCGCAACTTCGATACGCGGACCATCGACGTCGTCTACATCATTGATGAAGGTCCGCGCGCCTATATCGAGCGCATCAATATTGTCGGCAATGAGCGCACGCGCGACTACGTCATACGCCGCGAGTTCGATATTGCCGAAGGCGATGCCTACAATCAGGTTCTGATCGATGCGGCGCGTCGTCGGCTGGATGCACTGGGCTTCTTTGAGAGTGTCCGTATCACGACAAGCCAAGGCTCCGCACCAGACCGCGTTGTTCTGAATGTGAATGTGAAGGACAAGAACACGGGCTCCTTCACCATCGGTGCGGGTTACTCCAACAATGACGGCGTTGTCGGTAACGTATCCCTGTCGGAACGTAACTTCCTGGGTCGAGGGCAGTTCATCAAGGTTGCAGCAAGTCTTGGTGGCAAGACGTCCAACTATGAGTTCGCGTTCACAGAGCCCTACTTCCTTGGGCGCCGTCTTGCCGCCGGCTTCACGGCCTACAATCGCACTGAAGACTTCACGACGAGCCGCCCGTACAACAGCCAGGCTGTTGGTGGTTCCGTAAGCCTGGGTGTGCCGCTAACCCAACGTCTGACTGCATCTCTGATCTACAGCCTCGAGAGCGACCGGATCACTTATCAGCGTGATAATGTGGGGAATGTCCTCGGTAACGGCGCAGCCTTTGTTCAGGAAGGCACGACGGTTACATCTGCACTGGGCTACGAGCTGGTCTACGACGGCTTGGACGATCAGAAGAATCCGCGTGATGGCATACTTGTGCGCTTTGGTCAGACTTTTGCTGGGATCGGTGGCAATGTCCGCTACCTGCAGACCACCGCACAATTGGTCGGATACAAGTCGGTTATGGATGACTCCGATATCGTGCTGTTCGGTAATCTGCGTGGTGGTCATACCACGGGAGTGGGACAGCGCGTGCGCTACCAGGACAATTTCGCCATCAACTCCCGCATCATTCGTGGCTTCGAGCCTGGTGCCGTGGGGCCGTTCTCACAGGCCATCAATCTTCATGTTGGCTCAACAGAATATATCGCTGTCAGCGGCGAGGTGCAGTTCCCTGTCCCGGGTCTGTCTGAGGCTCTCGGTGTTCGCGGCGCGTTGTTTGCCGATGCGGCGTGGATCGGCAGCGCGTCACCCATTCTGGAACAGGCGGTCAACGGATCCTTTAACGCCAACTTGACAGGCCAGAACGCGATCCGATCGTCCGTGGGTCTCTCGGTGATCTGGGACTCGCCGATTGGCCCGCTTCGGGGTGACTTTGCGCATGCCATCAACAAGGTGGCGACAGACAGAACGCAGTTCTTCAACTTCGGAATCAGCACCCAGTTCTAAGGCTGGGTGCCTGATCCGCTGCCTTCGTGTCTGACCCTGAATTCTTCTCGAAGCCGCAAGCTGTCACTGCCGCGTTTCTGGCATCTGCTATCGGAGCCGAACTTCGCGGCAATGCCGACATGGTGGTCAGCAGCGTTGCACCTATCGATGGTGCCACTTCCGGCTCTCTCGCATTCGTGGACAAAGCAAAGTATCGCGATGCGCTGAGCAAAACTGGCGCATCAGTGATCGTTTTGAATGACAGCTTGGTCGAGCTTGCTCCCAGCCACGCCACTTTGCTGGTCGTCGGCGATCCTTACGGGGCGTATGCACAGGCGGCAGCAATTCTCTACCCCCAAGCCATGCGCCCTCTCACCACCGGCAATACCGGTTCCGGTTCTGTCACCGTTCATCAGACTGCACGGCTGGAGGACGGGGTTGTAACAGAGCCCGGCTGCGTCGTGGGGCCTGGTGCTCAAATTGGTGAGGGCACCGTTTTGGGAGCCAATTGTGTCATAGGACAGAACGTCTCAATTGGGCGCGGGTGTGATATCGGTCCCAATGCGGTCATTCAGCACGCGATCCTGGGCGATGGGGTCATTGTGCATCCGGGCGCCTGCATAGGCCAGGACGGCTTTGGTTTTGCTCCCGGTGTGCAACATCGCAAGGTCCCACAACTCGGTCGAGTGATAGTGCAGGATCATGTTGATATCGGCGCCAACACCACCATTGATCGGGGTACGACAACCGATACGGTCATCGGTGAAGGCACCAAAATCGATAATCAGGTACAGATTGGGCACAATTGCGTGCTCGGTCGACATTGCTTTATCGTTGCGAAGGTCGGGCTCGCAGGTTCGTCCATCATCGGCGACTACGTGACGTTTGCCGGGGCTTCATCCACTGTGGGGCACGTTAGTGTTGGCAGTCATTCGCAAGTGGCTGGCATGTCCGCCGTGACCGAAGATCTACCGGCCAAGTCACGTGTCGGTGGGATTCCGGCCATTCCCATTCGATACTTTCTGCAAGATCTTGCGAAGGCGCGCCGAAGGGCAACAAGCAAAGAAAGGGGCAAGGCGAAAGATGACTGATGACGAAATGAAGTCCCTCAATATTGCGGACATCATGCAATTGCTGCCGCACCGTTATCCGTTCCTCCTGGTGGACAGGATTGAAAGAATTCAGGGCGGTGACGCGGCCGTTGGCATCAAGAATGTCACCATCAATGAACCGTTCTTTGTCGGCCATTTTCCTGGCTCACCGATTATGCCGGGTGTATTGATCATTGAGGGGCTGGCGCAGACAGCTGGTGCGATTACTGCCGCTCACGAAGGCGGCTCAGGCGCTCCTAAGCTCGTTTACTTCATGACGATTGACCGCGCGAAGTTCCGCAAGCCCGTCCTGCCGGGCGATGTGCTCGAATATCATGTGACCAAGTCGCGGTCTCGGGGCTCCATCTTCAAATTTGACTGCGTGGCCATGGTCGCCGGCCAGAAGGTTGCTGAGGCTGAGGTCAGTGCCATGATGCGGGACGCTGAACCAGCGGAGTCCGCGTGACGATCCATCAAACTTCGATTGTGGCTGATGGGGCGCAACTCGGGGAGGGCGTCTCGATAGGACCCTTCTGTCAGATCGGCCCGAATGCTGTTTTGGAGGACGGCGTCGAACTGGTGAGCCATGTGGTCGTTGCGGGGCGCACCACAATTGGCGCACGATCGCGCATTTTCTCATTTGCCGCGCTTGGCCTCGATCCACAGGACTTAAAATATCGTGGTGAAGAGACACGCCTGACACTGGGTCAAGACTGTATCGTTAGAGAGAACGTCACCATGCACCCTGGTACTGAGGGTGGAGGCGGCCTGACCGCACTTGGAAACAAGTGCGTGTTTCTGGCCGGATCGCACGTGGCGCATGACTGCCGGATCGGCAACGGTGTCATCGCGTCCAACAATGTGATGTTGGCTGGCCATGTGACGGTGGAGGACAATGTCATCTTCGGTGGCGGGTCTGCCGTGCATCAGTTTGCCCGCATCGGAACCGGCGCCTTTGTCGGCGGCCTGGCCGGCGTCGAACAGGACCTTGTTCCGTTTGCGATTGCCATCGGCCACCGGGCTGAAGTAGCGGGCCCCAACGTGGTGGGATTGCGCAGAGCCGGTTTCAACAAGTCTCAGATACACGAGCTTCGGAACGCCTATCGACGTATTTTCGAAGGTGATCTGACGATGAAGGAAGCTGTTGAGGAGCTGGAGGCCGAATTTAACGCGCTCTCGGCGGCGGATCGTTCGCCACTGATCGAGTCTTTGCTCGCTTTTGTAAGCCAGGACACCGCACGCCAATATTGCTCCATGCGCAAACGGGCACTGTGAATGGACCGCATTGCCGTCATCGCCGGCAATGGAGACCTGCCGGAAAACATATCCTTATCTTTGCACGGGCAGGCGCGATTGGCCGGCATCATCGGTGTCAACCGCGAGCTTGATTGGGCCGGGTCCATGCCGCATGTGAGCTTGGGCTTCGGCCAACTTGGCAAGCTGTGGTCGCAGCTTCGGCGCTGGGAAACGACAGCGGTCATCTTTGCTGGCGGTGTGGCGGAACGTCCAAGCTACCGGACTTTCAAGCTGGATTTTGGCACCATCGCGTCCCTTCCGAAGGTTGTGGCTGCGTTGGTGGGCGGTGACGACAATGTTCTTCGAGCCGTTGCAGACATATTCGCCGGGCAAGGCTTTCCGGTCGTTGGTCTGTCAGATGTCGTGCCATCACTTCTGGCCGAAGAGGGCCAGCTTGGTCTGGTCAGAATTGAGCGGGATCAGTTTGCGGATCTGGAAGAAGCGTTTTCGCAGGCCAAAGCGTTGGGAGCCATGGATGCAGGCCAGGCTGCCATTGTCGAGCGTGGCCGGTCGATAGCGCTGGAGGCCGCTGAGGGCACCGATGCGATGCTTCAAAGAGTGGTCGCCTTGCGTAGGGAAGGTCGCATATCGTCTCGCGGCGGTGGCGTATTGGTGAAGTGCGCGAAGCCAAGGCAGGATCTGCGTTTTGACCTCCCCACCATTGGAATGAACACCCTGCGTTTGGCGAGCGAGGCCAAATTGTCGGTGATTGGTGTTGAGGCCGGGCGTTCGATTATTCTCGATCAGAAGCGACTGATTGAGACCGCCAATGTGGGCCAAATTGCGCTCTATGGTTTTGCCGGATCAAGAGATCGTCATGGCTAGCGTAACGAGCCGCCAGCTCTACTTTGTGGTCGGAGAGCCATCAGGGGATGTGCTGGGAGCGGCTGTTCTGTCAGCCCTGAATGCCGACGAAAGAGGTCTGGTGCAACCGCTTGGCTTGGGAGGTCGCCAACTTCAAGCTGCCGGTTTGCAAAGCCTGTTTGAGATTGATCGGCTTTCTGTCATGGGCTTCGGACCCGTCATCGCGCGGCTGCCAGACCTGTTGAAGCGCGTAAAAACGGTCGTGGCTGATATCCTTGCCAAACGGCCCGATGCGGTTCTGCTCATTGATAGTCCCGAGTTCTGCGCTCTGGTTGCCAAACGAGTGCGGAAGCGGGCACCAGACATTCCCATCATCAAATATGTCTGCCCCAGCGTTTGGGCATGGCGACCCGGCAGGGCGGCCAAGATGGCCAGCTACATAGACCATGTTCTGTGCCTGCTGCCGTTTGAGCCAGAGGCCCTGGCGAGGCTGGGCGGGCCTCCGGGCACCTATGTGGGCCATCCACTCTCCACGTCTATGGCGGAGTGGCGCGCGCAGACGACTAATAGCCTCGAAGACGAGAAGCCCATCGAGCTTCTGCTTCTGCCGGGCTCGCGGCGCTCAGAAATTGAGCGCTCACTTCCCGCATTCCTAAGCGTTGCGGAACAGGTGTCTGAAAGTCGAGCGGTGCATCTGACGCTGCCGACACTCGAAAAACGAGAGCAACTGGTGAGAGATCTGTTGGCTCAGTCTCGTCTACCGGTAGATGTTGTGGTGGGCGAGGAAGCTCGCCTGAATGCGATGCGTCATGCTCATGCAGCTTTGGCAACTTCGGGGACCATCTCCCTCGAATTGGCCCTGGCGCGTGTCCCCCACGCGATCTTTTACAGAACCGCAGGTTTGGATCGCTTGGCGACCCCTTTCATCACCAGCTGGTCCGTCAATTTGCCAAACCTCATCTTGGATGAACCGGTCGTTCCCGAGTGCGTTGGAGATCACGCCAAACTGGATCGTTTGATGCGGGAACTGAAGGCGCTGTTGGCGGACAATCATGCAAGACGCTCCCAGGCCGACGCTTTCTCGCGACTGTGGGAGCGCGTGGAGACTGCAAAGCCTCCAGCAGAGTTGGCGGCTGACGCGCTGCGCCAGGCCGCCAATCTTTAGTTAGCCGCGCTTGTCGACTGGAACGTAGTCGCGGTGCGTCGGGCCGGTATAGAGCTGCCGTGGGCGTCCTATCTTCTGCTTTGGATCCTCGATCATCTCTTTCCACTGGGCGATCCAACCCACGGTCCGCGCCAGGCTGAACAGCACGGTGAACATCTCTGGTGGGAAGCCCAGTGCCCTGAGCGTGATGCCCGAGTAAAAGTCGATGTTCGGATAGAGTTTCTTCTCGATGAAGTATTCGTCGGTCAGGGCGATCCGTTCGAGTTCAATGGCAACTTCGAGCATGGGGTCGTCTTTGATGCCAAGCTCGTCCAGAACTTCATGGCAGGTGCTCTGCATGATCTTCGCGCGCGGATCATAGTTCTTGTAGACCCGGTGCCCGAAGCCCATCAGGCGGAATGGGTCCGACTTGTCTTTCGCACGCGCCACATATTCCGGAATGCGGTCAACTGAGCCGATTTCCTGAAGCATATTGAGAGCAGCCTCGTTGGCACCACCATGCGCAGGGCCCCACAGGCAGGCAATGCCGGCGGCGATACAGGCGAATGGGTTGGCGCCCGAAGAGCCAGCGAGCCGAACTGTCGAAGTGGATGCATTCTGCTCGTGATCAGCGTGGAGGATGAAAATCCGATCCATGGCGCGTGCCAGCGTTGGCGAGACCTTGTATTCCTCACACGGCACTGAGAAGCACATGTTGAGGAAGTTCGCTGCGTAGCCCAGATTGTTCTGTGGGTGCACGAATGGCTGGCCAATCGAATATTTGTAGGCCATGGCCGCAATCGTCGGCATTTTTGCGATGAGGCGGATCGAAGCGATCTCGCGTTGACGCGCGTCCGTGATGTCCGTTGAGTCGTGATAGAAAGCTGACAGGGCGCCGACGACGCCTACCATGATGGCCATGGGGTGCGCGTCTCGACGGAACCCGCTGAAAAGCGAACGCATCTGGTCGTGCAACATGGTGTGGTTGGTCACCAGGTCGTCGAAGGTCTTCTTTTCGTCGGCCGTTGGCAGTTCTCCATGCAAGAGCAGATAACAGGTCTCCAAAAAGTCGCCTTCATCGGCCAGTTGGTCGATGGGGTATCCGCGGTGAAGCAGAATGCCGTTGCCGCCATCGATAAAGGTCAGGCCGCTTTCGCATGAGGCTGTTGAAGTAAAGCCCGGATCAAAGGTGAACGCGCCGGTCTCGGCATAAAACTTGGTGATGTCGTAGACGTCAGGGCCCGTGCTACCGCTGTGCCTTGGTAGTTCGTACGTCTTGTCTCCAATGACGAGTTTTGCGGCTTCGTCGCTCATGGGATGCTCCTGTCGGAATGGCTGCGGCCAAGCCACAGCGGCCGCGAATTGCGGCGGTCGAGTTATATTGGGCTTAGCGGCTGGGTGGACGGCCCGCAAGTTCACCAAAAGTCCATGGTTGCCAGTCGTTTGCTACGCAGGGTGCGTCATTGGGTGGCTTGCGCCTGATCACGCAATCTCGCCAGGCACTCATCGCGGCCAAGAGCTGCAAGAACGTCGAAAACCCCGGGGGA
This sequence comes from Pseudomonadota bacterium, assembly GCA_039816825.1. GTDB lineage: Bacteria > Pseudomonadota > Alphaproteobacteria > Rhizobiales > Rhizobiaceae > JBCBXA01. Next base: position 1,430 of record JBCBXA010000100.1, on the reverse strand, counting down.
TGTCGTGCTTCCCGTCGCCGCGCAACGCAATGGCTGGGCGACTTTGCCCAGTTTTGCACCGGTCTTCTCAACGTGGTCACGCACTGCGGTCTCGATACTGCCGAGGGACCAATCCTCTAAAGCCTCCAGCGCTGGCAAAAGTTCAGAGATCGCCTCGCGGCCACCTTCACTGAGAATTTTTTCTGCTTTCGCCTCCAAAGTCAGCGGTCGGCTCGCAAAAAGGAAGTTCGCGGCCTCTGCCAGCTCCACCATGGTTTTCGCCCGCTCCTTCAGGCCAGACATGAGCTGGGCAACCTGAGACCTTTGCGGCTCATTGGGTGGCGTATGGAAGGCGTGCTGTCCATCGAGTGAACCACCGCTCTGCTCGAGATAGGCCAACAGGTCCGCGTCTTCGCTTTGCCTGATCCAGTTGCCGTTCAAGGCTTCGAGCTTCTGAAAGTCGAAACGGGCCGCCGCCTTGTTCATGCCCTCAAACCCAAACCATGAGAGCATGTCCTCAGGGGAGATGATCTCATCATCGCCGTGGGCCCAGCCAAGGCGCACGAGATAGTTCCGCAAAGCCACGGGAAGATAGCCCATGGCGCGATACGCCTCCACACCAAGGGCTCCGTGGCGCTTTGAAAGCTTCGCGCCATCAGGCCCGTGGATCAGCGGAATATGGGCCATGACAGGCATGTCCCACTCCATCGCCTTGTAGATCAGGGCCTGGCGCGCAGCATTGGTGAGGTGATCGTCGCCGCGAATGACGTGGGTTACGCCCATGTTGCGGTCGTCCACCACAACCGCCAGCATGTAGGTTGGCGATCCGTCAGACCGCAGGATGACGAAATCGTCCAGCGCGTCGTTTGGAAAACGCACTTCACCCTGAACCTGATCGTCGATCACGGTATCGCCCTCAATCGGGGCTTTGATCCGCACAACGTAAGGCGCATCACCACCGTCAGCCGGATCGCGGTCTCTCCAACGTCGGTCGTATTTTGGTGGTCGCCCTTCGGCCTGGGCGGCTTCGCGCATGGCCGTCAGTTCTTCTGACGTGGCAAAACACTTGTAAGCCGCGCCACGCGCCAGTAGCTCTTCAGCAACGGCACGATGCTGATCGGCATTTGCATGCTGGGAAATGGGGTCTCCATCCCAGTTCAAGCCGAGCCAGGACAGGGCGTCCAGAATGGCCTGCGTTGCCTCACTGGTCGAGCGCGCGCGATCGGTGTCCTCGATCCGCAACAGCATCTTGCCCCCATGTTACACGGGCGGCCAAAGGTCGAATCGCAGTCGACGGAAGATCAGGAAAACCGATGACCACCTCACCCGCCGCTCAGCGCCAAGTCGTGACGCGCTTCGCCCCTTCGCCCACAGGCTTCCTGCACATTGGCGGCGCGCGCACCGCCCTGTTCAACTGGCTTTTTGCCCGGAAACATGGGGGCAAGATGCTG